>NZ_JAQYWZ010000709.1:0-200500 GCF_036290945.1 Streptomyces sp. BE303
CACCAACCCGGACGACTGGGCCCGGATCTCCGGCAAGAAGGGCGAGCGGATCGTCTTCATCCGGACCCTGGTCACCGGGAAGCAGGGTGCCGAGTCCGGCCGCTCGATCGACACTGTCGCCAACACCGGGCAGTACCTGTAACCGATCCGGTCCGGACCGTCGGCGGTCCCGGAACCCGCGCCCCGTCCGGCTGTGGTGCCTCGTGGCCCCGCAGCCGGACGGCGCGTCTCGGGGCCCGCCGGTCGGTGCCGCGTTCTAGGCTCGACCCACCGTTCGCAGGCAGACGGCCGGCGCCGGTGTTGCACAGCGGTACGTCAGCGTGTTCCGCCCGTCGGGGGCGGTACACCGGGCAAGGAGGGCCGCATGACCGTACGGCGCGTGATGGGCATCGAGACCGAGTACGGGATCTCCGTGCCGGGGCACCCCAACGCCAACGCCATGCTCACCTCGTCCCAGATCGTCAACGCGTACGCGGCGGCGATGCACCGGGCACGGCGGGCCCGCTGGGACTTCGAGGAGGAGAATCCGCTGCGCGACGCCAGGGGCTTCGACCTCGCACGGGACGTCGCGGACGCCAGCCAGCTGACCGACGAGGACATCGGCCTCGCCAACATCATCCTCACCAACGGCGCGCGGTTCTACGTGGACCACGCGCACCCCGAGTTCAGCTCGCCCGAGGTGACCAACCCGCGCGACGCCGTGCTCTGGGACAAGGCCGGCGAGCGGATCATGGCAGCCGCCGCACAGCGCGCCCTGGAACTGCCCAACGGGCAGAACATCCACCTGTACAAGAACAACACCGACAACAAGGGCGCCTCCTACGGCACCCACGAGAACTACCTGATGAAGCGGGCGACGCCGTTCGCCGACATCGTCCGCCACCTCACCCCGTTCTTCGTCTCCCGCCAGGTGGTCACCGGCGCCGGCCGGGTGGGGATCGGGCAGGACGGCTCGGCCAACGGCTTCCAGATCAGTCAGCGGGCCGACTACTTCGAGGTCGAGGTCGGCCTGGAGACCACCCTCAAGCGCCCGATCATCAACACCCGCGACGAGCCGCACGCCGATGCCGAGAAGTACCGCCGGCTGCACGTGATCATCGGGGACGCCAACCTCTCCGAGATCTCCACCTACCTCAAGCTCGGCACCACCTCCCTGGTCCTGGCGATGATCGAGGACGCCTTCATCGCCTCCGACCTGGCCGTCGACCAGCCGGTCCGCACCCTGCACCGGGTCTCCCACGACCCCACGCTCAAACACCTGATCACGCTGCGCAGCGGGCGCCGGCTCACCGCCGTCCAGCTCCAGCTGGAGTACTTCGAGCTGGCCCGCAAGTACGTCGAGGACCGTTTCGGCACCGACGCCGACGAGCAGACCGTGGACGTGCTGGCGCGCTGGGAGGACGTGCTGGGGAGGCTGGAGCGCGATCCGATGTCGCTCTCCCGCCAGCTGGACTGGATCGCCAAGCGGGAGATCCTGGAGGGCTACCGCAGCCGGGACGCCCTGGAGTGGGACAGTCCGCGGCTCCAGCTGGTCGACCTCCAGTACAGCGACGTGCGCCCCGAGAAGGGCCTCTACAACCGTCTGGTGGCCCGCGGGCGGTTCGACCGGCTGGTCACCGAGGACGAGGTCACGCGGGCCGTCACCAAGCCGCCGGAGGACACCCGGGCGTACTTCCGCGGGCGGTGCCTCGACCAGTACGCGGAGCACGTCGCGGCCGCCTCCTGGGACTCGGTGATCTTCGACCTGCCGGGGCGGGACTCGCTCCAGCGGGTTCCCACCCTGGAGCCGCTGCGCGGCACCCGGAACCACGTCAAGGAGCTGCTGGACCGCTGCCGCACCGCGGAGGACCTGCTCCGGGTGCTCTCCGGCGGGTAGTTTTCCGATCACCACGGGTGAAATCCCGGCGAATGGGAATCATCCGGGGTGGCAGCGGGTGTTGGACAGGATGCGCCCCGGCAAACCGGAAGCGGGTAGTCGCACCTTGTGTATAGGGTCGGTGCAGCAAGCAACGACCAAACCGTGCCAGACGATCGAGCGGGGTGAGGGAAATGGCGAGCAAGGACACCGACGGCGGCCAGCAGCGGGCGAACCGCTCCTCCGAGGAGGTCGAGGAGCAGGCCGCGGAAACGCAGAATTCCGACGAGCTCAAGGAACGCCAGGAAAAGCTGAGCGACGACGTCGACGCCGTTCTGGACGAAATCGACGAGGTCCTGGAGTCGAACGCCGAGGATTTCGTGCGGCAGTTCGTGCAAAAGGGCGGGCAGTAAGCCCGGCACCCCTCCGCGGGTATTCCGGAATTTCGCGGTTGCGACCGAGAACGGCGGGCGGGCGGCGTGAGCCGTCCGTCCGCCCCGGTCCGGCCCTCCGCCGCACTGGACAGTGATCGTCCGGCGGGTAGGGTGCGGGCAGCGCGCGCTTCAAGCTACCTGGAAGGAATCGTGTGGAAGCCAACACTCGTGGCACCGGGCGTCTACCGGCTGCCTTCCTGACCCCGGGGTCCTCGTCGTTCCTCGACTTCCTCGCCGACCACCAGCCGGAGCTGATCCCGGGCCGGCGCGGCCTGCCCGAAGGCATCGTCCAGGCCCCGCACGGGACGACCATCGTCGCGGCGGTGTTCGACGGCGGCGTGGTCCTCGCGGGTGACCGCCGGGCCACCATGGGCAACGTGATCGCCCAGCGGGACATCGAGAAGGTCTTCCCGGCCGACGAGTACAGCGCGGTCGGCATCGCCGGCACCGCCGGCCTCGCGGTGGAGATGGTCCGGCTGTTCCAGCTGGAGCTGGAGCACTACGAGAAGATCGAGGGCACCGTGCTCTCGCTGGAGGGCAAGGCCAACCGGCTCACCACCATGATCCGGGGCAACCTGGGCATGGCGATGCAGGGTCTGGCCGTCGTCCCGCTCTTCGCCGGCTACGACCTCGACCTCGGCCGCGGCCGGATCTTCAACTACGACGTCACCGGCGGCCGCTCCGAGGAGCGCGGCTTCGCCGCCACCGGTTCCGGCTCGGTCTTCGCCCGCGGTTCGCTGAAGAAGCTCTACCGCGACGACCTCACGGCCGAGCAGGCCTCCACCGCCGTCGTCCAGGCCCTGTACGACGCGGCCGACGACGACTCCGCCACCGGCGGCCCGGACCTCGCCCGCAGGATCTTCCCGATCGTGTCGCTGATCACCGAGGACGGCTTCCGCCGGCTCACCGACGCCGAGGTCTCCGACATCGTCGTCTCCATCACCGACCACCGCCTGGGCCGCCCCAACGGCCCGCAGGCCCCGCTGCTCTAGCCGCGCCACACCTACCAAGGAAGGGACGACCGCCGGTGTCGACACCGTTCTACGTCTCGCCCCAGCAGGCCATGGCGGACCGCGCCGAGTACGCCCGCAAGGGCATCGCGCGCGGTCGCAGCGTGGTCGTGCTCACCTACGCCGACGGCATCGTCTTCGTCGCCGAGAACACCTCCCGGGCGCTCCACAAGGTCTCCGAGATCTACGACAAGATCGCCTTCGCCGCGGTCGGCCGCTACAACGAGTTCGAGAACCTGCGCATCGGCGGCGTCCGCTACGCCGACCTGCGCGGCTACTCCTACGACCGGGCCGACGTCACCGCGCGGGGTCTGGCCAACGTCTACGCCCAGACGCTCGGCACCATCTTCTCCTCGGTCGGCGAGAAGCCCTACGAGGTGGAGCTCATCGTGGCCGAGGTCGGCCGCACCACCGACGAGGACCAGATCTACCGGCTCACCCCGGACGGCTCGGTCGTCGACGAGCAGAACTACGTGGTGGTCGGCGGCAACGCCGACTCCATCGGCAACTACCTGGGCCAGCGCCACCGCACCGGGCTCTCGCTCACCGACGCGGTGAAGGTGGCCGTGGACTCGCTCGCCCGCGACCCCAACGGCGGCAGCCCGCGCACCCTCACCCCCGAGCAGCTGGAGGTGGCGGTGCTGGACCGCCAGCGCTTCCAGCAGCGCAAGTTCAAGCGGATCCTGGGCGGCCAGCTCGCCCGGCTCCTCGACGGCGACGAGTCCGCCGAGACCGACGACGAGGAGAAGCCGGCGGCCACCCCGCCGGCCGCCTCCGACCAGTAGTGCCTGCGGGGTCCCCGCGGCGGCCGGCGAACGACCGGCGCAGGGACCCCGGTGCCCCTGCGGCGGCCCGGACGGCGCCGCGGAGGCGGTTTCGGACAGCTCCCATCAGAGAATGGATGGCCCATGGACCGCCGAATTTTCGGGCTGGAGAACGAGTACGGCGTCACCTGTACGTTCCGCGGGCAGCGCAGGCTGTCCCCGGACGAGGTGGCCCGGTACCTCTTCCGCCGCGTAGTCTCCTGGGGCCGCAGCAGCAACGTGTTCCTGCGCAACGGTGCCCGCCTCTACCTCGACGTCGGATCCCACCCCGAGTACGCCACCCCCGAGTGCGACGACGTCGTCGAGCTGGTGACGCACGACAAGGCGGGCGAGCGCATCCTCGAAGGACTCCTGGTCGACGCCGAGCGGCGGCTGCACGAGGAGGGCATCGCGGGGGACGTCTACCTCTTCAAGAACAACACCGACTCGGCGGGCAACTCCTACGGCTGCCACGAGAACTACCTGGTGGCCCGGCACGGCGAGTTCTCCCGGCTGGCCGACGTGCTGATCCCGTTCCTGGTGACCCGGCAGCTGATCTGCGGCGCCGGCAAGGTGCTGCAGACCCCGCGCGGTGCGGTCTACTGCGTCAGCCAGCGGGCCGAGCACATCTGGGAGGGCGTCAGCTCGGCGACCACCCGCTCCCGTCCGATCATCAACACCCGCGACGAGCCGCACGCCGACGCCGAGCGGTACCGGCGCCTGCACGTCATCGTGGGCGACTCCAACATGTCCGAGACCACCACCCTGCTCAAGGTCGGCTCCACCGACCTGGTGCTCCGGCTGATCGAGGCCGGCGTGGTGATGCGCGACCTCACCCTGGAGAACCCGATCCGGGCGATCCGCGAGGTCAGCCACGACCTCACCGGGACCCACCAGGTCCGGCTGGCCAACGGCCGGGAGGCCAGCGCGCTGGACATCCAGGAGGAGTACTACACGAAGGCGCTGGAGTTCGCCGACCGCAAGGGCATCAACACCGGCACCATCGCGCGCGTCCTGGAGCTGTGGGGCCGCACCCTGGAGGCCGTGAAGACCGAGCGGCTGGACGACGTGGCCACCGAGATCGACTGGATCATGAAGTACAAGCTCATCGAGCGCTACCGCGAGAAGCACCAGATGAGCATGAGCAACCCGCGGGTCGCCCAGATCGACCTCGCCTACCACGACATCCACCGCCGGCGGGGCCTGTTCTACCTGCTCCAGGCCAAGAACCAGGCGCTCCGGGTGACCACCGACCTCAAGACCTTCGAGGCCAAGTCGATCCCGCCGCAGACCACCCGGGCCCGGCTGCGCGGGGACTTCATCCGCCGGGCGCAGGAGCAGCGCCGCGACTTCACCGTCGACTGGGTGCACCTGAAGCTGAACGACCAGGCGCAGCGGACGGTGCTGTGCAAGGACCCGTTCCGGTCGGTCGACGAGCGGGTGGAGAAGCTCATCGCGGGGATGTGAGCGCAGGGGCGGCGAGGTGAACGGGGGCGCCGCCGGGGTGCGGCGTCCCCCGCCGGTGTGATCTTTGCGGCGCCCGGGCCCGGTGGTGTCTACCGGGGCCGGGCACCGGCGGGGAATACGCTGTCCGTCGAGTCCGGAGAGCCGACTTTGACCGACAGTTAGGAACACCGTGCGCCGCACCGCCGGGTTGCTTCTCACCCTGCCCCTGTTGCTGGCGGTGGCCTGCAGCAGCTCCACCCGACCCGCCAGCCCGGCCACGCCCACGGCGTCGCCCAGTGTCGCCCCCACCGTGCCGACCCCGGTGAACGAGGCTTCGCCGATGCCGACGCTGTCCGGCGGCGGGTTCGGGAGCAAGGCCACCATCACCCTCCCCGAGGGCCAGCCGAGCGGCCAGTTCGTGGTGAACACCGTCAGCGAGGGCGACCGGTCGACGGTCAACAAGGGCGACTGGGTCACGGTCAACTACACCGCGAAGGACTGGTCGTCCGGCAAGGACCTGCCCAGCTCGTACGACGCGGGCGGCAAGCCGCAGCTCTACCAGGCCGGCAGCGGGCAGCTGGTGCCCGCCTTCGACCAGAGCGTGATCGGCAAGAAGGTCGGCAGCCGGCTGCTCGTGGTGGCCCCGCCGGCCGCCGCCTTCGGCACCCAGGGCAGCACCCAGCTCGGGGTGGGACCGGGGGACACCGTGGTCTTCGTACTGGACATCATGGAGAGCCTGCCGCCGGACGCCACGCTCTCCGGCACCATGACGCCGCCGCCGGCGACCATGCCGCAGGTCAAGGACAACGGCAAGGCCGCGGTGACGATCACCGTGCCGCCGGGGCAGGCCCCGCCGACCGAGCTCCAGCAGGCGGTGCTGATCAAGGGCGAGGGCAAGCAGGTGAAGGAGGGACAGACCCTGGTGGTGCAGTACACCGGGGTGCTGTGGAGCAACGGCCAGCAGTTCGACTCCTCCTGGAGCCACGGGGGTGCCCAGGCGCTGCAGATCGGCACCGGCAGTGTGATCGAGGGCTGGGACAAGGGCCTGGTGGGCCAGACCGTCGGCAGCCGGGTCGAACTGGTGGTGCCGCCGGCCCTGGGCTACAAGGACCAGGCGCAGGGCGCGGTGCCGCCGAACTCGACGCTGGTCTTCGTGATCGACATCCTGGAGGCCGTGTAGCCTCCGCCGCGGCCTGGGAAAGGCCGCGGCGATTCCGTACGCTTGGGCGGGCGCTCGCACAGGGAAGCGCCCGCCCTCATCCTGACCTGTCATACTGCCCTCGCACTGTGGTAGGCGCCGCCGGCGTCCGGGGTCCGGGCGCGCAGTGCGACAGCACTCCGGCGCCCACCACGCCGGCCGTAGACCTCGAAGACCTCGTGGCGAGATGGATGGGGAGTCATGTCTGAGAAAGCGTCGAGCCCGGGCGGAGCCGGCACCGCGAACGGAAACTCCGCCGGTGACCCGGCAGACTCGCGGCCCGGCGGCCCGCTTCCGGGCGACGGCGAGTCGATCGTCGTACCGCCGTCGATCCTGAAGCAGCAGGCCGGCTGGGCCCAGCCCGGCGATGCCCCGCGGCCGACGGGCGCGACGAAGACCGACGAGACCCCGCAGATCTTCGCGTCGACCGTGCGTCGCCAGGACACCTCCGAGGCCGGGTACGACGAGAACCCGGGGAACGTCGGCAAGCTGGGCGTGATCCTCGGCACCGTGCTGTCCGTGCTGCTGATCGGCAGCGCCGTGACGCTGTACCTGGTGAACAAGGACGACGACTCGTCGGACAGCGCCGCCGCCAAGCCGGACGCCGCCAAGAGCGCCCCGGCCACGCCGACCGCCGACCCGGTCCCGCCGATCAAGGACACCGCCAAGGTGCTGCCGACGGTCACCGGCGATTTCGGCAAGAAGGCCACCATCGAGGTGCCCGCCGACCAGTCGGACGGCAACTTCGTGGTCAAGGTCCTCACCGAGGGCACCGGCCCCAAGGTCGAGAAGAACTCCTGGACCTCGGTCGACTACACCGGCAAGGACTGGAACACCGGCAAGGACATCCCCTCCTCGTACGACGAGAAGGGCAAGCCGCAGATCTTCCAGGCCGGCACCGACGCGCTGATCCCGGCGCTCGACCAGGCCGTGGTCGGCAAGAAGGCCGGCAGCCGGCTGCTGGTGGTGGCCCCGCCGGCCGCCGCCTTCGGGGCGCAGGGCAACCCGAGCATGTCGATCGGGGCGAAGGACAACCTGATCTTCGTCATCGACATCCGCAACAGCAACGCCCCGGACGCCGTGGTCAGCGGCACCGTGACCCCGCCGCCCGCGGACTTCCCGCAGGTCAAGGACAACGGCAAGAAGCCGGCCGACATCACGCCGGTGGCCGGCGCGGCCGACCCGACCGAGCTGAAGTCCCACGTCCTGATCAAGGGCGAGGGCCGCAAGGTCGAGAAGGGCGAGAAGATCCTCGTCCAGTACACCGGCGCGCTGTTCAAGGACGGCAAGGTCTTCGACTCCTCGCTCAGCAAGGGCCAGGCGTTCTCCTTCCCGCTCGGCGGCGGCCAGGTCATCGCCGGTTGGGACCAGGGCCTGGAGGGCCAGACCATCGGCAGCCGCGTCGAGCTGGTCATCCCGGCGTCGCTCGGCTACAAGGACCAGGCCCAGGGCGACATCCCGGCCAACTCCACGCTGGTCTTCGTCGTCGACATTCTCGACGCCGGTCAGGGCTGATCCACTTTCGGGTGACAATGGTGTGCGTGTGACCTTCGGGCCGGGCCGCGTGGCCCGCCCGGACGGGCGGCGGGCGCCCGTACCGTGGTCCGGGAACGGACCGGGGGTGCGGGCGCCCGCCGCTTGGTCATGGACCGAACCAACCGTGAGAAGAGGCACAGTGAGCAAGCCTGAGATCGACTTCCCGGTCGGCGACCCGCCGGCCGAGCTCAAGATCCGCGACATCGTCGTCGGCACCGGCGAGGAGGCCAAGCCCGGCCAGGTCGTCGAGGTCCACTACGTCGGCGTGACCTTCGCGACCGGCGAGGAGTTCGACGCCAGCTGGAACCGCGGCTCGACGTTCAAGTTCCCGCTCGGTGGCGGCCGCGTCATCAAGGGCTGGGACCAGGGCGTCGCCGGCATGAAGGTCGGCGGCCGTCGCGAGCTGGTCATCCCGCCGCACCTGGGCTACGGCAACCAGTCGCCGACCCCGGCCATTCCGGCGGGCTCGACCCTGATCTTCGTGGTCGACCTGATCGGCGTCTGAAACCGGTCGTGACGCAGGGCCGCACCCCGGGAACGGGGTGCGGCCCCACGCGTTTCCGGACTCGGCTTTTGCACTGCGTACCGCTACCGGTACGGTCGGTCCCGCCGGGTCCCACGACGGCCCGGCGGGCACACCCCGCGCGCGGCGCGGCACACCGGAAGGGTCAGCGATGGCGATCGCCAAGGCAGAGCGGCTGATGAATCTCGCCCTGTGCCTGATGAACACCAGACGTCCGCTCTCCAAGAAGGAGCTGCGGGAATCCATCGAGGCGTATCGCGAGGCCTGGCAGAACAGCAGCGAGGAAGCCTTCAACCGGATGTTCGAGCGGGACAAGGACGACCTGCGCGAGCTCGGACTGGTCATCGACGTCGACGAGAACGCCCTCGACGGCGAGCTCGGCTACCTCGCCCGCGCCGACCGCAACCGGCTGCCGGAGATCGCCCTCGACGCCGAGGAGGCCGCCGCGCTCACCCTCGCGGCACGCGTCTGGCAGCAGGCCAAGATGTCCGGTGCCGCCAGCGGCGCGCTGCAGAAGCTCCGCGCGGCCGGCGTCCCGTTCACCGAGACCGAGGGCCGGCCGGCCCTGGAGCCGCGGATCCCGGCCCGGGAGGCCGCGTTCGAGCCGCTGCTCACCGCCGCCCGCGACCGCCGCCCGGTCACCTTCGAGTACCGCAAGGCCGGGGCCGCCGCCGCCGAGCAGCGCAGCGTCGAGCCGTGGGCCCTGGAGTGCTGGCGCGGCCACTGGTACCTGGCGGGCTGGGACCGCGACCGCGAGGACGCCCGGGTCTTCCGGCTCAGCCGGATCACCGGCAAGATCCGCGCCCGCTCCGGCGCCTTCCTGGGCACCGTGCCCGAGCACGTGGACGTCCGGGCCACCGTCGCCAAGTTCGCCGGCGAAGGGGCCACCGCCACGGCCGTGGTGAGGATCCGCCGCGGCGCCGGGTTCCCGCTGCGCACCAAGGCGCTCTCCACCCGGCGGTCCGACGAGGGCTGGGACGAGCTGGAGATCCCGTACGGCAACGGGCTCGGCGCCGACCTGGCGGAGTTCGGGCCGGACGTCCTGGTGGTCGGGCCGGAGGAGCTGCGGGCCGACGTGATCGACCGGCTGCGCGCGGTGGCCGGCACTGTGGTGGAGGGTGTGCGGGCATGAGCAACGCGATCGACCAGACCCGGCGGATGCTCTCGCTGGTCACCTACCTGCGCGAGCGCCCCGGCGCGGAGGTGGCCGAGGTCGCCCGTGCGTTCGGCATCACCGAGCGCGAGCTGATCGGCGACCTCAACGTGCTCCCGATGTGCGGCACCAGCTTCCGCGGCGGCGACCTGCTCGACATCGACACCGACGGCGAGCGGATCTGGTGGCACAACGTCGACGACGTCGCGCAGCCGCTGCGGCTGGCCGCCGACGAGGCGACCGCCCTGCTGGTCGCCGCCCGCGCGGTGGCCGGGCTGCCGGGCCTGCGGGCCGGTGACCGGGAGGCGCTCACCCGGGCCGTCGCCAAGATCGAGAACGCGGCGGGGGAGAACGCCGAGGGCAGCGCCCGGGTCGGCGTCACCTTCGAGGCCGAGAGCCACGTCTTCGCCGACATCGACCGCGCGCTCAGCGAGGGCCGACGGCTCTGGCTGCGCTACTACTCGCACGGGCGCGGTGGCATGACCGAGCGCGAGGTCGACCCGATCCGGCTGCTCACCGAGGGCCACACCTACCTGGAGGCCTGGTGCCGGACCTCCGAGGACCACCGGATGTTCCGGCTCGACCGGGTCGCCGAGATCCGGGTGCTGGACGTCCCCGCCGATCCGCCCAAGCGGGAGCCGCGCGACCTCTCCGGGGGGCTGGTCAACCCCTCGGCCGACGACCCCGAGGTGGTGGTCGAGGTGTCCTCCGGCGGTCGCTGGGTCGCCGAGTACTACACCCACGACCGGGCCGAGGAGCTGCCCGACGGCGGGCTGCGGATCACCCTGCGCAGCGCCGACCCCTCGCAGCTGCGCCCGCTGGCGCTGCGGCTGGGCCGGGACGGGCGGATCGTCTCCCCGCCGGAGCTCGCCGGGCAGGCACGGGCGGCGGCGCTGGAGGCCTTGGCCCACTACGGGGAGGGGCTGGTCTGAGCCGTGGAGCCCGCCGGTACCAGATTCAAGGTCTACTGCTCGGAGTGCCGGGAGAAGGTCGAGCTGCCCGCCGAGCAGTTCCGCCTCACGTTCGGCCGGACCCCGGCCCAGGCGCACTACAGCTTCGGCTGCCCGCTCTGCGGGGCGGCCGTGCGCAAGCCCGCGGGGGAGAAGATCGTCGCGGCGCTGACCGTGGCCGGGGTGCGCACCATGCGGCTGATGCCGGCCGAGGGCTGAGCGGGCGGCGGGGCGGGGCCGAGCGGGGGAGGCGCGGCCCGCGGCGGCGGATAGGGTGGGGCCATGTCCTGGATGCTCGTCGCCGCCGTCCTCGTCGCCACCGCCGGCCTGCTGGTGCTCGGCGTCCTCGCGGTCCGGCTCTGGCTGGACGTGCGGGCGCTGGCCGAGGGAGTGGACACCGCCTCCCGGGCGCTCGCCGAGGCGGCCGGCGACCTCGCGGCCTCGGCGCCGGGACGTCCCTGACCCCGCGCCGTCGCGGATCGGCCCCGGCGCCCTCCCGGCGGCGGTGCCGGCTCCCGTCCGGTCCGTCCGTCCGCTCCGCTCCGCGCCGTCCGCCCGGCCCCGCCCGCGGTCGTCCGACCTCTTCCGGACCGGGCCGACCTGCCGGGATCGGCGGTCGGGGGTGCCGGGGGGCTGCTGTACGGGGGTACCGGCGCGTTACGCTCTCAGCAGGCTCCTGAGTGCGAGGGGGCCGCTGTCCTGTTCGGGCGGCCGTCGTCACGGTGTCATCCGCAGCGGTTACCATCCCCGCAGCGGGCGGCCCGCCGGTGCCGCCGAGACTGAAGGTGGTCGAGCATGCGGATCTCGCCGATCGCGATTCTGGTGGTCGTGGTCCTTGCCATTCTCCTCTTCGGGGCCAAGCGCCTGCCCGACCTGGCGCGTTCGCTCGGCAAGTCGATGCGGATCCTGAAGAGCGAGACCCAGGCGATGCGTTCGGAGGGGGCGGCGGACGCCTCGGCCCCGCCCGCGCCGGCGGTGGCCGACGACGTCGCCGCGAAGACCATCCAGTCCGCGCCGGGGGCGTCCGCGACCTCCCGGCCGGTGAGCGAGCAGCCCTCGGGACGGTCCGCCGGTGCTGCCGCGTCCGACGGCGGCCGGGCGCACTGAACACGTCCCGCCGTGAAGACGCGCACGCGAGGCACGCGACGCACGCGACCACTGGAGGCCCGCCGACCGGCGGGCCTCGACGCACGAGTTGAGGACCGGGGTTGAGCAAGCTCACCAAGGCGCAGAAGGCGCCCAAGGATCCCGAGGGGCGGATGGCCCTCGCCGACCACCTGCGGGAACTGCGGAACCGCGTGGTCAAGTCGGTCCTGGCGATCGTGGTGTTCACGATCGTCGCGCTGATCTACCACAAGCAGATCGAGTCGTTCCTGCTCAAGCCCCTGCCGCAGTGCACCCCCGAGGTCATCCTCGAATCCGAGGGCCGTTGCGCACAGGTCTCCACCATCGGCCTGACCGCGGGCTTCAACTGGATGCTGAAGGTCGCCCTGACGGCGGGTGTGGTCGCCACCGTGCCGGTCTGGCTGTACCAGCTCTGGGCGTTCGTGGCGCCCGGCCTGCACAAGCACGAGCGCAAGTACACGGTCATCTTCATGGTGTGCGGTGCGCCGCTGTTCCTGGCGGGTGTCGGGCTGGCGATCCTGCTGCTGCCGATGACCGTCGAGGTGCTGATCTCGTTCACCCCGAACGACACCACGCCGATCCTGCCGCCCGCGGACTACTTCGACATCGCGACCAGGCTGGTGCTGGTCTTCGGCCTGGCCTTCGAGTTCCCGCTGCTGCTGGTGATGCTCAACCTGGTGGGCGTCGTCACCGGTAAGCGGCTGCTCGGCTGGTGGCGCGGCATGGTGATGGGCATCACCGTCTTCGCGGCCTTCGCCACCCCGAGTGCGGACCCGCTGAGCATGCTGGCGCTGGCCGCGCCGATCTGGGCGCTGTACTTCGTCGCGGTGGGTATCGCGATGATCAACGACCGTCGCCGGGCCCGCCGCAACCCGGACCTGGAGCTGAGCGACGAGGAGGCGTCCCACGTCGACCTCACGGTGGCGCCGGTCTCCGGGGCCGAGGCGATCGAGGCCTCCGGCACGCCGACCGCCTCCGCGTCGGTGCCCGCGGCCCGGCACGAGCAGATGGACGACATCACCTGATCCGACCGGGCCGAGCGTCCCGGAAGCCCCGACCTGCCGCATCGCGGCGGGTCGGGGCTTTTTCGCGGGCGGTCCGCTCCCGGCGCGGCGGGGCGGGCGGTCTTGGCACGATGCATGGCATGTGACATATTACTGCCGTGCCCCACTCCCAGAGACTCCTCCCCGACGTCGTGGTGGTCGGCGCCGGTGTCGTCGGCGCCGCCTGCGCGTACTACGCCGCGTCCGCCGGCCTCGCGGTCGCCGTCGTCGACCGCGGCCCGGTCGCGGGCGGAACCACCGGCGCCGGCGAGGGCAACCTGCTGGTCTCCGACAAGGAGCCCGGTCCCGAGCTCGACCTCGCCCTGTACTCCACCCGGCTCTGGCGCGAGATCGCCGAGGAGCTCGGCACCGCCGTCGAGTACGAGCCCAAGGGCGGGCTCGTGGTCGCCTCCACGCCGGCCCGGCAGGACGCGCTGCGCGCCTTCGCCGCCGAGCAGACCGCCGTGGGCGTCACCTCCGAGGAGATCCCCGGCGAGCGGCTGCGGGAGCTGGAACCGCACCTCGCGCCCGGACTGGCCGGCGGGTTCCTGTACCCGCAGGACGCCCAGGTCCAGCCCGCACTGGCCGCCGCCCACCTGCTGCGGGCCGCCCGGGCGGCCGGCGCCCGGCTGTACACCGGCGAGACCGTCCGGGCGGTGCGTCTGGCGGCCGACGGCACCGTGCGCGGCGTCGAGACCGACCGGCGGCGACTGGACGCGCCCGCGGTGGTCAACGCCGCCGGCACCTGGGGCGGCGAGCTGGCCTCGCTGGCCGGCGTCCACCTCCCGGTGCTGCCCCGGCGCGGCTTCGTGCTGGTGACCGAGCCGCTGCCGCGGATCGTCCGGCGCAAGGTGTACGCCGCCGACTACGTCGCCGACGTGGCCAGCGGATCGGCCGCGCTGCAGACCTCGGCCGTGGTCGAGGGGACCCCGGGCGGGCCGGTGCTGATCGGCGCCAGCCGGGAGCGGGTCGGCTTCGACCGGACGCTCTCGGTGGAGGTGCTCCACCGGCTGGCCGTGCAGGCGGCGGCGCTCTTCCCGGTGCTGGCCGGAGTGAGCGTGATGCGCGCCTACCGGGGGTTCCGTCCGTACCTGCCGGACCACCTGCCCGCGATCGGCGCCGATCCGCGGGTGCCCGGGCTCTACCACGCCTGCGGCCACGAGGGCGCGGGCATCGGGCTGGCCCCGGCCACCGGGCTGCTGATCGCCCAGCAGCTCGTCGGCAAGGCACCCGAACTGGACCTCACGCCGTTCCGCGCCGACCGCTTCCCGGTCGCCGGCGGCCCCTCGTGACCTGCGCGGAGCGCTGACCGCAATCCGCACGGTGCCCGCACGCACCGGGACGACGGCGCTCGCGCGCCCCAGGATGAGCTGAACGGAGAACCCCACCCATGCGCCGTACCCCCGCCGACCTGGTCCGGGCCGAACCCGGGCCCGCGCACACCATCGAGTTCGACGGCCGGTCCGTGCCCGCACTGCCCGGGCAGACGATCGCCGCCGCGCTCTGGGCCGACGGCGTGCTCGCCTGGCGCACCACCCGGGTCGGCGGGAAGCCGCGCGGGGCGTTCTGCGGGATCGGCGTCTGCTACGACTGCCTGGCCACCGTCGACGGGCAGCCCAACCGGCGCACCTGCCTGCTGCCGGCCGAGCCCGGCACCACCGTCACCACCCAGGAGGGCCACGGCCGTGCCGACCTCGCCGTCTGAGTCCGCCGGAGCCGCGGGATCCCCCGCGGGCACCGGACCCGCCGAAGCCGCGCGGGCGCCGTACGACCTCGCGGTGATCGGGGCCGGGCCGGCCGGCCTGGCCGCCGCCGTGACCGCCGCTGACCTCGGGCTGCGCTGCGCCCTGCTCGACGCGGGAGAGCGCACCGGTGGCCAGTACTACCGCCACCCCGCGCCCGGCCTCGGCGCCGCCCGGCCGGACCGGCTGCACCACGGCTGGTCCGTCTACACCGGCCTCGCCGACCGGCTCGACGCCCACCGGGCGGCCGGGCGGGTCGAGCTGCTGGCCGGCCACCAGGTCTGGGCGCTGGAGCGGGCGGGGGACCGGGACTGGCGGCTGCACGCCACCACCGGACCCGCCGCCGACGACCGGGCCACCGTCCGGTCCGCGGCCGTGCTGCTCGCGACCGGCGCCTACGAGCGGCAGCTCCCCTTCCCGGGCTGGACGCTGCCCGGAGTGGTCACCGCCGGTGGTGCGCAGGCCATGCTCAAGGCCGGTCTGGTCCTGCCCGGCCGGCGGATCGTGGTGGCCGGCAGCGGTCCGCTGCTGCTCGCCGCGGCGTCCTCGCTCGTCACCGCCGGGGCCGAGGTGCCCGCGGTGGTCGAGGCCACGAACTACCTCGGCTACGCCCGGCGCCCCGGTGTGCTGGCCGCCGTCCCGGCCAAGCTGGTCGAGGGCGCCGGGCACGGTTCCGCACTGCTGCGGCACGGCGTTCGGCTGCGCCGCAGCAGCGCGGTGGTCGAGGCGCACGGCACCGACCGGGTCACCGCCGTCACGGTGGCCCGGCTGGATGCCGAGTGGCGGCCGGTGCCCGGCACGGAGCGGCGGATCGCGTGCGACGCGCTCGCCGTCGGCCACGGGCTGCTGCCGCAGATCGAGCTGGCCACCGAACTGGGGGCGGCGACCCGGACCACCCCCGACGGGACCGCCGCGCTCACGGTCGACGCCCGGCTGCGGACCACCGTGCCCGGCCTCTGGGCGGCCGGCGAGGCCTGCGGCGTCGGCGGCGCCGACCTCGCGATCGCGGAGGGCGAGCTGGCCGCGCACGCGGTGGCGGACCGTCCGGTGCGCACCGCGCTGCTGCGGCGGCGGACCCGGCTGCGGGCCTTCGCCGAGCTGATGGCCGCCTCCCACCGGCCCGGCCCGGGCTGGACCGGCTGGCTGCGGCCGGACACCGACGTCTGCCGCTGCGAGGAGGTGCCGGCCGGTGTCATCCGGGAGGCGGTGGAGGAGCTGGGCGCGGGAGACGCCCGCACCGTGAAGCTGCTGACCAGGGCCGGGATGGGCTGGTGCCAGGGCCGGATGTGCGGTCCGGCGGTGGCCTGCCTCGCCGGTGCCGGTGGTGGCGCCGGTGCCGGTGCCGGTATCGGCGAGGAGGAAGTGCGGCCGGACAGCCGCCCGTTCTCCTGCCCGGTCCCGCTCGGGCAGCTCGCGGCCGAACCGCACGGGGACGGGCCGCAGGGCTCGGACCTGGACTGAACTCGCCGGTCGGGGACTCTTGTCTCCACCGCGCGATCTCTAGTAAAATGTCACACCTCACCAAGGAGAAGCTGTGTCCCACACCCCGCACGACACCACCCGCCCCTGGCGCGGCATCATGGTCGCCACCACGATCCCGCTGCGCGAGGACCTCTCCGTCGACTACGACGCCTACGCCGACCACGTCCGCTGGCTGATCGAGTCGGGCTGCGACGGCGTCGTCCCCAACGGCTCGCTCGGCGAGTACCAGACCCTGACCGCCGAGGAGCGCGCCCGGGTCGTCGAGGTCGCCGTCGAGGCCGCCGGTGACGGCTCCCGCGTCATGCCCGGTGTGGCCGCCTACGGCAGCGCCGAGTCCCGCCGCTGGGCCGAGCAGGCCGCCGAGGCCGGCGCCGGCTCCGTCCTCCTGCTGCCGCCCAACGCCTACCGGGCCGACCACGACGCCGTCCGGGCGCACTACGCCGAGGTGGCCAAGGCCGGCGTCCCGATCGTGGCCTACAACAACCCGATCGACACCAAGGTCGACCTCGTCCCCGCGCTGCTCGCGCAGCTGCACGGCGAGGGCTCGATCGTCGCGGTCAAGGAGTTCAGCGGCGACGTCCGCCGGGCCTACGAGATCGCCGAGCTGGCCCCGGGCCTCGACCTCCTGATCGGCGCCGACGACGTGCTGCTGGAGCTGGCCCTCGCGGGTGCGGTCGGCTGGATCGCCGGCTACCCGAACGCGCTGCCCGCGGCGAGCGTCGCGCTCTACCGGGCCGCCGTCGCACGCGACCTGGACACCGCGCTGCCGCTCTACACCTCGCTCCACTCGCTGCTGCGCTGGGACTCCAAGACCGAGTTCGTCCAGGCCATCAAGCTCTCCATGGACATCGCCGGCCGCCCCGGCGGTCCGGTCCGCGCCCCCCGCGGGCCGCTGACCCCGGAGGTCGAGGCGGCCGTCCGTGCGGCCACCGAGAAGGCCCTGGCCGAGGGCCACGCGTAACCGCCGCTCCGAACGTCCGGTGTCCGGGACGGCCGGCTGCGGGGGCAGCCGGCCTCCGGCCCCACCATTCACCCCCACCCCCACGGAGCTCCGCCAGATGCGCACCCGCCACGTCTTCCACGCCGTCGACTCGCACACCGAGGGCATGCCCACCCGGGTCGTCACCGGCGGGTTCGGCGTCATCCCCGGTGCCACCATGGCCGAACGCCGGGTCCACTTCCAGCAGCACCTCGACCACTTCCGCACCCTGCTGATGTACGAGCCGCGCGGCCACGCCGCGATGAGCGGCGCCGTCCTCCAGCCGCCGACCCGGCCCGACGCCGACTTCGGGGTGCTCTACATCGAGGTCTCCGGCCTGCTGCCGATGTGCGGGCACGGCACCATCGGCGTCGCCACCGTGCTGGTCGAGACCGGGATGGTGCCGGTGGTCGAGCCGGTCACGACCGTCCGGCTGGACACCCCGGCCGGCCTGGTGATCGCCGACGTCGCGGTCGAGGACGGCGCGGCCACCTCGGTCACCATCCGCAACGTGGCGTCCTACTCCGTGGCGCTGGACCGCACGATCGAGGTGCCCGGGTACGGCACCGTCGGCTACGACCTCGCGTACGGGGGCAACTTCTACGCCATCCTGCCGCTCGCCGAGTTCGGGATCCCCTTCGAACGCGAGCGCAAGCAGGACATCCTGGACGCCGGCCTGGCGCTGATGGAGGCGATCAACGGGAGCCCGGACCGGCCGGTGCACCCGGAGGACCCGTCCATCCACAGCTGCCACCACGTCCAGCTGCTCGCCCCCGGCTCCACCGCCGAGCACTCCCGGCACGCCATGGCCATCCACCCCGGCTGGTTCGACCGCTCGCCCTGCGGCACCGGCACCTCGGCCCGGATGGCGCAGCTGCACGCGCGCGGAGAGCTGCCGCTCGGCCGGGACTTCCGCAACGACTCCTTCATCGGGACGACCTTCACCGGGCGCCTGGTCGAGGAGACCGAGGTGGCCGGACGGCCCGCGGTCGTCCCCACCGTCACCGGGCGGGCCTGGATCACCGGCACCGCCCAGTACTTCCTCGACCCCAGCGACCCGTTCCCGGCCGGCTTCCTGCTCTGAAGCCCGCCGCCTCACCCGCCGACCCCCCTGAAGGGCTTGTTGCCGTGACGATCCGTTCGTACAACCCCGCCGACCCCGCGGACCTCGTCGCCGAGGCGCCCGCCCCCGGTGCCGAGGCCGTCGAGGCCACCGTCGCCCGCGCCCGTGCCGCGCAGCCCGGTTGGGTCGCGGCCGGCGCCGGCGGTCGCTCGGCCGCGCTCACCCGGATCGCCGAGGTGGTCGAGGCGCACGCCGAGGAGCTGGCCGCGCTGATCGTGCGCGAGGTCGGCAAGCCGGCGGCCGAGGCACGTGGCGAGGTGGCCCGCACCGCCGCGATCTGGCGGTACTACGCGCAGGCGCCGTACGCGGCGTCCGGCGCCGTGCACGAGACCGCCGCCGGGCCCGGGCTGCTGCTCACCCGCCGCCGCCCGTACGGCGTGGCCGGGCTGATCACGCCGTGGAACTTCCCGCTGGCGATCCCCACCTGGAAGGCCGCACCGGCGCTGGCCGTCGGCAACACCGTGGTGCTCAAGCCGTCCTCGGAGGCGATCGGCTGCGCGAAGCGCCTCGCCGAGCTGGTCGCCGAGGCCGGGCTGCCGGACGACGTCTTCACCGTGCTGCCCGGCGGCGGGGCCGAGGGCGGGACGCTGGTCGGCGCCGCGGACGTGGTCTCGTTCACCGGCTCCACCGGGGTCGGCAAGCAGGTCGTCCGGACCGCCACCGAGCGGGGCACCCCGGTCCAGGCCGAGCTCGGCGGGCTGAACGCCGCGCTGGTCCTGCCGGACGCCGACTTCGAGCAGGCCGCCGCCCACCTGGCCGCGGCGATCGCCGGGTACGCCGGGCAGAAGTGCACCGCCACCAGCCGGGTGATCGCCGTCGGCGAAGCCTACGAGCCGCTGCGCGCCGCGCTGGTCAAGGCGCTGGCGCAGGTCGACGAGACGGCCTGCGGGCCGGTCATCAACGCCGCCTCGCGCGACCAGATCACCGAGGCCCTCGCCTCCGCCCGGGAGGCCGGCGCCGAGGTGCTGGCCGGCGGCGGCGTCCCGGACCGGGCCGGCTGGTACCTGGACCCGACCCTGGTCGCCGGGGTGCCGGACGGGCACCCGCTGCGGCGCGAGGAGTTCTTCGGCCCGATCGCCGTGCTGCACGCCGCGGCCGACCTGGACGAGGCGGTCGCGCTCGCCAACGACACCCCGTACACGCTGGCCGCCTCGGTGCACACCCGCAGCCTGGACGTCGCGCTCGCCGTCGCCGACCGGCTGGACGCGGGCATGATCCGGGTCAACGCGCCGTCCAGCGGCGTCGACTTCCACCTGCCGTTCGGCGGCGCCAAGGGCGCCAGCCACGGTGCGCGGGAGCAGGGCGAGGCCGCGCTCGACTTCTACACCCAGGGCCGCACGGTCACCCTGCTGCCGGCGGGCGGTGCCTGATGCGGGTCGATCACGTCGACACGGTCGACTACCACACGGCCGGCGAGCCGTTCCGGATCGTGGTCGGTGGCGCCCCGGTCGTCCCCGGGGACACCGTCGCCGAGCGGCGGGCGATCGCGATCGGCGCGGGCGGCACCGCCACCTCGCCCCGGCCCGGCCCGCTGGACGAGGTGCGCCGGTTGCTCACCCGCGAACCGCGCGGGCACGCCGGGATGTACGGCGGGTTCCTGGTGCCGCCGGACGACGACGAGGCCGACCTCGGCGTGCTCTTCTGGCACAAGGACGGCTACTCGACCGCCTGCGGTCACGGCACCATCGCGCTCGGCGCCTGGGCGGTGGACTCCGGGCTCGTCCCGGCGCCGGAGTTCGGCGTCGCCCGGGTGCGGATCGACGTCCCGTCCGGCCGCGTCACCGCGCTGGTCCACCGGAGCGGCGGGCGCACCACCGGGGTGACCTTCCGCAACGTCCCGGCCTGGGTCGGCGACCTCAAGGTCCCGGTCGCGACCTCGCGCGGGACCGTCGAGGTGGCCGTCGCGCACGCCGGGGCCTGCTACGCCTCGGTGCCGGCCGCCGCCCTGGGGCTCTCGGTCAGCCTCGACCGGCTGCCCGAGCTCACCGCGGCCGGGCGGGAGATCCAGGCCGCGCTGGCCGACGAACCCGCGGTCCAGCACCCGGTGGACCGCCGGCTGTCGGGCGTCTACGGCGTCATCCTGTACGACGAACTCCCCTCCGCCGACGGCGGGTTGAACCAGCGGAACGTCACCGTCTTCGCGGACGGGCAGATCGACCGCTCGCCGTGCGGCTCCGGCACCTCGGCCCGGCTCGCCGTGCTCGCCGCCGAAGGCAGGCTCCTGCCCGGGCAGGAGCTGCGGCACGAGTCGATCGTCGGAACGGTCTTCGGCGGCCGGGTCCTGGCCGGCGGCGACCCGTGGGGCGACGGGGTGGTCACCGAGGTGACGGGCCACGCCTACCGCACGGGGGAGCACCGGTTCCTGCTCGACCCCCGGGACGAGCTCGGCGTGGGGTTCCTGCTGTGACGGGCGAGCTCCGGGGCGGCCTCGGGCCGGTCGGCGCGGACGCCCCGCCGCCCGCCGCGCCGGTCGGTGAGGTCGGCCCGGCCGGTCAGGCCGGTCAGGCCGGTCAGGTCGGTCAGGTCGGTGAGGTCGGTGAGGTCGGGCAGGGCGCCGTCGGGCTGACCCCGGCCGAGGCCGTCGCCGCGATCGAGCAGGTGCTCCTCGACGGGCTGGACCCGGAGGCCGGGCCCGCCCGCTCGGCGATGCCGGTGCCGGCCGGCGAACTGCTGCTGATGCCGGCCGCCTCCGCCGCGTACACCGGGGTCAAGATCGCGGGAGTCGCGCCCGCCAACCCGGCGGCCGGGCTGCCCCGGATCACCGGCAGCTACCTGCTGCTCGACGGTCCCACCCTGCAGCCCGTCGCCCTGCTCGACGGCGCCGCGCTCACCGCGCTGCGCACGCCGGCCGTCACCGCGGCCGCGCTGCGCCGGCTGGCCGCGCCGGACGCCGCGCACCTGGTCCTCTTCGGGGCCGGCCCGCAGGCGTACGGGCACCTGGACGCGCTGCTCGGCGTCCTGCCGCTGACCCGGGTGACGGTGGTCGCCCGCAGCGAGCGGCCGGCCGAGGCGCTGGCCCGGTACGCCCGGGCGCGCGGCCTGGCCGCGGCCCTCGGCACGCCGGCCGACGTGGCCGACGCCGACGTGGTGGTCTGCTGCACCACGGCGCGCACGCCGCTGTTCGACGGCTCGCTGGTGCCGGACCGCGCGGCGGTGGCGGCGGTCGGCTCGCACGAGGTGGACGCCCGCGAGGTGGACGAGCTCCTGGTCGGCCGGTCCGCGCTGTACGTGGAGGCGCGGTCCGCCGCGCTCCGGGAGGCCGGCGACCTGCTGATGGCGGGCGTCACTGCCGCCGACGAGCTGTGGAACCTGGCCGAGCTGGTGCGCGGCGAGGCGCCGGTGCCGGCGGACCGCCCGCGCTTCTTCAAGAGCGTGGGGATGGCCTGGCAGGACCTTGCCGTGGCGGCGGAGGTGCATCGGCGCGGTCTGCGCTGATCTTCCGCCGGGGTGCCCGGGCCGACGGCCCGGGGCCCGGAGGTCCGGCACGTCGAGTGCGCCCGGTGCGGCCGGCGCGCTCGGCGTGCCGGGCGTCAAGTCCGTTTCCTCGGAAACTGATTGGTCGTTGGAGGAGTGGGCCGGAGCTGCGGCCGACGCACCGGGAGGGATCCCCGGTCGCGTCGGCCGCTTTTGTGTGTCCGGCCGGTCGGCGGTGCGGTGCCTGAGCGGTGGGGTGCCCGGGCGGTGGGGTGCCCGGGCCGTGCGGTGCGTGGCCGGCGGGGTGCCCGGGTGTCGGGGGGCCGGGGGCGTCCTACCGGTAGGTGGCGATCAGGCGGGCCAGGTGGCGGCCGGTGAGGTGGAGCGGTTCCTCGCTGCGGGCCACCTGGGCGGCCAGCTCCGCACCCTCCAGGGTGTTGATGACGGTGGCGGCGAGTTCACGGGCGTCGGTGAGGCCGATCCCGGAGGTGTGCAGCTTCTCCTCGACGATCGCGCGCCAGCGCGCGAACGCCTCGACGACGGCCTCCTCGATGACCGGGGCCCGGCCGACCGTCTCCAGGGCGGTGGTGGTGATGGGGCAGCCGTCCTGCCACCCGGAGTCGCGCAGCGCGTCGGCGAGCAGGCGCGTGCACGCGATGACCGCCTCGGCAGGGTCGGCCGCGCTGTCCAGTCCGGTGCGGAGCAGCTCGGCGAACTCCTGGTCGCCGTGGCGGATCGCCTCGGCGGCCAGCTCCTGCTTGCCGCCGGGGAAGAAGTGGTAGACGGAGCCGAGGGTGGCCTCCGCCTCGCGGGAGATCTGTTTGATGCCGGTGCCCTCGTACCCCTGGCGCTGGAGCAGCCGGGAGGTGGCCCGGACGATCCGCTCGCGGGTGCCGGTGGTGGTCGTCTTCACGACGGCGAGTCTAGCCGGTCGAATGGATAGAGCGTTCGTTCCAGGGCCGTGCTGGCTTCCTCCTGGATAGAGCGTTCGTTCTAGCGAACCCTTCGGAGGGGATTCCCATGTCTGCCGCCCAGCCCGCCCGATACGCCCAGTACGCCGAGGGGGCGGCGAGGTCCGTCACCCTGATCGGTCTCGGCCCGATGGGCCGCGCGATGGCCGCCGCCTACCTGGACGCCGGATACGCCGTCACCGTGTGGAACCGGACCGCGGGCCGGGCCGGGGGGCTGGTCGCCCGGGGCGCCGTCCTCGCGCCGGGGGCGGCCGAGGCGGTGGCCGCCAACGACCTGGTGGTCCTGAGCCTCACCGACTACGACGCGGTGTTCGACGTGTTGACCGCCGCCGAGTCGGAGCTGCGCGGCAAGGTCGTCGTCAACCTCAGCTCGGACACCCCCGAGCGCGCCCGGGAGGCCGCCCGCTGGCTCGCCGAACGCGGCGCCGCCCACCTGACCGGTGGCGTCCGGGTGCCGCCGTCCGGCATCGGCCGGCCGGAGTCGGACACGTTCTACAGCGGGCCGGTCGAGCCCTTCCGGGAGCACCGGCCCGCCCTGGAGGTGCTCACCGGCGCCGACTACCGGGGCGACGACCCCGGGCTGGCCCAGCTGTACTACCAGATCCAGATGGACCTCTTCTGGACCTCGCTGGCCGGCTACCTGCACGCCACCGCCGTCGCGGAGGCCAACGGCATCTCGGCCGAGGAGTTCCTCCCCTACGCCGCCTCGACGGCCGCCTCGATGCCCGGATTCCTGTCCTTCTACGCGCCCCGGATCACCGCCGGGCACCACGGGGGTGACGTCGACCGGCTCGTCATGGCCGCCGCCAGCCTCGATCACGTCCTGCACACCGTGGAGGCGTCGGGGGTGGACGGCGCGCTGCCCCGGCTGCTGGCGGACACCTTCCGGCGCGGCGTCGAGGCCGGGCACGGCGGGTCCAGTGCGACCAGCCTGATCGGGCAGTTCAGGGGGGAGGGCGCGACGGAGGCGGGGGGAGTGGCGGCCGGGGAGTGACGCGGGTCCGGGGCCGCCGACCGTTGCCACCGGTCGGCGGCCCTGCCACGATGGGGTCCGGCGCAAGATCCGACCGCTGACGGGATCTCCGAATCGCGGACTGTTGCACACTCAACGTAACGTGACATTGTACGCTGGTGTTCTGCACCCACCCGGAGGAACACCATGGCCGACCTCAAACCCCGCACCCTGATCTCCGTCCAGGAGCGGCTGCGCGACCAGGTCGCCCACGCGCTCCGCGCCGCCCTGATCTCCGGTGAACTGCGCCCCGGCGTGGTCTACTCCGCGCCCGCGCTCGCCGCCGACTTCGGCGTCTCCGCCACCCCCGTCCGCGAGGCCATGCTGGACCTCGCCCGCGAGGGCCTGGTCGAGGCCGTCCGCAACAAGGGCTTCCGGGTCACCGAGCTGACCGAGCGCGACCTCGACGACTTCACCGAGATCCGCGCCCTGATCGAGGTCCCGACGGTCGGCCGGGTCACCCGCTCCGCCACCGCCGAACAGTTGGAGGCGCTGCGCCCGCAGGCCGAGGCCATCGTCGTCGCGGCCGGCAAGCACGACCTGATCGGCTACCTGGAGGCCGACCGCCAGTTCCACCTCGACCTGCTCGGGCTGGCCGGCAACGCCCGCCTGGTGGAGGTCGTCGGCGACCTGCGCAAGCGCTCCCGCCTCTACGGCCTCAACCGGCTCGCCGAGCGCGGCGAGCTGGTCTCCTCGGCGGAGGAGCACCTGGCGCTGCTCGACCTGATGATCTCCGGTGACGCCGACGCCGCCGAGGCCTGCATGTCCCGTCACCTCAGCCACGTCCGCTCGCTGTGGGCGGAGGGCCAGGAGGAGGCCGCGGAGGAGGCCCGCCCGGCGCTGCGCCTCCGCGCGCGGTAGGGCGCGGTAGGGCACGGTAGGGCGGAGTCACCCGGACGGGTGCGTTCCGGCGATCGGGCCGGGGAACGGGCCCGGGTCCTACGATGATGTTCCCGACATCGGCAGCGCACGTACGACCCGGCGGTGTTCCGCCTCGTCCTGGAGGTCACGTCGTCGAACCTGAGTGACGACCTGAAGAAGAAGCCCTCCGCGTACGCGCCCGCCGGGGTGCCCGTCAGGGCGGCGACCACCGCGTGCACGCCGTCCACCGCCCCGGGCAGTCGTTCACCCTGTCCGAGTCGATCGGGGCCCCGGTGACGCTGTCGGTGGACGACGTGCTGGCGGCGAAGACGTAGGACCCGTCAGGGGGGTCAGACCGCCGCGGGGACGGTGAGGCGTCCGTCGTGGACCTCGGCGACCTGGTCGACCGCCGTCAGGTGGGTCCGGTCGTGGGTGACCAGGACGGTGGCCGTGGCACGCCGGTGGGTGAGCGCGGTCAGCAGGTCGAGGACGGCGGCCCCGCGTTCGTGGTCCAGGGCGCTGGTCGGTTCGTCCACCAGCAGCACGGTCGGATCGTTCATCAGCGCGCGGGCGATGTTGACGCGCTGGCGCTGACCGCCGGACAGCTGGTGCGGGCGGCGGGCCGCCTGCCCGCGCAGGCCGACCGCGTCCAGCAGGTCCAGCGCCCGGGGGAGCGCGGCACGCGGGGAGCGGCCGTCCAGGTGGGCCATCACCTGGAGCTGTTCGGCCGCGGTGAGCGAGGGCAGCAGGTTGGGCTGCTGGAAGACGATCCCGATCCGGTCCCGGCGCAGCGCGGTGAGCGCGGCGCGGCCCAGGCCGGCGGTCTCGGTGCCGTCCACCACCACCCGGCCGGAGTCCGGGGCGATCAGCGTCGCGGCGACCGCCAGCAGGCTGGACTTGCCGGAGCCGGACGGACCCACCACCGCCGTGACCGTGCCCTTCGGGACGGTCAGCGAGACCTCGTCCAGGGCGGTCAGCCGGCCGTCGCCGTCGGGGTAGGTGAGGGTGATGCGGTCGAGGTGCAGGCTCATCGGACGCTCCCCAGAGCGGTCAGCGGGTCGACGGAGGTGATCCGGCGGACGGACAGGGCCGCGCCGACCGCGCCGAGCGTGATCATCACGGCGGCCGGGACGAGCACGGTCGGCGCGTCCAGGACGAACGGCACGGCCGAGCCGATCAGCGCGCCGGCGCCGGCCGCGATCGCGGTGCCGGCGGCGGTGCCCAGGACGAGCAGCACCACCGCCTGGCCGAGGGCGTCCCGCAGCAGGTAGCGGGTGGAGGCGCCGAGCGCCTTCAGGACGGCGATGTCGCCGCTGCGCTGGATCGTCCACACGGTGAAGAACGCGCCGATCACCAGGGCCGAGATGGCGAACAGGAAGCCGCGCATCAGCTGGAGCGAGCCGTTCTCCGAGGTGTAGGAGCCGATCGCGGCGAGCGAGTCCGCCCGGCTGCGGGTCTCGGTGCCGAGGCGGGCGTCGGCGGCGGCCAGATCGGCGCCGGAGGCGGTGGTGAGCGCGACCACGGTGGCGTGACCCGCGCCGCCCGGCGCGGTCTGCTGCCAGTCGGTGAGGCTCGCCCAGACGACCGGGGTGTGGCTGAACGAGGCGTCGCCCGCCACCGCCGCGACCCGGAGCGGCCGACCGGCCAGCGTGAACGCGTCGCCGGGGCGCAGACCGCCGAGGTCCTGTGCGGCGGTCTGCGACAGCACCGCCCGGCCGGGGCCGAGCAGCGCACCCTGCGGGGCCAGCGACGAGCCGTCCGGCACCCCGAAGACGGAGAGCGCGGCGCTACGCGGACCGGCCGCCGCCCTGGTGGTCGTGATGCCGAGCGGCTGCGCGGAGGTGACGCCCGGGACCCGCGCCCACTCCTGCCACTGCTCGGGAGTCAGCCGGGAGTCGGTGAAGGAGAGCTTCTGCCCGTCGGCCGGTCTGGCGAAGGCCAGGTGGTCGGCGGGCAGCCCGGTGACCGCCGAGACGTTCTGCCGGCCCAGCCCGGCGGTCAGCCCGGACAACAGGCCGACCAGCACGGTGATCAGTACGATGACGGTTCCCATCAGGGCGAACCGCCCCTTGGCGAACCTCAGATCCCTCCAGGCGACGAACACCTTCGGCCCTTCTTCCCGACGCGTTTTTCCGACACTGACGAGACTGGCCGGGGAGGGCGCCTCCGGGCATCGCACCGGGGATGGGAACCTCCGCATCGAAGGGCCGGGGCGGAGCTCAACCCTTTGATTGATGCCGGATGCGGCCGAGGACCCTACGCTGGACGGATGGCGACCGAACGACCACGAACCACCCCCGTCGCCCGCATGCTCCAGGTCTGCCTGCACCTGTCGGTGGCGGGCCTGCTGGCGCTGGCCGTCGCGCGGGCCGCGGTCGGCCGGGGCGGTGACCTCGCGGCCGTCACCTCCGCCGCCACCGCGATGGCCGCCGTCTACGCGGCCGGACCGCTGATCGGCGCCGTCCGCCGCTCCCGCCGGGCCTCCGTGCTCTGGCTGGCCCTGCTCGGCGTCACCTGGGCGGGTGTCCTCGTCGCCACCCCGGACGGGGTCTGGGTGGCCTTCCCGCTGTACTTCCTGGAACTGCACCTGCTCGGACGCCGGGCCGGACCGGCCGCGGTGCTGCTCACCGCCGTCGCCGCCATCACCGCGTACTCGGCGCACGAGCACACCGTCAGCGTCGCCGCCGCGATCGGGCCTTTGCTGGGGGCCGCCGTCGCCGTCGCCACCGTCCTCGGCTACCAGGCGCTCTACCGGGAGAGCGAGGAACGCCGCCGGCTCATCGACGAGCTCACCGCCGCCCGCGCGGACCTCGCCGCCGCCCACCACGCGGCCGGCGTCCTCGCCGAACGCGAGCGGCTCGCCCGGGAGATCCACGACACCCTCGCGCAGAGCCTCACCAGCATCCAGTTGCTGCTCCGGGCCGCGCAGCGGGCGCTGCCGGAGCGGACCGGGGCCGTCGCCGAGTACGTGGAGCAGGCCCGGCAGGCCGCCCAGGACAACCTCGCCGAGGCGCGCCGCTTCGTCCGCGCGCTCACCCCGCCCGACCTGGAGAGCGGCTCGCTGCCCGACGCGCTGGAGCGGCTCTGCGCCACGACGTCGGTGCGCAGCGGACTTCCCGTGCGGCTGCACGTCTCCGGGGAACGGGTCCGGCTGCCCGTGCCGCACGAGGTGGCGCTGCTGCGGATCGCGCAGTCGGCGCTCGGCAACACGGTGCGGCACGCCGGGGCGACCCATGCGGAGATGACGCTCGGCTTCACGCCGGGAGAGGTCGCGCTGGACGTGGTGGACGACGGGGCGGGGTTCGACCCGGAGGCCCTGGCCGAGGCCGGCCCGGGCGACGGCGACCGCGGGTTCGGGCTGCCGTCCATGCGGGCCCGGGCCCGGTCGCTCGGCGGGACCTTCGCGGTGGAGTCGGCGCCGGGCGAGGGCACGGCGCTCGCCGTACTGTTGCCGGTGCCCGCTGCCACCCCGGAGGAGTCCGCATGACCGACGGCACGATCGGCCTGCTGATCGCCGACGACCACCCGGTGGTCCGGGCCGGCCTGCGGGCCGTCCTGGAGAGCGAACCGGGCTTCGTGATCGTCGCGGAGGCGGCCACCGCCGAGCGGGCCGTCGAACTGGCGGCGGACCCGGGTGTCGACGTGGTGCTGATGGACCTGCAGTTCGGGGCCGGCTCGGCGATGAACGGGGCCCAGGCCACCGCGGCGATCACCGCCCGGGGCGCGGGGGCGCCGCGGGTCCTGGTCGTCACCACGTACGACACCGATGCGGACACCCTGCCGGCGCTGGAGGCCGGGGCCACCGGCTACCTGCTGAAGGACGCGCCGCCGGAGGAGCTGGCCCGGGCGGTCCGGTCCGCGGCGGCCGGGCGGTCGGCGCTGGCGGCCACGGTGGCGGACCGGCTGCTGGAACGGATGCGGACGCCGGCGGCGGCGCTGAGCGTCCGCGAGACGGAGGTGCTGGGGCTGGTCGCGGACGGGCTGACCAACCAGCAGATCAGCCGGGAGCTGCACCTCAGCCAGGCCACGGTGAAGTCGCACCTGGTGCACGTCTACACCAAGTTGGGGGTCGAGTCGCGCACGGCCGCGGTACGGGCGGCGCGGGCCGGGGGACTGATCCGCCGGGGGGCGTAGACCGCCGGGGCGTAGGGTGGTGGCTGTTCGAACCGCTCTGTTACACCTCGGTGGAGGACCTCCGGATGGCCGTCCGACTCGACGCACTCGACCGACTCGCCGTGCCCGTGATCGCCGCGCCGATGGCGGGCGGGGCGTCCACACCGGAGCTGGTCGCCGCGGTGAACGGCGCCGGCGGGCTCGGCTTCCTGGCCGCCGGGTACCGGAGCGCCGCCGCGATGCTCGAACAGATCCACCGGGTACGGGAGACGACGGACCGGCCGTTCGGCGTCAACCTCTTCGTGCCCGCGGAGCCGGGAGACCCGGCGGCCGTCGCGGCCTACCGGGACCGGCTCCGGCCGGAGGCCGAACGGCACGGCGTGACGCTGCCGGAGACGATCGCGCCCGACCGGGACGACTGGGACGCCAAGATCGCCGCGCTGCTCGCCGGGCCCGCCCCCGTCCCGGTGGTCTCCTACACCTTCGGGCTGCCCTCCGCCGAGGAGGCGCGGGCGCTGCGGGACGCGGGGAGCTTCCAGGTCGGCACGGTGACCACCCCCAAGGAGGCCCGGCGGGCCGAGGCGGTCGGGATGGACGCGCTCTGCGTCCAGGGTCCGGAGGCCGGCGGGCACCGGGCGACCCACCGGGTGGCGGACCGCCCGGGTGACCAGCCGCTGCTCGAACTGCTGGCCGGCGTCCGGGCGGTGACCGGACTGCCGCTGATCGCCGCCGGCGGGCTGGCCGACGGCCCGGCCGTCGCGGGCGCGCTGCGGGCCGGCGCGGTGGCCGTCCAGCTCGGGACGGCGCTGCTGTGCGCGGACGAGTCCGGGGCGTCGGCGGCGCACCGGTCGGCGCTGGCGGAGTTCGAGGAAACGGTGGTGACGAGGTCGTTCACCGGGCGCCCGGCACGCGGCCTGCGCAACGCGTTCATCGACCGGTACGAGCCGTACGCGCCGGCCGCCTACCCGGAGGTGCACCACCTGACGCAGCCGCTGCGCGTGGCGGCGACCCGCCGTGGGGACACCGCGGCGATGCACCTGTGGGCCGGGACGGGCCACCGGGCGGCGCGCGGCGGGCCGGCGGCGGAGCTCGTCAAGGAGCTGTGGGAGCGGGCTCGGGCCGCGGGTCGGTGAGCACCGCGCGGTAGTGGCCGATCTTGGCCCGGATGCGGCCCTGCTGCCGTCGCAGATGGGCGATCTGCTCCTCGACCCGGGCGTCGTGCTCCTCCAGCACGGCGAGCCGCTCGGCGACCGTGAGGTCCCCGCTGCGTGCGAGTTCGGTGAAGCGGAGCATGCCGGCGATGGGCATGCCGGTGTCCCTCAGGCACCGCAGCATGCCGAGCCAGGCGAGGTCGTGCTCGCTGAACAGCCGCCGCCCGGTGCGGTCGCGCTGTACGGCGTCCAGCAGCCCGATCTTCTCGTAGTACCGCAGCGTGTCGAGGCTGAACCCCGACCGCGCCACCGCCTCCGCGGGCGACAGCATCTCCGTACCGGCTCCACTCATGCGGCCGATCATCCCACCGGACATGAGCGCGCCACCGGGGCGTGCGGCAGCGGAGGTCGAGGTCACGGTGCGGCAGGGGGATCGGACGATCAAGGTCGCCTGAGGCCCCCTGCCGCGGGGCGGGCCGGTCGGCCCGCCCGGGATCAGGCGAGGAGGTCGGCCATCCAGGACTCGATGCCGGCGACGGAGCGGGGCAGGGCGCCGGACATCAGGCGGGCGCCGTCGGCGGTGATGACGAGGTCGTCCTCGATCCGGATGCCGAGACCGCGCAGCTCCAGGGGGAGGGTCTCGTCGTCGGGCTGGAGGTAGAGGCCGGGCTCGACGGTGAGGACGTGGCCCTCCTCCAGGACGCCGTCGAGGTAGGTCTCGGCCCGGGCCTTCGCGCAGTCGTGGACGTCGAGGCCGAGCATGTGGCCGGTGCCGCAGAGGGTGTAGCGGCGGTAGAGGCCGCTGTCCTCGGCGAGGGCCTCCTCGGCGGAGACGCGCAGCACGCCCCAGTCGGCGAGGCCTTCGGCGATGACCCGCATGGCGGCGTGGTGGAAGTCGCGGAACCGGGCGCCGGGGCGCAGCGCGGCGATGCCGGCGCTCTGGGCGGCGAGGACGAGCTCGTAGGCCTGGCGCTGGACCGGGCTGAAGGTGCCGTTGAGCGGGAGGGTGCGGGTGATGTCGGCGGTGTAGAGGGTGTCGGTCTCCACGCCGGCGTCGAGGAGCAGCAGCGCGTTCGGGTCGATGGCGCCGTCGTTGCGGATCCAGTGCAGGACGCAGGCGTGCGCCCCGGTGGCGGCGATGGTGTCGTAGCCGATGCCGTTGCCCTCGGCGCGGGCGCGCAGGTTGAAGACGCCCTCGATCCAGCGCTCGCCGCGGTGGTGGCGCAGTGCGTCGGGCAGTGCGCGGACGACGTCCTGGAAGCCGAGCACGGTGTGGTCGACGGAGAGCTGGAGCTGCTCGACCTCCCAGGCGTCCTTGACCAGGCGCAGCTCGGAGAGGACGGCGGCCAGGGTGGCGTCGTTCTCGGCCCGGGCGGCGGCGCCGGGGCGGCCGGCGGCGGTGTCGAGTTCGCTGTCGATGCCGGCGAGCACGCGGGTGGCGGGCTGGGGGCCGGCGAGGAGCTTGTCGAGGTCGTCGAGGTGTTCGGCGCGGATGCCGGTGAGCCGGGCGGCCTCGTCGAGGTCGGGGCGGCGGCCGACCCAGAACTCGCCGTAGCGGCGGTCGCGGTAGAACTCGGCGCCGCGGACCGGGTCGCCGCCGCGGGGGGAGCGGGGGCGCAGGTAGAGGACGGGCTCGTGGCCGTCGGGACCGGTCGGTTCGAGGACGAGGACGTGGCCGACCTGGTCCTCGCCGGCGAGGCCGGTGAGCCAGGCGTAGGCGCTGTGCGGGCGGAACCGGTAGTCGACGTCGTTGCTGCGGACCTTGAGCCGGCCGGCCGGAACGATCAGCCGCTCGCCGGGGAAGGCGGCGGAGAGCCGGGCGTGGCGGCCCGGCAGCGCGGCGTGGGCGGGGACCCGGTTCGCGGCGGGGAGCGGGGTGGGGGCCCAGGAGGTGCCCATGAAGGCGTCGAGGGCGGGGGAGACGGGGAGGTCGTGGCTGCCGGTGTTGAGGCCGGTCTGACGGAGGGTCACCGGGGGTACTCCTAAGCGGGCTTCCTGGAACGGGATTTCCCTGATCAAGGCCCTTGCGGGTCGGGCTTCGGGCGATCGGGGCGCGGGGGCGGCACGGACACAGCTCGGTAACGGGTCGCGTCACCTCTTGTGCAGTGCAATTTCACATTACTATGTTACGGGTCACACCGAGGAGCGGCTAGACCCCTTGAGGTCGCCCTCCCGGCAGGACCCCGGATCACCCCGGGGCGGACGACGGGCCGGTCACGGTTGGCCCCCCACAGCGGAGTTGCACATGACCAGGCGTACCCAGGCTGCCCTCGCGGCGGCCATCGCGGCGACAATGACCCTCGGCCTCGGGGCCTGTGCCAAGGACAAGAGCGACACCGGCGGTGACGCCGCGCCGAGCTCCACCAAGGGTCCGGGCGCCGAGTCCGGCACGATCATCGGCGGCTCGCCGGTCAAGGGCGGCACCCTCACGGTGCTGACCAACCAGGACTTCGCCCACCTCGACCCGGCCCGCAACTGGGTGCTGCCGCACATGGACTTCGGCACCCGCCTGATCTACCGCACCCTGGTCACCTTCAAGGCCGAGCCGGGTGCCGCCGGCAACGAGATCGTCCCGGACCTCGCCACGGACACCGGCCGCCCCTCCGACGGCGGCAAGACCTGGACCTTCACCCTGAAGGACGGCCTCAAGTACGAGGACGGCACCCCGATCAAGTCCGCCGACATCAAGTACAACGTCGAGCGCTCGTTCTCCCCCGACCTCACCGGCGGCCCCGACTACGCCGTCCAGTACCTCGCCGGCGGCGAGAACTACAAGGGCCCGCTGACCGGCGAGCACCTGCCGAGCATCGAGACGCCGGACGACAAGACCATCGTCTTCCACCTCAAGCGTTCGGTCGCCGAGTTCGCCTACACCGCGACCCTGCCGACCTTCTCCCCGGTGCCGCAGGCCCAGGAGAAGGGCACCCAGTACGACATCCGCCCGTTCTCCTCCGGCCCGTACAAGATCGAGAGCTACGACCGCGGCAAGCAGCTGGTGCTGGTCCGCAACACCAACTGGGACGCCGCCAGCGACACGGTCCGCAAGGCCTATCCGGACAAGATCGTGGTGACCCAGGGCCTCAAGGGCGGCCAGGCCGACGACCGGATCATCGCCAGCGACGGCGCCGACGCCTCCGCCATCGAGATGCCGTGGATGCGCCCCGAGTCCGTGCCGAAGGTGCTGCCCAAGGCGGACGTCAAGGCCCGCATGGTGGCCGAGCGCACGGGTTGTACCGACAGCCTCTACCTGAACACCTCCAAGGCGCCCTTCGACGACCCGAAGGTCCGCGAGGCGATGATGTACGCCGTCGACCGGGAGAGCCAGGTCACCGCGTTCGGCGGCCCCGCGATGGCCGACGTCGCCACCTCCTTCCTGCCGCCGTCGCTGAACGGCGGCACCAAGGCCGACCCGCTGAAGATCCCGGCCACCGGAGACCCGGAGAAGGCCAAGGAGCTGCTGAAGGCGGCCGGCAAGACCGACCTCAAGCTCTCGCTCACCGTCTCGCTCGGTGACAAGACCCGCGGCGAGGCCCTCCAGCAGTCGCTGACCAAGTCCGGCATCCAGGTCACCGTCAACACCGTCGACCCGTCGGCCTTCGCCGACACGGTCGGCGACATCAAGAACGCCCCCGACCTGCTGATCCAGGGCTGGTGCCCGGACTACCCGTCCGCCGCGACCTTCTTCCCGTTCCTCTTCGACGGCCGGACCATCAAGGAGAAGGGCAACCAGGGCAACTACAGCCAGTTCCGTGACCAGGCCACGATGGACCGGATGGACCAGATCGCGGCCATGACGGACGTCAACGAGGCCAACAAGGCCTGGTCGCAGCTGGACGAGGACCTGATGAAGAAGGCCCCGGCCATCCCGCTGATGTGGCAGCGCCGCCCCCTGCTGGTCGGCACCAACGTGGCCGGCGCGTTCGGCAACTCCGGCTACGCAGGCATGATCGACATGGCCGTGATCGGCCTCAAGGACCCCGCGAAGAGCCAGGGCTGAGGGACCGTTCGCGATGAGTAGTACTTCCACTGAGCCCGCTGCCGCGCCCGTCGCGGCGGCGGGCCCCGCGAAGGCCGGGCGCGGGCCCTGGCGGCTGGTCTGGGACCAGCTCTGGGCCCGCGGCGCGGCCCGGTTCGGCCTGATCACGGTCGGGGTCCTGCTGCTGCTGGCAGCCCTGGCCAGTCCGCTGAGTGCCCTCGGCGGCTGGTCCCCCGAGGAGTTCGACAAGCGGGCCATCGACCCGTACATGGGCGGCGTGCCCATCGGCGACTTCGGCGGCATCGGCGCCCGGCACTGGTTCGGCGTCGAACCGGTCACCGGCCGCGACCTGTTCGCGCGCGTCCTGCACGGCGGCCAGGTCTCGCTGCTGATCGCCTTCACCGCCACCGCCCTGGTCGTGGTCGCCGGCACCCTCGCCGGCATCGCGGCCGGCTACTTCGGCGGCCGCGTCGACACGGTGCTGTCCCGGTTGATGGACCTCACGATGTCGTTCCCGTCGCTGATCTTCATGATCGCGATGATGTCGGTGGCCAAGGACGTCAACCGGATCCTGCTGATGACCGTGGTGATCGGCATGTTCGGCTGGCCCGGCATCGCCCGGGTGGTCCGCGGCCAGACCCTCTCGCTCAAGCACCGCGAGTACGTCGAGGCCGCCAAGGTCGGCGGCGCCCGCTCCTGGCGCATCCTGACCCGGGAGATCCTGCCGAACGTCTCCGGCCCGATCATCGCGTACACCACGCTGCTGATCCCCGGCATGATCGCCACCGAGGCCGCGCTCTCCTACCTCGGCGTCGGCGTCCGCCCGCCCACGGCCTCCTGGGGCCAGATGATCGCCGAGTCCATCGTCCACTACGAGATCGACCCGACGTACTTCCTGATCCCGACGGCCTTCCTCTTCACCGCCGTGCTCGCCTTCACCCTGCTCGGCGACGCGCTGCGGGACATCCTCGACCCCCGGGGAGGCCGGTCGTGATCCTCTACTTCGGCCGCCGGTTGATCGGCGTGGCCGGCATCCTGCTGACCATCTGCGCCATCACCTTCACCATCTTCTACCTGCTGCCCAACGACCCGGCCGCGGCCGCCTGCGGCAAGACCTGCAGCCCCGAGCGGCTCGCCGAGGTCAAGGCCGCGATGGGCCTCGACGCCCCGATCTGGGAACAGTTCGGCTCCTACCTCTCCGGCATCGTGGCCGGCCGCGACTACGGCAGCGGTCCGAGCGCCGTCCACTGCGGATTCCCGTGCCTCGGCTACTCCTACGAGTACTCGCTGCCGGTCTGGGACCTGCTCGTCGACCGCCTGCCGGTCTCCGTCTCGCTCGCCCTCGGCGCGTCCGTGCTCTGGCTGGCCCTCGGCCTCGGCGCCGGTGTCACCTCGGCCCTGCGCAAGGGCAGCCTCGCCGACCGCGCCCTGATGGTGATCTCGGTCGGAACCGCCTCGCTGCCGGTCTACTTCACGTCGATCATGCTGATCTGGGGCGTCGTCCGGACCGCCGGCCTGCTGCCCTACCCGGCGTACCACCAGTTCACCGACGGCCCGCTCGACTGGGCCTCCAACCTGCTGCTGCCGTGGATCGCCCTGGCCCTGCTCAACGCGGCCATGTACGCCCGGCAGAGCCGCAACTCGATGATCGAGACCATGGCCGAGCCGTACATCCGCACGGCCCGCGCCAAGGGCCTGCCGGCCCGGACCGTCACCGTCAAGCACGGGCTGCGCTCCGGCATGACGCCGATCCTCACCATCTTCGGCATGGACCTCGGCGGCCTGCTGGCCGGAGCCGTCATCACCGAGTCCATCTTCGGCCTGCCCGGCGTCGGACGGCTCTTCTACGACGGCCTGCTCCGCTCCGACCAGCCCATCATCCTCGGCGTCACCCTGCTCGCGGCCTTCTTCATCGTGGTCGCGAACCTGCTGGTCGACGTGCTCTACGCGTACGTCGACCCGAGAGTGAGGTACTGATGACCGGTCTTCTGGAGGTTGACGACCTCAGGGTCGCGTTCAACACCCCGCGCGGCATCGTCCGGGCCGTCGACGGCATCAGCTTCGCCGTCGAGGCGGGGAGGACCCTCGGCCTGGTCGGCGAGTCCGGCAGCGGCAAGTCCGTCACCTCGCTCGCCGTCATGGGCCTGCACCGCGGCGCCAGCGTCACCGGCTCGATCCGGCTGAACGGCCAGGAGCTCAACGGCCTCGGCGAGAAGGAATTCGGCACCGTCCGGGGCCGGCGGATCGCCATGATCTTCCAGGACCCGCTCTCCAGCCTGCACCCCTTCTACACGGTCGGCGAGCAGATCGCCGAGCACTACCGGGTGCACTTCAAGGCCTCCCGCAAGGCCGGCCGGCAGCGCGCGATCGAGATGCTCACCGAGGTCGGCATCCCCGAACCGGCCCGCCGGGTCGACGAGTACCCGCACCAGTTCTCCGGTGGCATGCGCCAGCGCGTGATGATCGCCATGGCGCTCGCCTGCGAACCGGAGCTGCTGATCGCCGACGAGCCCACCACGGCCCTCGACGTCACCGTCCAGGCCCAGATCCTCGACCTGATCGCCCGGATCCAGCAGGAACGCGGCCTCGGCGTCGTGATGATCACCCACGACCTCGGCGTGGTCGCCCGGGTCGCCCACGAGGTCATGGTCATGTACGGCGGCCGGGCCGCCGAACAGGCCCCCGTGGACCGGCTGTTCGGCACCCCCGCGCACCCGTACACCCGAGGGCTGCTCGACTCGCTGCCCCGCCTCGACGACACCGACGACGCACCGCTGCGGGCGATCCCCGGCAGCCCGCCGTCGCTGATCGCCCCCGCCCCCGGCTGCTCCTTCGCCCCGCGCTGCGCCCGCACCGCCGCCGCCACCGCCGAGGAACACGCCCGCTGCCTGTCCGAGCGCCCGGAGTTCGGGCCGCTCGCCACCGGCCACCAGGCCGCCTGCCATCTGCCGCTGGTGCCGGAAGGAGTCCTCGGATGACCGAGCCCCTGCTGTCCGTCCGGGATCTCGTCAAGACCTTCCCGGGCCGGCGTACCCGTACCGGCCGGCCCGGTGCGCCGATCCGCGCCGTGGACGGGGTCAGCTTCGACGTCGGCGCGGGCGAGACCCTCGGCCTGGTCGGTGAGTCCGGGTGCGGCAAGTCCACCACCGGGCGCATGATCGTCCGGCTGGCCGATCCGACCTCCGGCACCGTAACCTTCGACGGCACCGAGATCGGCGCCCTGAGCCAGGCCCAGCTCCGCCCGCACCGGCGGGAGCTGCAGATGGTGTTCCAGGACCCGTACTCCTCGCTCAACCCCCGGCAGACGGTGGCCCGGATCATCTCCGAGCCGCTGCTGGTGCAGGGCACCGGCGCGGCCGACGCGCGCAAGCGGGCCGGCGAGCTGATGGAACTGGTCGGGCTCATCCCCGAGCACCTGGACCGCTACCCGCACGAGTTCTCCGGCGGCCAGGCCCAGCGGATCGGCATCGCCCGCTCGCTGGCCACCTCGCCCCGCCTGGTGGTCGCCGACGAGCCGGTCTCCGCGCTGGACGTCTCCATCCAGGCCCAGGTGGTCAACCTGATGGAGCGGCTCCAGAAGGAGCTGGGGCTGGCGTACATCTTCATCGCGCACGACCTCTCGGTGGTCAAGCGCGTCTGCGACCGGGTCGCGGTGATGTACCTCGGCCGGATCGTCGAGATCGGCGACAAGCAGCAGGTCTACGGCAACCCGGCGCACCCGTACACCAAGGCGCTGCTCTCCGCCGTCCCGCTGCCGGATCCGGCAGCGGAGCGGGCGCGCGAGCGGATCGTGCTGCTCGGCGACCCGCCGAGCCCGGCCGACCCGCCGCCCGGGTGCAGCTTCCACCCGCGCTGCCCGAAGGCCCAGGAGATCTGCCGGACCGAACGTCCGCTGCTGCAGATCGCCGGAACCGGCGGACGCGAGGCGGCCTGCCACTTCCCGGAGAACTGAGCCGGCCTCCGGGGCCGGGCCGGAGGCGCCGCCGTGCGCCGTCCGGCCGATCGAAGCCGCCGTACCGTCCGACCCCCACGGAGGACGGTACGGCACCACTTGCGCGAGGGTTCCGCCCTCGCGCGTCATGCCCCCGGTCGGGCGCGGCGGGGAACCTCACGAGGGCCGCGCCCGGCCGGGTCCACGCCGGTCACCGCTCGTCGGGACCGGTACCGGCGCCCTCGGGCCCGACGGGATCGGCGGATCCGTCGGGCCCGTCGGCGTCGTCCGGCAGGCCCGCGCCGCAGGGATCGCCCGAGCCTGCGGGGCCGAACGCAGGACCGTCGGGGCCGTCGGGGCCGCCGGGGCCTGCGAGGTCGCCGAGGCCGTCGGGATCATCGGGGTCGTCCGGGTCGTCCGGGTCGTCCGGGTCGAACTCGTCGTCGAGCAGGCGCCGCGGGCCCGGTCCGTCGGTGCCGAGCGAGTCCTGCGGGTTGAGCACCCGGCAGCGGCGCAGCGAGAGGCAGCCGCAGCCGATGCAGCCCGTCAGCTCCTGCTCCAGCCGCTCGATCTCCCGCCGCCGCGCCGTGAGCAGGGCCGCCCAGCGCCGGGAGATCCGCTCCCAGTCGCGCTTGTCGGGCATCCGGTCGGCCGGCAGGCCCTCGAAGACCTCGGCCACCTCGGCCAGCGGGATGCCGAGCCGCTTGGCGACCAGGATCAGCGAGAGCCGGCGCAGCACGTGCCGGTGGTAGCGGCGCTGGTTGCCGGCGGACCGTTCGGAGGCGATCAGCCCCTGGTCCTCGTAGAACCGCACGGCCGAGGGCGCCACGCCGGCCCGACGGGCCACCTCGCCCACGCTCAGCAGGTCGCCCGGCCGCCGGGTCGCGCCGGCTGCGGGGGCCGGGCCGGTCTCCGCAGCCGCGGGGGCTGCGGGGCTCGCGGAAGCTGCCGGGGTCGTGGGGATCACGGGGAGCTTTCGGCGGTGCTGCGCATATCGCGTCCTTGACTTCAAGTTCTCTTGAACTACTAGCGTACCGAAGCGTGACCGACTCCTCGCATGCACCGACCGCCTCCGCCCCCTCCGACCAGGGCGATTACTCGCCGGAGGCAGGGCCGCCGGATTCCTCCGGCGGGTGGGGTGAACTGTTCTCCCGGCGATTCGCCGCCTCGGCGTCGATCCTCGCAGGCGGCGTCGCCCTGTACGCGATGAACCTCTACTTCACGGCCGCCCTGCTGCCCTCGATCGTCGAGGACATCGGGGGCGCCAAGTACTACGCCTGGGTCGCCACCGGCTTCCTGATGGCCGCCGTGATCGCCGCGATGCTGGTCAGCCGGCTGCTGGCGCGGCTGGGCGCCTCCCGCGCCTACCTGGCCGGGTTCCTGGTCTTCGGGGCCGGTGCGGCGCTGACCGCGGCGAGCCCCTCGATGGAGACGCTGATCGTCGGGCGGGTGGTCCAGGGCTTCGGCGGCGGGCTGGTGGCCGGTCTCGGCTACGCGGTGATCCGCACCGCGCTGCCCGAGCGGCTCTGGACCCGTGCGGCCGGCCTGGTCTCGGCCATGTGGGGTGTGGGCACGCTGGTGGGGCCCTCGCTCGGGGGGCTCTTCGCGGAGCTGGGGATCTGGCGCGGGGCGTACCTGCTGCTGCTGGTCGCCGCGCTGGTCCTGGCGGTCCTGGCCCGCCGCTCGCTGCCGGGGCCGTCCGGTACGGGGCAGCACACCGAGCCGCTGCCGCTGCCCTCGCTGGTGCTGCTGACCCTGTCGGCGGCCACGTTCAGCATCAGTTCGACGGTGCCGCGCGGCTGGGCGACGGCGCTCTGCATCGGCGCCGGCCTGGTGCTGCTGGCCGGCTTCGTGCTGGTCGAGCGCGGCGGTTCGGCGACCGTCCTGCCCAAGCTGACCTACCGGCGGGGCAACCACCTGAAGTGGATCTACCTGACCGTCGCGGTGTACTGCGCCGGCGTGATGACCGAGACCTTCATCCCGCTGTTCGGGCAGGAGTTGGGCGGGCTGAGCCCGCTGGCGGCCGGGTTCCTCGGGGCGACGGTGTCGGCCGGCTGGACGTCCGCCCAGCTGTTCAGCGTGAACATGGATTCGGCCCGGGCCCGCGAGCTGGCGATCCGGATCGGCCCGGCGGTGCTCACGGCCGGGCTGCTGGCGTACGGGCTGCTCCAGACCGATTCGGCGTCGACCGGCCGGATCCTGCTCTGGGCCGCCGTGCTGATCGTCGGCGGTACGGGCATCGGCATCGCCTTCCCGCACCTGAGCGTCTCGGCGATGCGCAGCACCGACGACGAGGTGGAGGGCTCCAAGGCCGCCGCGGGCCTCAACACCACCCAGCTGATCGCCTACTCGGTGAGCTCGGCCCTGGCCGGCACGCTGGTGAGCGTCGGCGGTGACTCGCGGCTGGACGCGGCCCGGTACATGGTCTTCGGTCTCGGCGGGCTCACCGTGTTCGGTGTGCTCACCGCCGCAATGAGCCTTCGGAAGGCGCGGTAGGTCACGCGCGGAGCCGCCCCGGTCCTCCGTGTGGGGGAGGGCCGGGGCGGCCTACCTGCTACCTGTCCTTCGCGGGGGCCGGCGTCAGAGCGCCGGGGTCAGGACGCCGGGCTCACCCGGACGGTGGTGATCTTCCCGCCCTGGGACTCGCGGACCACCTCGATCTTGGTGTTGGTGTCCGGGACCTTCACCCCGAGCTGCGGGGTGGCCGGGTCGCTGTAGACGCCGGTCCGGTCGTTGAACGCCGGGACGGCCGGCTTGGAGCCGATCCGGACCGGGACGCCGGCCTTGTGCAGCGTGAACGCGGTGGTCGGCTTGAGCGAGAAGGTCGCGTCGTAGGTCTGGGCGCGGCCGTTGACCAGGGTGCCGTCGGCGAAGCGGATCGGCGTCGGGTGGGCGTCGATCGGCAGGATCAGGCCGCCGCCCGGGTGGTCCTTGGTGTTGTTGTCGCCGTACCCGGTGTCCCAGAGCCAGATGAGCACGCCCTCCTGGTAGGGGTAGGTGTCGACGATGTCCTTCTTGCCCTCGACGCCGGTGTAGCCGAAGTTGTACGGGCCGGTCTTGAGGAAGGCGCCGTAGCCGGTGTACCGGCGGTTCTCGACGAGGTAGGCCCGGGGGTGCTGCTTGACGGCGGTGCGGCCGGTGACCACCTCGAAGCCGGTGGCGGTCCAGCCGTTGAGGCCGTTCTCGGCGCCGTCGGCGAACAGTTCGGTGCCGCCGGCGGTGATCTTCACCGCGTCGACCAGCACGCCCTTGCCGTGCGTGTTGCCGTCAGAGGTGACGTGGAAGCGCAGCCGGACGTTCTGCCCGGCGTAGCCGTCGAGCGGGATGTGCAGCTGCCGGAACGCGCCGGACGTGCCGCTCAGGCCCGGGGTGTTGGCGGTGGTGTTGCCGATCGGGGCGCCGTCCACGGTGCCGCCGAGGGACTTCCAGCTCTTGCCGCCGTCGGTGGAGGCCTCGACCGAGAGGAAGTCGTAGTCCTGCTCGACGTCGTACCAGACCGCAGCGTCGAGGGCGGCCGGGCCGGTCACCGCGCGCAGGTCGACCTCGCGGGCCAGCGCGTTGTCCAGGTTGTCGCCGGTGTCGCTCCACCACTGCTTGGAGCCCTCGCGCGGGTCGGCGAGGTCCGTGCTGGTGGTGCCGTCCGGCAGGTGGACCAGGACGGCCTGGGCCTGGTCGGTGTTGTAGCCGCTGACGCCGAGCGCGTGGCTGGAGCGGGTGGCGGCCTGTGCCTCGTCGTAGTTGAGCCAGCCGAACTGCAGCTTGCTCCAGGCGTCGAGGTCACCGGGGTAGCCGCCGGTGGTGTTCTTGCCCTTGCCCAGGTACGAGCCGGAGGACATCAGCGACCAGAAGTTGACGCTGTTGTCGCCGCCGGAGGTGCTGTACAGGTCGGGCAGGCCGAGGTTGTGGCCGAACTCGTGGGCGAACAGGCCCACTCCGCTGTTCTCGCCGGCCTGGACGTAGTCGTAGACGAACAGGCCGCTGTCGCCGACCGGGGCGCCGCCGATCTTGTTGCCCACCGGGCCGACCTGGCCGGCCGGGTCCGGGAAGGTCCAACTGCGGTGCGCCCAGAGCGCGTCGGCGCCCTGCGTGCCGCCGCCCCAGGTCTCGTCGACGCCGGCGTGGACGACGATCACGTTGTCGAGGTAGCCGTCGGGCTGGCTGAACTCGCCGTTCTTGTCGTGGTCGTAGCGGTCGTAGACGTCGTACTGGGCCAGTTCGGCCTTGATGGCGGCGGCCGGCCTGCCCTTGGCGATCTGGCCGTCGTACCAGGCCTTGACCGCGTCCCGGATGAACTCCTGGCCCTGGGTCCAGGCACCGGAGCCCTGCGGGCCCTTGTTGCTGCCGTACCGGGCCTCGTTGTACGGGAGGGTGACCCAGTTGCTGACGGTGCCCTCGATGTCGTACCGGCCGGAGGACTGGGTGCGGTAGTAGTTGCGCATCGAGACCGCGCCGGGCGAGTCGTCGAAGAACATCTTCTGGTAGTAGTCGCGGCTGAAGTCCTCGGTCCAGAGCGTGTGGTTGTCGCTCTTGCCGGGCTTCGGGATGGTGTTGTGCCGCGGGCCGGGGGTGCCGCCGTAGCGGGGCTGGCCGTTGTGCTGGGTGGTGGTGTCGACCTCGTCGCCGAACTGGGCGAGGATCACGAAGACCTTGTCCTTGCGCTGCTGCGCGAGCTGGACGTAGTCGTTGCCGATCCGGACCTTGGCGGGGGCCCGCCGGTCCGAGGTCTTCGCCGCGACGCCCTTGTTGACCTGCTCCAGGGCCTTGGTGCGGAGCGACTGTCGCTCGCGCTCCTGGGGTGCGAGCGGGCCGGACGGGGCCTCGGCGCCGCCGGCCTCGGCGCTGTCGGCCTCGGCGGCGATGGTGAGGGAGGGGGCGGGGGGAGCGGCCTGGGCTGGGGAGCCGAGGAGCGTGGCCGCTATCGCGCTCGTGGTGAGCGCGGCCGCGAGTACCGCGGACAGTCTGCGCAACTGACCGGTCCTTTCCGGACGGTGGGTGATCTGGTGAAGCGCAGGTAATATTTCACATGTCATGGGTCACACGGAAGATGTCGGCAGGGCCGTCCGGCGGAGCGGGCGGGTCGGTAGCATCTGCCGCATGGGTGAGCGGGCGGAGTGGCTGGACGAGCGCGAGGACGAGGTCTGGAACGGCTTCTTCGAGACCCAGGTGCTCTTCTGGCGCCGCCTCGCCCAGCAGTTGCAGCAGGAGACCGGCCTCTCCGAGCCGGACCTCGCCATCCTCCAGGCGCTGCTGGCCGCCCCGGACGGCCGGCTGCGGCAGTACCGGCTCGGTGGCGTCACCCAGTTCGAGAAGAGCAGGCTGCACCACCACCTGAACAGGATGGCCGGCCGTGACCTGGTCGCCCGCGAGTCCTGTCCGGACGGTGAGCGCGGCGCCGTCATCGCGCTCACCGAGCACGGCCGGGCCGCCGTCACCGCCGCACTGCCGCGCCGGGCGGCGCACATCCGCCGCTGGCTGACCGACCCCCTGACCGGGCGTCAGCAGGAAGCGCTGGTCGGGATATCCGCCGTACTGCTGGCCCGGCTGAAGGGCGAGAACCCGGCCGGCTGAACCCCCGGGAGCGGTTGACGCGTCAACCCGGTGCGCCCATGCTGGGGTTGACACATCAACCCGATGGCACCCCGGGGGGACCGCCATGCGCTTCCTGCTCCTGCCCCACGTCCCCGACCAGTCCACGTCGGACCGTGAACAGCTCCGCGAGCTCGTCGACTACGCCGTCTTCGCCGAGGAGGTGGGGTTCGACGCCTACGGCATCGGCGAGCGCCACGACCGCCCCGCCGTCTCCAGCGCGCCGCCCGTCCTGCTCTCCCACATCGCCGCCGTGACCTCGCGGATCCGGCTCTTCACCGCCGTCACCACGCTCGGCATGCTCGACCCGCTGCGCGCCTACGAGGACTACGCCACCCTGGACAACCTCGCCGAGGGGCGGCTCGACCTGATCGTGGCCAAGGGCGCCTACCCGCGATCCTCCCGGCTGTTCGGCGTGACCAAGGAGAACCAGTGGGAGCTCCTCCAGGAGAACTACCGGCTGTTCCGCACCCTCTGGCGTGAGGAGAAGGTGACCTGGGAGGGCCGGCTCGGCCGCTCGCTGGAGGACGCCGAGCCGCTGCCCCGCCCGTACCAGCCCGAGATCCGGATCTGGCACGGAGCCGGGCACAACCCGGATTCCGCCGACTTCGCGGCCCGCCACGGGGACCCCGTCTTCTCGCCCAACGGCGCGGGCCCGATCGGCCCGTACGCCGAGATCGTGCGGCACTACCGGGAGCGCTGGGCGGCGTACGGGCACGATCCGGCCCGCGCCCTGGTCGGCGCGGGAACGGCCGGCTACTTCGGGGCCCGCACCTCGCAGGAGGCCGTCGCGCGCTACCGCCCGGTCTTCGAGGCCCGGTTGAAGGTCAACCGGGCCTTCGACGGCAGCTCGCTCCGGTTCGACGAGGTCGAGGACCTGATCGAGCACGGCTCGGTGCTGGTCGGCAGCCCGCAGCAGATCATCGAGAAGGTGCTGGGTCAGCACGCGCACTTCGGCCACGAGTTGCTGCACCTGCACGTGGACGGCGAGGTGCTCGACCGCGCCGACTACCTCGGCACCCTGGAGCTCTTCTTCTCCGAGATCGCCCCGGTGCTCCGCCGCGAGCTGCCGAGCCGCCCGTTGGACGCGCCTGCGGAGGCACCGTTGGCCGCCCCCTTGGCCGCCCCGGGGGGCGACGGGCGGCCGCGGACGGCGCCGGCGGTGTGACGCGGGGAAGGCCCGGTCGCGCACGCCGCTGCCGCCGCGGATCCCGTGGTGGACCTCGGCGCCGTGCCTACTGAAGCCCCAGTGCCTGCTGCAGGAAGGCGAGTTCGGCTTGGGACAGCTGCTCGTTGACCCCGCCCGGGGTCATGTGGGTGATGCCCGGGAGGGCGAGCAGGTTGTGCGGTCGGCCCGCCCGGGTGAGGGCCTGGGAGAGCAGCAGGGTGTGCGAGGGGTGCACGTTGTCGTCGGCCAGGCCGTGGATCAGCAGCAGGGGGCGGCTGAGCCCGGGCGCGTCGTCCACCAGGCAGTCCGCCGCGTAGCCGTCCGGGTTCTCCCGGGGCAGACCGAGGTAGCGCTCGGTGTACGCGGTGTCGTAGTGGCGGAAGTCGGTGGGCGGCGCGCCCGCACAGGCGGCGTGGAAGACGTCCGGGCGGCGCAGCACGGCCAGCGCCGCGAAGTAGCCGCCGTACGACCAGCCGCGGACGCCGACCCGGGCGAGGTCGAGGTCGGGGTGGAGCTCGGCGAGTGCGTGCAGCGCGTCCACCTGGTCGTCCAGGGCCACCTGGGAGAAGCGGCGGAAGATCGTCCGGGAGAAGTCGGGGGAGACGAACGGGGTGCCGCCGTTGTCGGTGGTGACGACCGCGAAGCCTTGGTCGGCCCACCACTGCTTGAGCTGCCAGCGGCGCGGTTCGTTGGCCACCGCCTGGTAGCCGGGCCCGCCGTAGACGTCGAGCAGCACCGGCAGCCGCCGGCCGGGGACGTGGTCGCGCGGGTACACCACGGCGCTGGGCAGCCGGCGTTCGGTGACCCGGGCGAGCTGCGGCTCGACGCGGAACGGCAGCGCGGCGCAGCGGTCGTCGAGGGTGAGCCCGCCGCCGGGGCCGAGGGTGCGGCGGCGGATGCCGTCCGGCCCGGCCGTGGTGAGCAGGACGGTCTCGCCGGCGGCCAGTGCGGAGTGCGTGCCCGGGCCGTCGGAGAGCCGCTCGGGCGCCCCGCCGTCCGGGTCGACCAGGTGGACGTGCTGGTCGTACGGGTCGCCCTCGCCGGTCTCGCAGAGCAGCCGGCCGCCCAGCCGGCCGACCACCCGGCGGATCTGCAGGCCGGTGGTGTCCAGCGGCTTGCCGTCGAGCGCGAGGCCGCGGGCCCCGGGGGTGTCGTGCACGGTGAGCAGCCGGCCGTCGGCCAGCCGGGCGGGTGTGCCGGGCAGGTCGTCGACCCAGAACTCGTCGCTGGTGCGGGAGAGTTCGCGGGTGGTGCCGGTGGCCGGGTCGGCGCTCAGCAGCAGGACGTGCTGCTGGAGCCGGTCGGCGACGGTGAGCAGCAGCTCGTCCTCGCCGTCCCACCCGGCGGCGCAGACGTACGGGAAGGCCTCGGCGTCCCAGTCCAGGCGGGTGCGGGCGCCGTCGAGGCCGAGCACCCAGAGCTGGACGTCGGCGTTGGGGCCGCCTGCCTGCGGGTAGGCGAACTGCTCGGGCTCGCGGGTCGGCCGGGCCGGGTCGGCGAAGTGGACCGCGGGCAGGGCGGACTCGTCCACCCGGGCGGCGAGGACGGCGCCGCCGTCGGGGCGCCACCAGTGGCCGCGGGTGCGGCCCAGCTCCTCGGCGGCGGCGAACTCGGCGACGCCCCAGCGGGCGCCGTCGGCCGGGCTGAGCCGGAGCGGTGCGGGCGGCTGCCCGGGCGCGGCGGTGACGTAGAGCGCGTCGTCGGCGACGTAGGCGACGCGTTCGCCGGTGCGGGGCTCGGGGCGGGGATCGAAGGCGGGCCCGGCGGTGGGGAGTTCGACCGTCAGGCCGGTGGCGGTGTCGGTGCGGAAGAGTCGGCCGTCCAGGGCGAAGGCGGCGACGGCCAGGTCGGCGGTGGCCGCGTAGGTGCCGATGCCGGCGGCGACGAGCCGGGTCCGTTCGCGCAGCCGGCGTTCGACGGCCGGGAGGTCGTCCCGGTCGCCGGTGCGGTCGGGGGCGAGCGCGGTGGGGTCGGCGACCTCGCGCTCCTCGCCGGTGGTCAGGTCGAGGAGGTGGAGCCGGTCGACCGGGTCCTCGGGACCGCTGGAGCGGAGCAGCAGGAGCCGGGTACCGTCCTGGTTGAGCGAGATCGCTCGCGGGGCACCGAAGCCGAAGCGGCCGGTCCGGGCGCTGAGGGAGAGGTAGGGGTCGGTGATGGTCACCGCCCGATGGTCGCCGTGCGGCGGCCTCGCGGGCCAGTAGGGCGACATGTGAAATGTCACACACCACATTAATGCGTATATCAGGAGGAGACGCAGTGACCGATCATTCGCGGACCGTCGGACCCCCCGAGCCGCTGGCCGGAACGGACGAGCTGTTCTCACTGGACCGGGCGGTGCTCCACCTCAACCACGGCTCCTTCGGCTCCGTGCCCGTCCCGGTCCAGCGGATCCAGCGGCGGTTCCACGAGGAGCAGGAGGCCGACCCGGACGGCTTCTACGCCGACCTGCCCGAGCGGGTCGCCGCCGCCCGCACCCGGATCGCCGCCGCCCTGGGCACCGACGCGGACCGGCTCGCCCTCGTCCCCAACGCGACCGACGCGATCGCCGTCACCCTCGCGTGCGTGCCGCTCGCCCCCGGGGACCAGATCTTGGTCACCGACCACGGCTACGGCACGGTCACCCAGGCCGTCCGGCGGCGCGCCGAGGAGACCGGCGCGGAGCTGCGCACCGTCACCCTGCCGCTGGACACCCCGGACGGCGTCGCCGTCAGGGAGACGGTCCTGGCCGAGGTCACCGACCGCACGGTGCTCGCCGTGCTCGACGGCATCACCTCGCCCACCGCCCGCCGGATCGCCACCCCGGACCTGCTCGCCGCCCTGCGCGGGCACGGCGTGACCACCGTCGTGGACGCCGCGCACGAGCCCGGCATGCTGCCCGGCCCGGTCCCCGCCGGAGCCGACTTCTGGTTCGGCAACCTGCACAAGTGGGCCTTCGCCCCGCGCGCCACCGGCGCCCTGGTGGTCGGCCCGGAGTGGACCGGCAAGGTCCGCTCGCTCGCCCTCTCCTGGGAGGACTACCGGGGCTTCCCGCACAACGTCGAGTGGCGCGGCACCTACGACTACACGCCGTACCTGGCCGCCCCGGCCGGCCTCGACCTGCTGCACGAACTCGGGGCCGACCGGGTCCGCCGGCACAACGAGCAGCTCGCCGCGTACGGTGCCGCCCTGCTCGCCGAGCGCGCCGGGCTGACCCCGCTGCCGGTCTCGGCCGGTCTGTCGATGCGCGCGCTGCGGCTGCCGCCCGGGGTGGCCGAGACGCTCCCGGAGGCGCAGGAGCTGATGGCCGGGATGTGGCGGCGGCACGCCGTCCGCACGGTGGCGCGCCCGTGGCCGGGCGGCGGGGTGATGCGGGTCAGTGCGCAGGTGTACAACCGGGCGCACGAGTACGAGGTCCTGGCGGCGGGGGTGGCGGAGCTGCTGGGCTGACCGGCCCGTCCGGCGCCGTGGGCGTCGTGGGCTCGGCGGGCGCGGCTCGTGGATTGAGGGCGGTGGGCTCGGCGGACTCGGCCGGTGGTGGCGTTGTCGCCGGGTCCGCCGCCGCCCGGTCCGCTGCCGCTTCGCCGGCCGTCCGGTCCGCCGCCGCGGGCTCCGCCGCCCGGTCCGTGGGCGGGTCCGCGGTGGCGCGGAGTTCGGCGAGCAGCACGCTCTGGTCCGAGATCAGACCCGTGAGGATCCGGCGCGCCGCCCGGAGCAGGTCGGCGACGTCGCCGCCGGCCAGCGCGTACACCACCGTGCTGCCCTCGCGGGTGGCCGTGACGATGCCGGACCGGCGCAGTACCGCGAGCTGCTGGGAGAGGCTGGACGGTTCGACCGCCAGCTCGGCGAGCAGGTCGCGGACGGGCGTCGGTCCGGCCTGCAGCAGCTCCAGTACCCGGATCCGGACGGGATGGCCGAGCATCCGGAAGAACTCGGCCTTGGCCTGGTACAGCGCGACCGCCACAGCGATCCCTCCCTGGTGCCGTCCGTTCCGGTCCCTCAGATCTCCAGCGAGATCTCGATCCGCTTCAGCTGGTGGCGGGCCATCGCCAGGTTGGCGCGGTTGCGGTTGAGCGCGAGGAAGAGGAAGAGCCCCCGGCCGGTCTGCGTGGTGAGCGGGCGGACCAGGTGGTACTGGCTGGTGAGGCTGACCAGGATGTCCTCGATCTCGTTGTCGTGCAGGTTGAGCAGCTCCATCGCCCGCATCTTGGCCCGGACCACGTCGGTGTTCCCGGCCGCGGCGACGTTGAGGTCCAGCTCGCCGCCGTCGCCGAGGGTGCCGAGCGCCATGCCGCTGCCGTAGTCGACCAGGGCGACGCCGATCGCGCCCTCGATCGCCATGGCCTCCTTGAGCGACGTCTCCAGGTTCGCCATCGTCTGTTCCTCCCGTGCGTCCGGTGGATGCGGACGGTGGGTGCCGGCCGCGACACCGAATGTAGGCAGGCCGGAGGGCCTGCCACCCGGGATGACCGGAGACGTTCGCAGTCGGTGACTTTCCGATCACTTGAAGACATTTGCAACTATGGATGTGAGAGAGATCTGATCCGACGGCCGGGAAAAACGGTGCTATCGATGTCAGTCCTGCCGGGTAACCTCTCGCTGAGATGCGAGATCACACCAACGACCCCCGGACGGCGATGAACACCCCTGAGCCCGAGCCCTCCGACGACCGGGACCTCAGCCCCGCCGAGGCGTACGCGGCCTTCCGGCAGCGGGCCAAGGAACAGGCCACCGCCCTGTACGGCTTCCAGCAGCTCTACGACTTCCCGCTGGACGACTTCCAGCTGGAGGCCTGCCGCACCCTGGAGGCGGGCGAGGGCGTCCTGGTCGCCGCTCCCACCGGCTCCGGCAAGACCATCGTCGGCGAGTTCGCCGTTCACCTCGCCCTCCAGGGCGGGCGCAAGTGCTTCTACACCACGCCGATCAAGGCCCTGTCGAACCAGAAGTTCGGCGACCTGGTCAAGCGCTACGGCGCCGCCAAGGTCGGCCTGCTCACCGGTGACAACACCGTCAACGGCGACGCCCCGGTCGTGGTGATGACCACCGAGGTGCTCCGCAACATGCTCTACGCGGGCTCCAGCACCCTCGACGGCCTCGGCTACGTGGTGATGGACGAGGTCCACTACCTCGCCGACCGCTTCCGCGGAGCCGTCTGGGAGGAGGTCATCATCCACCTCCCCGAGTCGGTGACCCTGGTCTCCCTCTCCGCCACCGTCTCCAACGCCGAGGAGTTCGGCGACTGGCTGGACACCGTGCGCGGCGGCACCAAGGTGATCGTCTCCGAGACCCGCCCCGTGCCGCTCTGGCAGCACGTGATGGCCGGGAACCGGATGTACGACCTGTTCGCCAACCCGGACCGCGACGGCCGCCCCAAGGACGCGCCGCGCAACCCGGCCAAGGCCGTCAACCCCGAGCTGGTCCGGCTCGCCCGTTCGGAGCTGGACCGCAACCCCCGCGACAAGTTCGGCCGGGGCCGCGGGCGGTCCATGCCCAACGGCCGCCCCGGCAAGATCTGGACCCCGGGCCGGGTCGACGTCATCGACCGGCTCGACGCCGAGGGCCTGCTGCCCGCCATCACCTTCATCTTCAGCCGGGCCGGCTGCGAGGCCGCCGTCCAGCAGTGCCTCTCCTCCGGCCTGCGGCTCAACAAGGAGGGCGACCGCGGCCGGGTCCGCGCCATCGTCGAGGAACGCTGCGCCGACATCCCGGACGAGGACCTGCACGTCCTCGGCTACTTCGAGTGGCTGGACGGGCTGGAGCGCGGCATCGCCGCCCACCACGCCGGGATGCTGCCCCGGTTCAAGGAGGTCGTCGAGGAGCTCTTCGTGAAGGGCCTGGTCAAGGCCGTCTTCGCGACCGAGACCCTGGCGCTCGGCATCAACATGCCCGCCCGCTCGGTGGTCATGGAGAAGCTGGTCAAGTGGAACGGCGAGACCCACGCCGACATCACCCCCGGCGAGTACACCCAGCTCACCGGCCGGGCCGGCCGTCGCGGCATCGACATCGAGGGCCACGCCGTGGTGCTCTGGCAGCGCGGCCTCGACCCGGAGGCGCTCGCCGGCCTGGCCGGCACCCGCACCTACCCGCTGAAGTCCTCGTTCCGGCCGTCCTACAACATGGCCGTCAACCTGGTCTCGCAGTTCGGCCGGCACCGCTCCCGCGAGCTGCTGGAGACGTCCTTCGCGCAGTTCCAGGCCGACCGCTCGGTGGTCGGCATCGCCCGCCAGGTCCAGCGCAACGAGGAGGGCCTGGACGGCTACCGCGAGTCCATGACCTGCCATCTCGGCGACTTCGACGAGTACATGGCGCTGCGCCGCCAGCTCAAGGACCGGGAGAACGAGCTCGCCCGCGAGGGCAGCAGCCAGCGCCGCGCGGCGGCCGTCGAGTCGATCGAGCAGCTCAAGCCGGGCGACGTCATCCACGTCCCCACCGGCAAGTTCGCCGGCCTGGCGCTCGTCCTCGACCCGGGCCTGCCGCCGGTCGTCCGCTCGCCGCGGGGCGGCCCCCGCCACCCCGACTTCCAGGACGGCCCGCGCCCGGTGGTCCTCACCGCCGAGCGGCAGGTCAAGCGGCTCGCCATGATCGACTTCCCGCACCCGGTCGTCGCCATGGACCGGGTGCGCATCCCCAAGTCCTTCAACCCCCGCAGCCCGCAGTCCCGCCGCGACCTCGCCTCCGCGCTGCGCACCAAGGCCGGCCACCTGGAGCCCGAGCGGTTCCGCAAGGGCCGCGCGGCCGCCGCCGACGACCCGGAGATCACCCGGCTCCGCACCGTCCTGCGCCAGCACCCGTGCCACGGCTGCGACCAGCGCGAGGACCACGCCCGCTGGTCCGAGCGCTACCACCGGCTGCACCGGGACACCGAGCTGCTGGAGCGCAAGATGCGCTCCCGCACCCACACCATCGCCCGCACCTTCGACCGGGTCTGCGGGCTGCTCACCGACCTCGGCTACCTCAGCGGGGACACCGTCACCGACGACGGCCGGCGGCTCGGCCGGCTCTACGGCGAACTCGACCTGCTCGCCTCCGAGTGCATCCGCGAGGGCGTCTGGAACGGCCTGGCCGCCGCCGAACTGGCCGCCTGCGCCTCGGCGCTGGTCTACGAGTCCCGCCAGTCCGACGACGCCACCGCCCCCCGGGTGCCCGAGGGCGGGGCCAAGGAGGCGCTCGGCCAGATGGTCCGGATCTGGGGCCACCTCGACGCCCTGGAGGAGCAGCACCGGATCAACACGGCCGAAGGCGTCGGCCAGCGCGAGCCGGACCTCGGCTTCGCCTGGGCCGCCTACCGCTGGGCACTCGGCCACTCGCTCGACCAGGTGCTGCGCGACGCCGACATGCCGGCCGGTGACTTCGTCCGCTGGACCAAGCAACTGATCGACGTGCTCGGCCAGATCCAGGACGCGGCGGGCGAGGACGTCGAGCTGCGCAAGACCGCCCGCAAGGCCGTCGACGGCCTGCGCCGGGGCATCATCGCCTACTCCTCGGTGAGCTGAGCCCGACTCCGCTGCCGTGATGCCGGCCTTCGAGACTCCTCTCGAAGGCCGGCATCGTCCTGTTCCGGGCCCGCACCACCGCGCGCACAGGAAGTCGGCCGGTCCGACTTCCCACTCCACAGCCGCAGGCTGCCGTCGTCCAAGGACGCTCGGGCTGGCGGGCAGTGCTCTCGGTGGCCCCCGCTCGACCCGAGCGAGGAGGCCAACCACGACGCCTTCGTCCCGTCACCGCGCGGGGACGGCCGCGTGCCTCGTCGGGGCGATCCGACGAGGCACGCGGTCAACGGCTATGGGATATGCGGTGGCGGCCACGGCTCCGCCGGTCGGGGGCCGGGTTGGTCTCGGGGCTGAAGTGGCCGGCCTGGCGGGCGATCCAGGCGTACTCGGTGCTGCCGTCGGGAAGGCGGCGCAGTTCCCAGCGGCCGTGGCGGGTGATGGGCGGCGGGGGCGGGGTGTCCTCGATGCGCAAGCTCGTGACCACGCCGACGACGACGGTCATGATGGCGAGCGCGAGGAGGACGGCCAAGGCGGTGCCGACGAGGAAGCTGCTCATTGGGAGCGGGCGTGCCTCTCGGTGTCGCGGAGGATATTGAGGAGGTTCAGGAGGGTCGAGACGGGCGCGTTGCCGAAGTCGACGAGGAGGCGGCCCTCGACGGTGGTGCCGTTGGTGGCGGCCGATCCCCACTGGATGCCGAACGGGCGGCCCGCTTCGTGGAGTTCGCGGAGGAGCGCGGCGACCTCGGACTCGGTGTAGGTGCGGAGGACGGGGTCGTGGGGCGTGAGCGGGGCGGGGTGGTGGTCGTCTCTCACGCGGCGGCGTCCAGTTCGTACCAGACGACCTTGCCGTTCTTGGTGGGGTCGGCGCCGAAGCGGTGGGTGAGGGCGCGGACGAGGTGGAGGCCCCGGCCGGACACCTCGTAGGGGCCGGAGGAGAAGGGGGACTCGGGGAGCGTGGGGCTGTCGTCGCAGACGCACACGCGGAGGGTGCGGGGGAGGAGGGTGACGATGACCAGCGGGGCCTGGCAGTCGGCGTGCCGCCAGGCGTTGAAGTAGAGCTCGTGGAGGGCGAGTTCGGCGTCGTGAATGGTGTCCGGGTGCCAGCCGGAGGAGGTGAGGGCGCGACGCAGTTCTTTACGGGCGGCGGACCAGTCGGGCGGGTTGAAGGCACGCATAGGAGACCTCCGAGGAGGGGTGGAGTGAGGAGAAGCGGCGGCGGACGCGCCACCATCAGGCGGGGTGGACCGAAGCCGGCCGCTTTGCTGGGCAGGAAGACAGCAGGCATCGGCCGCCCGGATGAACGGGCGGTACTGACGATCCGTCGGATCGCTGTGAGAAAGACCATAGCCGAAAAGGCCTCTATTTATAGGTTGATGGAGGGAAGTTCCCTCTACCGTGTACTCCGAGCCGGGATGGACCTGCCCACTGCCAGCGCGGCACACTGATCCAGCACCGGTAGAGAGGACGTCATGGCCCTTCGCTCCAACCCGACTCTCCGTCAACGACGGCTCGGTGCCGAGCTGAGACGGATGCGTGAGCAGGCGGGCCTCGGCGGTAGCCAGCTCGCCCGAATCCTGGGCATCAGTCCTGCCCAGGTGAACCAGATGGAGATGGCGAAGATCGGCGTCAGTCCGGAACGTCTCCGACTGGTCGCTTCGGCGTGCAACTGCGCCAATGAGTCGCTGATCGACGTCTTGGCGCACATGGCGACGGAACGCGGCAAGGGGTGGTGGGAGGAGTTCCGCGGAGTTCTGACGACAGACTTCCTGGAAGTCGCCGAGCTTGAGGCCCATGCCACGCGGCTGACGTTCTGTACGACTGCCTACATGCCGGGCCTGCTCCAGACGAGCGCCTATGCGTCGGCGGTCTTCGCTCGGTTGTTTCCCCCACTTTCCTCGCACGAGATCGACACCAGGACCGCGTTTCGAATCAGGCGCCAGGAGATCGTCCGCTCCGGTGCCACCCCGCTGCGAACGTTCATCCACGAAGCTGCGCTGCGCATGCAGTTCGGCGGACCCAAGGTGCTCGTGGAGCAACTCGGGGCACTCCTGGCCGATGCCGAGCGGCCTGGGATCTCTGTACGCGTCGTGCCGTTCACCGTCGACACCTTCCCGGGTGCCGGCGAGAACCTCACCTTCGCCGAAGGCTCGATCCCTGAACTGGACACCATCGAGATAGATGTCTCCCAGGGTGCGTTGTTCCTCGATTCGCCAGCCGATCTGGCCAACCATCGAGCGATCTTCTCGCGCCTCGACTCCACGGCCCTCGCCGAAGATGAGTCACGCGAGTTCATCCTGGCTGTCATGAAGGAAGTGAAGCCCACCAATGTCTGAGTCCACGTGGCAGAAGTCCAGCTTCAGCGCTTCGAGCAACGAGTGTGTGGAGGTCCGTACGAGCAGTGGGCTGGTCGAACTCCGTGAGTCCGACGACGGCGAGGTCATCATCCGCACCACTCCCGATGCCTTCGCCGATCTCCTGCGCGCGATCAAGGCCTGTGAACTCGACCACCACGCGTGACCTTTGCGGCGCCTCGCTGTCTCGGAGCCAGGCGTCGCCTGCCCTCCCAGCCTCCCGCTCCTCACCTTCGGGGTCCTCTGAACTCCCGGGCGAAAGTAAGGCGCGCGCAGGAAGTCGACCGGTCCGACTTCCTGCGCGAGGTGGTGCCGGTCCTCCTGCCGCTCGATGTTCGAGCCGCTCAGGACTGCGTCTTGCCGGTACTGCCCGGCGTGCGGACGCCACCGCCACGCCTCCGGCGAAACGGTTCAGCGTCGGCGTAAAGGCGGGCGGACAGGCTCCGGCCGCTATTGGCGGCGGTCGGCGTCCAGGGCAGGCCATCGTGCGCGTGGCCAGCCACCACGAGCGATCCGTGCTCGCCTCCTCAAGATCGGCCAGCCGTACGAGCGCGTGGCGGAGAAGGGCCGGCGGGAGCCGGCCTCGGCGTCTCACGGAGTGCTCAAGCATGTAGTGTCCGAGCCCCGCCGGCCAGATGAACTCGCCGTCGGTCAGTTCTGCGCTGCCGTTGGGGATCCCGCAGATGCGACACGACGAGACACCCATGAACCGGCGGGCAAGCTGCCCGCCCTCCAGACAGTCGAAGATCATCGAGCGTTCTGATTCGCTCCAGTCCGGATCGATCAGAGCTGACGGGTGCGGAAGGCCGGGCGACTCCGGCGAGTACCAGAACCCGAGTGCCTTGGGACGCATCGCCCAACAGAGCCTTTCGAGGCTTCGGCCCGGAGGCCACCGATCCGCCACCGACGTCATGGTGAGCAGGCAGACGGTGTCCGAGAGCCGACTCGCCCACCACCGGCAGGAGCTCGCACTCCGGCTGCGGGGAGAGTCGGGCGGGCCGACTTTCTAGGAGGGGGCTGTTCCGTCTTCGGCGGGTGCTGCGGCGGCGTCGAGGCGGCGGACGAGTTCGCGCAGGGCGCGGAGTTCGCGGTCCAGGGCGCGGGCGCCCTCGACGGTCAGGGCGACCCAGGTGCGCGGCCGGCGGCCGGCGTAGCCCTCGGTGACCGTGACCAGGCCGGAGTCCTCCAGGACCTTCAGGTGCCGGGACAGGTTGCCGTCGGTGAGGCCCAACTCCTGCTTGAGGAAGCCGAACTCCACGCTCTCGGCCTCGCGGGTGACGGTCAGGACGCCGAGCCGGACCCGCTGGTGGACGGTGTCGTCCAGGTCCAGGGTCGGGTGCGGCCGCTCGGCCGTGTCCTGGTCCGCGCCGCCGGTCGCGGCGGGCGCCTCCGCATCGTTCATGCCGTGGCGTGCCTGGCGGCCGGCACCGCCAGCAGTGCGAGCGTGCCGAAGAGCAGCAGTGGCACTCCCGAACCGCTCAGCCGGGTGCGGGTCCGGGCCCCGCAGCCCTTCCGCGTCGGCCAGCAACCGCGCCGCGTCGTTCGTCGTGACCGTGTCGACCGTGCTGATCGGTTCCATGCGCCACCCCTCGTTCGCATCCGCCGCGCCGACTGCGCGGGTGGGATCCCCCCGGTGAATGAACTTCGCATCGCAAAGTAGATGGCGGTCAAGAGTTCACGTTGATCCAAAGCTCAAGGGTGCCCGAGAAGGAGAAGGGGCCCGCCGCGAGGTGCGGCGGGCCCCTTCCGGGTGGGTCAGCGGGTGGCGGCCAGGGCCTCCAGCAGGCGGTCCAGGGAGGTGCCGAGGCCCCAGCGGGCCGCGAGGTCCTCCAGGGTCATCGGGTCGAGCGGCTCCGAGGGGAGGGCGGGGTCGAACGCCGGGAGCGGGGCGTCGGTGGCGACCCGCACCACGGTCGGGGCGACGTCCAGGTAGGCGGAGCCCTCGACCAGGTTGCGCCGCCGGGCCGGGGTGAGCCGCGAGCCCACGTCCAGCGCGGCGGCGCGGATGCCGGCCAGGTCGCCGTACTCGTGGATCAGCTGGGCGGCGGTCTTCTCGCCGATGCCCTTGACGCCCGGCAGGCCGTCGCTGGCGTCGCCGCGCAGTGCGGCCATGTCCGCGTACCGGTCGCCGCGCACGCCGTACTTCTCCTGCAGCAGGGCGTCGTCGGTGACCTGGAGGTTGCCCATGCCCTTGACCGGGTAGAGCACCGTGATCGCGCGGGCGTCGTCCACCAGCTGGAACAGGTCCCGGTCGCCGGTGACGATCTGGACCGGGCCGGTGGCGCCGGCGGTGAGGGTGCCGATCACGTCGTCGGCCTCGTAGCCGGGGGAGCCGACCCGGGCGATGCCGAGCGCGTCCAGGACCTGCTCGATCACCGGGACCTGCGGGGAGAGGTTGTCCGGCACCTCCTCCTCGCCGTTCTCGGCCGCCTCGGCGAGCCGGTGCGTCTTGTAGGAGGGGATCAGGTCCACCCGCCACTGCGGGCGCCAGTCGGCGTCCATGCAGGCGACCAGCTGGTCGGGCCGGTGGTCGTGGACCAGCCGGGCGATGAAGTCCAGCAGGCCCCGGACGGCGTTGACCGGCTCACCCTGCGGCGAGCGCAGGGTGTCCGGTACGCCGAAGAAGGCCCGGAAGTAGAGGCTGGCGGAGTCGAGCAGCATCAGGCGGGGTGCGGTCACGCCTCCGATCATGCCGTACCGGGCGGACAGCCGGCCGGTACCGGTGCGCGCCGGTCGGTGCGCACCGGCGGGAGCCGGCGGCGGGGCTGGTTCGGGGGCGGGTCCGGGCGGGCGGGGTGCCGGACCGGCTCAGTGCTTGTGCGGACCGGCGCGGTGGACGGGGCCGTGCGCGTCCGCGCAGTGCTCGGGGACCGGACCGCCGGGGGTGGTGATCTGGAGCAGTGCGCCCGCCTCGTCCTCGCCGACGTGGTCGACCTGGAGGGTGCTGTGCGAGATCCCGTACTCCTTGGAGAGCTTGCGCTGCAGCTCGCGGCGGACGGCGTGGCAGTCGCCGCCGGGGGTGACGAGGATGTGCGCGGACAGGGCCGGCTGGTTGGAGGTGATCTCCCAGATGTGCAGGTCGTGGATCTCCTCGACCAGCGGCTGGGTGACCAGCCGGTCCGCCACCGCGTCCGGGTCGATGCCGGCCGGGGCGGCTTCGAGGAAGATCCGCCCGGAGTCGCGGACCAGGCCGATGCCGGCCTTGAGCATCAGCGCCACCACGATCAGCGAGGCGATCGAGTCGGCGCGGACGAAGCCGGTGGTCACCACGATCAGGCCGGCGACGGCGGTCGCGATGAACGCGTAGAGGTCGGTGAGCACGTGCTGGAAGGCGCCCTCGACGTTGAGCGAGCTGCGGTTGGCCTTGGACATGCACCAGGTGGCGGCGATGTTCACGACGATTCCGACCAGCGCGGTGACCAGCACCAGCGAGCCGGCCACCTCCGGGGGCTCGAACAGCCGGGTGATCGCCTCGTAGCCGAGCCAGGCGGAGAGGATCAGCAGCGTCACGCCGTTGGCCTGGGCGGAGAGGATCTCCGCGCGCTTGAGCCCGTAGGTGTAGCCGCCCCGGGCCGGGCGGGCGGAGAGCCGCATGGCGATCAGGGCGAGCACGATCGAGGCGGCGTCGGTGAGCATGTGCGCGGCGTCCGAGATCAGCGCCAGCGAGTGGGCGGCGAAGCCGACCACCACCTCCCCGGCCATGAACACCACGATCAGTACGAGTGCGCTGACCAGCCAACGGCGGTCCGCGTCCGCGGCCACGCCGTGCGAGTGGCCGCCGTGGCCGCCGTGGGTGTGGCCGCCGTGCGCCTGCTTGTGGTCATGAGCATGATCATCATAGTGCTCGTGCCCGGCCATCGAAGTCCTCTCCTGGACGTGCGGGGGTGGGGGGAAGGGGGCGCGACTGCCCTGCATCCGAAGTGAACCTCAGATCGAACGAAGATCCAAAGGCTGCATTGGAGACCGTTGTCATTGCCGTGCCGTAACCCCCGTCCGGTATCGTCGCGCCGCCGTCTAACGGGGGAGTCGCACATGGGCGTGACCGGCCGGGTGAGCCTGGGTGAGATAGCCCGGGAGTGGGGACGGATCGGGGTGCTCGGCTTCGGCGGACCGCCCGCACACATTCTGCTGCTGCGGCGGCTCTGCGTGGAGCGGCGCGGATGGCTGACGCCGACCGAGTTCGAGGACGGCATCGCGGCGACCAACCTGCTGCCCGGACCGGCCTCCACCCAGTTGGCCGTACTCACCGCCGGCCGGCTGCGCGGCACCCCCGGCGCGCTGGTCGGCGGGGTCTGCTTCATCGCGCCGGGACTCGTGCTGATCCTGGTGCTCGCGGCGCTCCTCCTGGCCGGCGACCCGCCGCTCGCGGTGCTCGGCGCGGCGGCCGGTGCCGGCGCGGCCGTTCCGGCGGTCGCCGTGCAGGCCGCGACCTCGCTGGTCCCGGGCAGCTTCGCCCGGGCCGGGCGGGAGTGGGCCGCCCGCACCCGCTGGGCCGGGTACGCGGCGGCGGGCGCGGCGGCCGCGATCGTCACCGGGCCCTGGCTGGTGCTGGTCCTGATCGCGGCGGGGCTGGCCGAGGCGGCGCTGCGCGGACGGCCGGACCGGCCGTCCGGCGACCGGCCGTCCGGCGACCGGCCGTCCGGCCCGGCCGCCGCGCTGCCGCTGGCCGTCGGGCTGCCCGCGCTCGGCGGACTGGGCGCCGTGGCCTGGGTGGCGTTCAAGGTGGGGGCGCTCTCCTACGGGGGCGGCTTCGTGATCATCCCGCTGATGCGGGACGACGCGGTCAACCGCTACCACTGGATGACGGACGGACAGTTCCTCAACGCCGTCGCCCTCGGCCAGGTCACCCCCGGCCCGGTGGTGCAGACCGTCGCGGTGGTCGGCTACGCGGCCGCCGGGCTCGTCGGTGGGCTGCTGGCGGCGGCGGTCGCCTTCGCGCCGTCGTTCCTCTTCGTGATCGTCGGCGGACGCCACTTCGACCGGCTCCGCGCCGACCGGCGGGTGCAGGACTTCCTCACCGGCGCGGGGCCGGCCGTGATCGGCGCCATCGCCGGATCGGCCGTGCCGCTCGCCGCCGCGCTGGGTCACGTCTGGCAGTGGGGGGTCCTGGCCGGGGCGCTGCTCTGGCTGGTCGCGGCCCGGCGCGGCGTGGTGCTCACCCTGCTGGCCGCCGGAGCGGCCGGGGTGCTGGCGGCGGTCGCCGATCTGCCAGTGGCGTGAACCCTCCCGAGGGGGCTCACCCGACCGGGTGACGCCGGTTTGCGCGCCCCCGTGCGCCTGCGCAACGATCGGCGCCCGTGAAGATCACTACGGCGGAGGCCGTCCACTGGCTCGTCGAACTGGAGCCCATCGCCGCCGATCTGATGAACCGTCACCTCGCAACGGCGCGCGAGTGGTTCCCGCACCAGTACGTGCCGTGGAGCCTCGGGCGGGACTTCGACGGGCCGCTCGACGGTGAACCCTGGCGGGCCGAGCACTCCACGCTCGCCCCGGCCGTCCGCTCCGCCCTGGTGGTCAACCTGCTGACCGAGGACAACCTCCCCGGCTACCACTGGACCATCGCCGCGCAGACCTCCCGCGACGGAGCCTGGGGGGCCTGGCTGCACCACTGGACCGCCGAGGAGGACCGGCACGCCGCCGCCATCCGCGCCTACCTGCACGCCTCCCGCGCCGTCGACCCGATCGCGCTGGAGCGGGCCCGGATGGCCCAGGTCGCCACCGGCACCCTCCCCGAACCGGACGGCGTGCTCGGCCTGGTCGCCTACGCGGCGGTGCAGGAGCTCGCCACCCGGGTCAGCCACCGCAACACCGGCCGGCTCAGCGGCGACCCGGTCTGCGACCGGCTGCTCACCCGGGTCGCCCAGGACGAGAACCTGCACATGGTCTTCTACCGCGAGCTGCTGCGGGCCGCCCTGGCGTCGGACCCGGATCAGGTCATGGTCACCCTCGACGCGACCGTCCGCGGCTTCGCGATGCCCGGCCAGGGCATGCCCGGCTTCGCCCGGCTGGCCGGCGAGATCGCCGTCGCGGGCGTGTACGACCTGCGGGTCCACCACGACGAGGTGCTCGTCCCGCTGCTCCGCTCGCTCAAGGTCCTCGAACTGACGGGACTCGGCCCCGCCGGCGAGCAGGCGCGCGAACGGCTCGCCGGGTACCTGGAGCACCTCGACGCCAGGGCCTCCCGGTTCGTCGAGCGCCGGGACCGGGCGCTCGACGTCCGGGCCCGGCGCGAGCAGGCCGCCACGGCCTGAAGCGCCCCGCGGCGCCGCCGTTCCGCACCGCCGTCCCGCGGCGTCCGCCCCGAAGCGCCGCCGACCCGCGTCGCCCTTCCCGGTGCCGCCGACCCGCGTCGCCTCGCGCGGGCCGTCCGGTACCGCCCGCCCGTTCCCCGAACAGGAGAGGTATGACCACCACCACTGTCGGCACCACCACTGTCGGCACCACCACCGTCGGCACCAGCGCCGCCGACATCGAGTTCCACTACGACCTCGGCAACGACTTCTACGCCCTCTGGCTCGACGAGACGCTCAGCTACTCCGCCGCCGTCTGGGACGGCATCGCCCCCGGCGAGCCCGACACCACCGCCCTGCCCCGCGCCCAGCGGGCCAAGCTCGACCTGCACCTCGACCTGGCCGGCGCCGCCTCCGACGCCGGGTTCCGCCTGCTCGACGTCGGCTGCGGCTGGGGCGGCCTGCTCACCCACGCCGTCCTCACCGGCCGGGCCGGCGAGGCCACCGGGCTCACCCTCTCCCGCGCCCAGCACGCCCACGTACGGGGGCTCGCGCTCCCCGGCGTCGACGTCCGGTTGGAGAGCTGGGACGGCCACCGCCCCGAGCGGCCCTACGACGGGATCGTCTCGATCGGTGCTTTCGAGCACTTCGCCACCGCCGACATGGACGCCGCCGGACGGCTCGCCGCCTACCGCGGCTACTTCGAACGCTGCCACGGCTGGCTGCGCCCCGGCGCCCGGATGTCGTTGCAGACCATCGCCTACGACGGCGTGGCCGGCGGCGACGGTCCGGTCGGCTCGTTCGTCGCGGCCGAGGTCTTCCCCGGTGCGGCGCTGCCCCGGCTCGGCGAGATCGTCACCGCCGGCGACCCGTACTTCGCGGTGACCGCCGTCCGCGCCTCCGCCGAGGACTACGCCCGCACCCTGGGCGCCTGGTCCGCCCGGCTGCTGCGGGCCCGCGCCGAGGCCGAGGCACTGGTCGGCCCGGACGGTTTCCGCCGCTACCGCCGCTACCTGCGGGCCTGCGAGGTCACCTTCCTGCGCGGCGCCGCCACGCTCTACCGGATCGGCTTCCGGCGGCGCGACGAACCGCTCCGGCTGCCGGTCTGAGGCCCGGGTGGACCCCTCGAACGGCCCGGTGGCCCGGCCGCGGGCGTGGGCGGCGGTGGCCGTCGTCTGCGCCGCCCTCTTCCTCCTCGGACTCGACTTCACCGTCCTCAACGTGGCGATCCCGAGCCTGCGGGACGATCTCCGGCCGACTCTGGCCGAGACCCAGTGGATCGTCGACGGTTACGCGCTCGCGCTGGGCGGCTGCGTGCTCGCCGCCGGCGCGCTCGGCGACCGGTACGGCCGGCGGCGGGCCTTCGCGACCGGACTCGCCGTCTGCGCGCTGGCATCGGCGGCCGGTGCGCTCGTCGACGGCCCGGCCGGACTCGTCGCCGCACGCTGCGCGATGGGCGTCGGCGCGGCACTGTTCATGCCCTCGACGCTCTCCACCGTGGTGCACGTCCTGCCCGCGGCGGCCGACCGGCGGCGGGCGATCGGGATCTGGGCGGCGGTGGCCGGCGTCGGCGCGCTGTTCGGTCCGGTGGTCGGCGGCCGGCTGGTCGAACAGCACGGCTGGCAGGCCGCGTTCTGGCTCAACGTCCCCGTGGTGGCGGCGATCCTGGTGGTCACCCCGGTGATCCCCGAGTCGCGCGATCCGGAGGCCCGGCCGCTGGACCGGCTCGGTGCACTGCTCTCCTGCGCCGCTCTGCTCACCCTCGTGTGGGGGATCATCGAGGCGCCCGGACGCGGCTGGACCAGCCCGGAGGTGCTTGCCGCCCTCGCCGCCGCCGCGCTGCTGCTCGGCCTCTTCGTGCTGCGCCAACTCCGCTGCGCCGCACCGATGGTGCCGGTCCGGCTGCTGCGCGACGGGCCGGTCTGGCCGGCCACGGTCTGCCTGGCGCTGATGTCCTTCGCGATGTTCGGCGCGATGTTCCTGCTGACCCTCTACCTCCAGCAGGTCCGGGGCCTCTCGGCCTGGCAGGCCGGGCTGCGGATGGTCCCGCTCTCGCTGGGGCTGGCCGCCGGGGCGGTCCTCGGCCCGGTGGTCGCCCGGTACGCCGGCGCGCGCGTCCCGGTCGCGGCCGGGCAACTGCTGATCGCCGCCGGATTCGTTCAACTCGGCCGTCTCGGCGTGGAGTCCGGGGACGCACCGGTGTTCGTCTTCGAGGCGGTCTCCGGCTTCGGCGCCGGGCTGATGGCGCCGGTCGCCACCGAGCTGGTGATGAGCGCGGTGCCGGCCGCCATGGCCGGGGTCGGATCGGCCCTCAATGACGCCACCCGGCAGGTCGGTTCGACCCTCGGCGTGGCGGTGCTCGGCTCCGTGCTGGCCACCGCCGCGGCCGATGCGGCGACCGGCGACCGTATCGCGTTCACCACCGGGCTCACCGCGTCGGCGCAGGTCGGCGGGGCCGTCGCCGCGGCGGGCGTCCTGCTCGCCTGGTTCCGGCTGCCCGCCCGCCTCCCCGTCCCGCAGCCTGCCGCGCGGCCCGTCCCTCAGGCCGTCCCACAGGCCGTCCCTCAGGCCGTCCTGCCGCCCGTCCTCGCCCCCGAACCGGACCGAACGGCCCGGCCGTTCGCACCGTCCGCCATTGAAAGGAACGTCCCATGAACGACAGCTTCACCGTCCTGCGTGCCTGCCTGGTCGAGGAGTTCGAGGTGCCGGCCGCCCTTGTCACGCCCGAGGCCACGCTGGCCTCGCTGTCGCTCGACAGTCTCGCGCTGGTCGAACTCTCCCTGCTGGTCGAGGAGCGGATCGGCGTCACCGTCCGCGACATCCGGCCGGACTCCACGCTCGGCGAACTGCTCGCCCACGCCGGTGCCGCCCCGGCCGAGGTCGATGGCCCGGGCGCCGTTCCGGTCGCCGGCCGGGGTGCCGCTGCGGGTGCCGCGCCGGGCGCCCTTCCGGCTCCCGGTGCCGCCCCGCTCGTCGGTGTCGATCTGACCGCGGGCGCCGTCAGTTGAGCGCCCACACGGTGGCCGACCGGGCGGTGGCGGTGACCGGGCTCGGCCTGGTCACCCCCGCCGGCTTCGGCGTGGCGGCCGGCTGGGACCACCTGCTCGGCGGAGCGCCGACCGCCCGGCGCGACCCGCTCCTCGCCGGGCTGAACGTCGACTTCTCCTGCCGGGCCGACGGCTTCGACCCGGTCGCCCTGCTCGGCGGCCGGCTGGTCCGGCGGCTCGACCGGTTCGCCCAACTCGCCGTCCTGGCCGCCCGGGAGGCCGTCGCCGACGCCGACCTCGACCCGGCCGACTGGAACCCGGACCGGGTCGGGGTGGTGCTGGGGGTGAGCGCCAGCAGCACGGACACCCACGCGGTCGAGTACGGGCGGCTCGCGGACGGCCGGCCCGGCCTGGTCTCTCCGCTGATGGCACCGCGCTCCATCCCCAACATGGCCGCCGGCGAGGTCGGCCTCGACCTCGGGGCCCGGGGGCCCAACCTGGTCACCAGCACGGCCTGTGCCTCCGGCACCACCGCCCTCGGCGTCGCCTGCGACCTGCTCCGGGCCGGCTCCTGCGACGTGGTGCTGGCCGGCGGCACGGAGAGCGGCCGGGCGCCCATGGTGGCGACCTCCTTCGACCGGCTCGGCGCGCTCTCCCGCCGCCGGCACGACCCGGCCGGGGCCTCCCGGCCCTTCGACGCCGACCGGGACGGCTTCGTGCTCGGCGAGGGCGCGGGCCTCCTCGTCCTGGAACGCGCCGCGGACGCCCGGGCCCGTGGCGTCCGCCCGCGCGCCTACCTGGCCGGCCACGGTTCGACCGCCGACGCCCACCACTTCACCGCGCCCCGCCCGGACGGCGCGGGCCTGGCCCGCGCCGTCCGGATCGCACTCGCCGACGCCGGGCTGGCGCCGCACGAGATCGGCCACGTCAACACGCACGGCACCGGCACCACGCTCAACGACCTGGCCGAGGCCGCCGCCCTGCGGCAGGTCTTCCGCCGGCCGCCCCCGGTCACGGCGGTCAAGAGTGTGATCGGCCACTGCCTGGGCGCGGCGGGCGCGATCGAGGCGGCCGTCACCGTCCTCACCCTCCAGTACGGGCTGATCCCGCCCACCGCCAACCTTGACCGGCTGGACGAGGCGATCGACCTCGACGTGGTCACCAAGATGCCGAGGCGCGTCCAGCTCCAGGCCGCCGTCTCGGTGTCCAGCGGCTTCGGCGGCCAGAACGCGGCCGTCGTCCTGACCTCCGCCTGACACGCCCCCGTCCGCCTGCCCCGGGAGTCCCGCCATGCCCGCCCCGACCACCCACTCCGCCCCGACCACCCACTCCGCCCCGACCACCCACTCCGCCCCGACCACCCACTCCGCCCCGACCACCCACTCCGCCCCGACCACCCACTCCGCCCCGGAAACCCCGTCCGCCCCGGAAACCCCGTCCGCCCCCGCGGCCCGCCGCCCCCTGCTCCGCGCCCGGCTCGCCGCCTCCCGGCTCTACGGCCGGCTGCTGATGCGCTGCCCGCCCGCCGACTGGTCGGCCCCGCACGCCGACGGCCGCTACGGCCCGGCCGAACCCGCGGACGAGCGGCCGGTCACCCTGCTGATGCTCGGCGACTCCCTCGCCCGGAGCTTCGGCGCCGACCGCCCCGAGGAGACGCTCGGGGCCCGGCTCGCCCAGGCGCTCGGCGACCGGCTGGACCGGCCCGTCGACCTGCGCGTCCTCGCCCGGGTCGGTGCCACCACGACCGGCCTGCGCCGGCAGACCGCCCGGGCGGCGCGCCTGCGGCCCGGGCTCGCGGTGGTGATCGTCGGCGGCAACGACGCCCTCCTCCCGCTGCCGATCGGCCGGTCCGCCCGTCTGTTCGCCCTGCTGCTCGGGCGGCTCCGCGAGACCGGCTGGCAGCCGGTCGTGGTGCCGTGCCCCGACCCCGGCCACGCGCCCGGCTTCCGTGCCCCCGCCCGACTGGTCGGCGGTCACCGTTCCCGGCGCCTCGCCCGCCGGCAGGCCCGCGCCGCCGAGCGCGCCGGGACGCCGCTGGCCCCGTCCTCCGGGCCCGAGTTCCAGGACCGGGCCGAGCTGCTCCTCGCCCCCGACGGCGTCCACCCGAGCTCCCGGGGCTACGCCGAGCACGCCGCCCGCATGCTCCCCGCGCTTCTCGACGCCGCCTCCCGACTGCCCGCCGATTCGGCACCCGCCGAGTCGGTACCCGCCGTGGCCGCGGGTACCCCGGCGGCGCCCACCGCCTGAGCGCCCACCGAACACGGCCCGCCCGCCCACCCGCCCGGACGTCCGGACGCCCGCACCCCCGTACGGGGCGCGGGCGTCCGGACGCACCGACGGTCCCGCCGGCTACCGCACCTCGACCGCCTCCAGGCCCAGGTCCAGATCCAGTTCCGGCGTCCGCGCCGCCGTCGCAGCCCGGACCAGCGCCTGCATCACCCGGAGGTCGTCCCCCTGCTCGGGGTGCCACTGCACGCCGAGCGTGAATCCCGGTCCCTCCACCGCCTCCACCGTCCCGTCCGGTGCGTGCGCGCCGACCCGCAGGCCCGTGCCGAGCCGGTCCACCGCCTGGTGGTGGAAGGTCGGCACGGTCAGTTCGGGCTCCGGCAGCAGCCCGCCGAGCAGCGTCCCGGGCACCGGCCGCACCACGTGCGTGCCGTACTTGCCGGGGGAGCCGGTGTGCACGTCCACCTCGACGACGTCCGGCAGGTGCTGCACCAGCGTGCCCCCGCAGACGACGTTCAGGACCTGCATGCCCCGGCAGATCCCCAGCAGCGGCATGCCCGCCGCGAGCGCCGCCCGCAGCAGCGCGCACTCCCAGACGTCCCGCTCGACGGTGTCCACGTCGGTGAGCGGGTGCGGCTGCTGCCCGTAGTAGGCGGGGTCGATGTCCGGTCCGCCCGCCACGACCAGGGCGTCCAGTCGCGCCAGCACCTCCGGCGCGCGTTCCGGGGCGTCCGGCGGCAGCAGCACCGCGATCCCGCCCGAGTCCTTGACGTACGAGGTGTACCGCTCGGGCACCAGGGCCACCCGGCGGTCCCTCCAGTCGCTCCAACTCGCGTCCACCAGATAGGTGCTGACGCCGACAAAAGGCCTGCGATCCATGGCGGGCATTCTCCTCCCGTGCCGCCCGATACATCGCCAACCACGCATATCGGCGCGCCACACCAGCCCGCCCTCTTCCGCGCCGTCCGTGACAGGCCGTACGGTTCCCTGTGACCACGTGATCTCACAGCGTGATCGACGAGGAGGGTGTCCGCCATGAACGACCACGTCGCCGCGCCAGGCAGCGCCGCCGCTGCGCCGACCGCCCAGCCCGGCGCCACCGGCTCTGCCGGACCCGGCGCCGGGTCCGGCAGAGCCGTGTCGGCCGCGTCGCGCCGTGCCCCGCTGGCCCTGGACGAGCTGCGCGCCCTGGTCGACGCCGGCGAGATCCACACCGTCGCGCTCGCCTTCACCGACATGCAGGGCAGACTCCAGGGCAAGCGCTTCGCCGCCCGGTTCTTCCTCGACGAGGTGGCCGAGAACGGCGCGGAGGCCTGCGACTACCTGCTCGCCGTCGACATCGACCTCAACACGGTGGACGGCTACGCCCTCTCCTCCTGGGAGACCGGCTACGGCGACTTCGCGATGCGCCCCGACCTCGACACCCTCCGGCTCACGCCCTGGCAGCCGGGCACCGCCCAGGTCACCGCCGACCTCGCCCGGCACGGTGGACGTCCGGTCGCCGCGGCGCCCCGCCAGCTGCTGCGCCGCCAGATCGAGCGGCTGGCCGAACAGGGCCTGGCCGCCGACATCGGCACGGAGCTGGAGTTCCTGGTCTTCCGCGACACCTACGAGCAGGCCTGGCAGGGCGGTTACCGCAGCCTGACCCCGGCCAACCTCTACAACGTCGACTACTCGCTGCTCGGCACCGCCCGGGTCGAGCCGCTGCTCTCCCGGATCCGCATCGAGATGGCCGGCGCCGGCCTGGTGGTGGAGTCCGCCAAGGGGGAGTGCAACCTCGGCCAGCACGAGATCGCCTTCCGCTACACGGACGCGCTCACCACCTGCGACCAGCACAGCGTCTACAAGACCGGTGCCAAGGAGATCGCCGCCCAACTGGGCTGCGCGCTCACCTTCATGGCCAAGTACGACGAGCGCGAGGGCAACAGCTGCCACATCCACCTCTCGCTGCGCGACGCCGTCGGCGCCCCGGCCTTCGCCGACCCCGACGGTCGGATGACCGACACCATGCGGCACTTCCTGGCCGGCCAGCTGCTCGCGCTGCGCGAGTTCACCCTGCTGTACGCGCCCAACATCAACTCCTACAAGCGGTACCGGCCGGGTTCGTTCGCCCCGACGGCGGTCGCCTGGGGCCGGGACAACCGCACCTGCGCCTACCGGGTGGTGGGCCGCGGCCCGGGCCTGCGGATGGAGAACCGGGTGCCCGGCGGGGACGTCAACCCGTATCTCGCGGTGGCCGGCATGATCGCGGCCGGCCTGCACGGGGTACAGCAGAAGCTGGAACTGCCCGCGCCCTGCCTGGGCAACGCCTACGCCGTCGAGGACTACGCCCGGGTGCCCGGCTCGCTCCGCGAGGCGGCCGACCTGTGGGGCGCGAGCGAGCTCGCCCGCGCCGCGTTCGGGGACGACGTGGTCGAGCACTACCTGCACATGGCCAGGGTCGAACAGGCCGCCTACGACAGCGCCATCACCGACTGGGAGCGCTACCGATCCTTCGAGCGGATGTGACCACCATCGACACCACCAGTGACACCGCCACCGCCACCGCCACCGCCGGCCACGGGTCCGGCGCGGGACCCGCCGTCTCCGTCGTCCTCAACCCCGCCACCGGCGAGACCCTCGCCACCGTCCCGGACACCACCCCGGAGCGGCTGGACGCCGCCGTCCAGCGCGCCGTCAAGGCGCAGCAGGGCTGGGCCGCCCTCGCTCCCGGCGAGCGGGCCCGGCTGCTGCGGCGCTTCGCCGACCAGGTCGAGGTGCACGTCCCCGAACTCGCCGGACTGGAGGTCGCCGAGGCCGGCCACACCGTCGGGACCGCCCACTGGGAGGCGGGCAACGTCCGCGACCTGCTGGAGTACGCGGCCGGGGGAGTGGAGCGGCTGACCGGGCGGCAGATCCCGGTGGCCGGCGGCCTGGACGTCACGTTCCACGAGCCGGTCGGCGTGGTGGGGGTGATCGCGCCGTGGAACTTCCCGATGCCGATCGCCGCCTGGGGCTTCGCCCCCGCCCTCGCCGCCGGGAACGCGGTGCTGCTGAAGCCCGCCGAGGCCACCCCGCTGACCGCACTGCGGCTGGCCGAACTCGCCCTCGCCGCCGGACTGCCCGAGGGCCTGTTCCAGGTGGTCCCGGGTGCGGGCCCGACCACCGGCCGGGCCCTGGTCGACCACCCCGCCGTCCGCAAGATCGTCTTCACCGGTTCGACGGTGGTCGGCAAGGAGGTCGCCGCCCGCTGCGCGGCCCGGGCCAAGCGGGTCACCCTCGAACTCGGCGGCAAGAGCCCCAACATCGTCTTCGCCGACGCCGACCTCGCCGGGGCCGCCGATCCGATGTCCTTCCTCGACAACAGCGGTCAGGACTGCTGCGCCCGCAGCCGGATCCTGGTCCAGCGTGCGGTCTACGACGACTTCCTCGCCCTGCTGCTGCCCGCCGTCGAGGCGGTCCGCACCGGTGACCCGGCCGACCCGGAGACCCAGCTGGGCCCGCTGATCTCGGCCGCGCAGGTCCGCCGGGTGGCGTCGTTCGTCACCCCGGACCTTCCCGTGCTGGCCCGCGGCGCCGTGCCGGACGGCCCCGGCTTCTGGTACCCGCCGACGGTGCTGGCGCCCACCGACCCGGACGCGCCGGCGGTCACCGAGGAGGTCTTCGGTCCGGTCGCCGTCGTGCTGCCCTTCGAGGACGAGGCGGACGCCCTGCGGCTCGCCAACGCCACCCGCTACGGCCTCTCCGGTTCGATCTGGACCCGCGACCTCGGCCGGGCCCTGCGCCTGGCCCGGGGCGTCGCGGCGGGCAACCTCTCCGTCAACTCGCACTCCTCGGTGCGGTACTGGACGCCGTTCGGCGGATTCGGCGAGTCCGGTGTCGGCCGGGAACTCGGGCCCGACGCGCTGACCCACTTCACCGAGACCAAGAACGTCTTCATCCGGACCGAGGAGTAGGAGCACACCGTGACCCGGAAGTCCCACGAGACCCACGAGAGCCAGGAGCCCGGTGCCCCGGTCTGCCGGCGGCTGGTCGGCCGTACCGCGGTGATCACCGGAGCCGGCAGCGGCATCGGCCTCGCCGCCGCGCGCAGGCTCGCCTCCGAGGGGGCGAAGGTGGTCTGCGCCGATCTCGACGAGGCCACCGGCAAGGCGGCCGCGCAGGAGGTCGACGGCCTGTTCGTGCACACCGACGTCACCGACCCGTACATGGTCGAGGCGCTCTTCGACCAGGCCTACGAGACGTTCGGCAGCGTCGACGTCGCGTTCAACAGCGCGGGCATCTCGCCGCCGGAGGACGACTCCATCCTGACCACCGGGCTGGATGCCTGGCGGCGGGTCCAGGAGGTCAACCTGACCTCGGTCTACCTCTGCTGCAAGGCCGCGCTGCCGTACATGCGCCGGCACGGGCGCGGCTCGATCATCAACACCGCCAGCTTCGTGGCCCGGATGGGCGCGGCCACCTCGCAGATCTCCTACACCGCCTCCAAGGGCGGGGTGCTGGCGATGTCCCGGGAGCTGGGCGTGCAGTTCGCCCGGGAGGGCATCCGGGTCAACGCGCTCTCGCCCGGGCCGGTGGACACCCCGATGCTCCGGGAGCTGTTCGCCAAGGACCCGGAGCGGGCGGCGCGGCGGCTGGTGCACATCCCGCTGGGCCGGTTCGCGCGGCCCGAGGAGATCGCCGCCGCCGTGGCGTTCCTCGCCAGCGACGACTCCTCCTTCATCACGGCGAGCGAGTTCCTGGTGGACGGCGGGATCTCGGGGGCCTACGTGACCCCGCTGTAGCCCTCCGGGACGGGCCGCCGGGACGGGCCCCGGCCGGGCCGCCGGGAGGGTCCGGAATCGGTCCGTCCGGGCGGCCCCGCCGCTTCTCACCGTAATCTCATGGAAAATGCCGGGAATTCGGTGTCCCGCTGATATCGCGTTTATCCGGTTCCCTTTAGATTCTGTGTCGTGAGCGAGCAGATCCCCGCCGGGTGGTACCCGGACCCGAAGGACATCACCGGCGACCCGCGACCCCAGCGCTGGTGGGACGGCACGGGCTGGACGGCCAGCACCCGGCCCGCACCCTCGGACGCGCCGCCGCCGGAGTCCCCGGCGGCCGGCGCTCCGGGGCCGGACACGACCGCCGAGACCCGGGTGCTGGAGGGGGAGGTACTGGAGGGCGGTCCGTCGGCCCGCTATCCGGAACCGCCCCCCTTCGGTACCGCCTACGGCTCGCCCGTGCCGCCGCCCCCCAAGGTGCGGCGCCGGCCGTCCAAGCTCGTGGTCGCCGCGACGGTGGCGGCCCTGCTCGGGCTGGGCGCCGGCTCGGGCATCACCTATCTGGCGATGGACGACCACGGGGACCGGCAGCGGTCCGCCCGTCCCGGCTTCCCGAACGGCCCGTACGGCGAGGGCGGCCCGTGGCGGGGCCTGCCGGACCTCGGCGGCCCCGGCGACCAGGGCAACGGCCAGGGCAACGGGAACGGCAACAACGGCAACGGCAACAGCGGCAAGGGCGGCAACGGCAACGGCGGCGGCGACAGCAAGGGCGGCGACGGCGGCAACGGCGGCCAGGACGACGGCACGGCCAAGGGCCGCGACAAGGCCGTCGACGTGGTGAACCGGCTCGTCCTGCCCGTCCCGTCCGGCTGGGAGGGCGGGACCACCCGGGACGGCTTCGCCGCGCTCAGCATCGGCTCGTACACCTGCGAGGGCGGCGGGACCTGCTCGCTCGGCGGTGCCAACAGCGGCCGGATCGCCGGCGGCGGCACCGACGCCCAGGCGGCGGCCAAGGCCGACATCGAGAAGGCGGCCAAGGACTCCTACAACGAGCTGGTCTCGCACGAGGAGCTGAAGTCCGAGGCGGTCAAGGTCGACGGCCGGGACGGCTACCTGGTCCGCTGGAAGGTGGACGCGGCCAAGGGCAACGACGGGTACGTGCAGACCGTGGTCTTCCCGTCCGCCGACGGGAAGACCCTGGTCTCGGTGCACCTCGGCTTCGACATCACCCCCAAGGCGCCCGAGCTGTCGGTGATGGACACCATCGTCAAGGGCATCGACGACTACAGCGGCAAGCTGCCGGCCGTCCCGGGCCTCCCCGGTGGACCCGACGACGGCGCCGGTACCGCGACGACCTGACCCGGGCCGTGGGCCGGGACCGCAGCGGTCCCGGCCGGCCGCGGGAGACAGCGGTGGGCGGCACCGTCCAGGCGCCGCCCACCGCACCGCTCACACACGGCGGCGGCCCGCCCGGAGGGATCCGGGCGGGCCGCCGCCGTTCACGGCGTGGTGGACGTTCGCCGGGCCCGGACCTCACGGGGGTTGAGATCCGGCCCCGGCTTCCGGCAGTCAGCCGTCGTGTCGAACAGCCTCGACCCGACGACGCCGGAGCACCATGCCGGCCCAGCCGACGCCGACGGCGGCGGCACCGGCGAGCAGCAGCGGGCCGGTGGCCGAGCCGCCGCCCACCGCGGCACTGTTGGTCGGGACGACCGCGCCAGCCGGCTCGTTGGCGTTGCCGCCGTGCCCGTGGTGGGCCACGGTGGACTTGCCCAGGCCGGCGGAGATCTGCTCCTCGCTCGGCGCGGCCGGGGCCTGCGCGGTGAGCGCGGTGGTCCCGCCGGTCACCGCCGCCTTGCCGAAGTCGATGTCGGAGCAGCTGTAGAACGCCTCGGGGCTGTCGGTCCGCTGCCACACCATGTACAGCAGCTGGCGGCCGGTGCGCTGCGGCAGGGTCCCGCTGTAGTTGTAGTAGCCGTTGTCGGAGGTCCGGCTGGTCGGGACCTGGGCGACGGGGAGGGCGTCGAGGTCCGACCACTTCAGCGGCTTGGTCGGGTCCCAGCTCTGCTTGGTGATGTAGATGGTCTGGTTGCCCTGGTGCGCGGCGGTGACCCGGAACTTGAAGTCGACCTTGCCGGGGGTGACCGCGCTGGCCGGCCAGTCGGCGCGCGGCAGGTCCAGCGCCTTGTACTTGTCGCGGTTGGCGGAGCACAGCTTGCCGTCCGGGATGATGGCCTGGTGGCGGCCGTCCGCGTTGGCGATGTTGACCTCGTTCCAGTCGTACAGCGGCTGGGTGCCGCTCAGGGAGACGAGGTCCTTGCAGATCTGCGACTTGGGGGTCTCGGGGCCCTCCGCGTAGCAGGCCGCGATCCGGCTGACCGGGTTGGTGACGGTGCCGTGAGCGCCGGCGGTGCCGATGCCGGTGACCGAGACGGTGAGGACGGCGGCGCCGATGACGCCGACGGACATGGCGGTTCGCTTCATGGACATGGGGTGGGGACTCCTTGACCGTGTTCCCGGGTCGAAGATGTGGGGGAGTGCCGGACACGTCTGTCCGAGGGGCCCGCCGACCCGGCGCGCCGGCCCCTGAGCTGAGCGTATGATTGGACTAGACCAGCTGGCAATAGGCCGTTCTGAGCCACTTTTTGACGGACTGTAGCCCTGCGAACAGCACAAAGGCCCGATCGGATGCCGGAGTTAGGCATCCCATCGGGCCCTCTTAAGGTGCGGCCAAGGTTCGGCGGCCGGGGCGGGTCAGGGGTCGGTTCGTCCGATGGTGACCGAGCCCGCGGTGCCCGCCTGGATGACGCTGCCCTGCACCGTCCCGCCGCTGATCGCGATGTTCAACGAGCCGGTCGCGGGCTTCGGCAGCCTCGGCCCGAACTCCTCCAGGAGGGCTTCGAGTTCCCGGGCCGCAGCGGGGTTCTCGTGGAGCGCCTCACGGAGCCGGGCGCGCCAGCCGCCGGTCAGGTCCTCGACCGCCCGGGTGTCGCCGGCCTCCTGCGCGCGGGTGACGGCCGCCCTGGAGCGTTCCAGTGCGGCCTCCTCCGCCTCGTCTCCCTCGCCGCGTCCCAGCCACGAGCCGAAGCGCGAACGGGCCTGCGTCCAGAACTCGGTGGCCATCAGCCCGACCAGCGTGCTGGCGCCGGCCGTCACCAACTGCACGACTTCCGCTTCCACGGTCTCCCCCTCCGTCGGCGTGGTCCTCGCATCCGCTCCACGGTAGTGGAACCGGGCCCGCGCGCGAGGCGGAACCGTGCAGCTCAGGAACCCTGCGGCGGGGGTTTCGCCGCAGGGAGGACGCCCCGTGCGACCCCCGCGCCGCACGAGCCCCGCACGACCCGGGAGCCGCGCGACGCGGTCCGTGCGGGGCGCGTGCGGTCCGTCCGGTCCGGGGACCGGACGGGGTTCAGAGGAAGGTCTGCCGCTCGCCCCGGTAGGTCGGCACGGTAAGCACCACCGCGTCCCCCTCGACCAGGTGCAACTCGGCGAACCGCTCGCACAGTTCGCCCGCCTTGGCGTGCCGGAACCAGACGCGGTCGCCGATCAGCAGGTCGTCGGCGGCCGAGCCGAGCAACGGGGTCTGCACCTCCCCGGCCCCTTCCATCGGGTCGTACCGCAGCCCCGGCGGCAGGTACGGCACGGGGGAGCGGTCAGGGCCGGCCGCGCCCGACGCCGGATAGCCGCCGCCGAGGACCGTCACCACACCGACCCCGGGCCGGCGCACCACCGGCTGGCCGAAAAGGGCGGCGGGCCGCCCCTGGAACGACCGGTAGTTGTCGAACAACCGGGGCTGGTACAGCCCGGAGCCGGCCGCCACCTCGGTCACCGCGCGCTCCGCCGCCGTCGACTCGACGCTCCCGGTGCCGCCGCCGTTGACGAACTCCAGCTCGGCGACCCGGCGCAGCAGCCGGACCGCCTCCGCCCGCCGCCCGGCGAGCTCGGTCCGCGCCCTGGTCTGCATCACCCGGACCAGCCGGGAGCGCACCGGGCGCCCGGGCACCGCGTCCCCCACCCCGGCCACGTGCCCCTCGTACGCCATCAGCCCGACCACCCGGAAGCCCCGGCGGCGCTGGACCAGCTCGGCGAAGGCCGCGAGGTCCCCGGGGGCGCGTAGCGGGGAGCGCCGGGCGCCGACCCGGACCCGCCCGCCGAGCAGGTGCAGCGCGGTGTCGAGTTCCAGGCAGACCCGGACCTCGGCGGTGCCCGCCCGGGCCGCGTCGACCAGGTCCAGCTGGGCCGGGTCGTCCAGCAGGACGGTGACGGCGGCGGCGAGCTCCGGGTCGGCGGTCAGCTCGGCGAAGCCGGCGCGGTCGGTGGAGGGGTAGGCCAGGAGGATGTCGCGCAGGCCCGAGCGGGCCAGCCAGAGCGACTCGGCGAGGGTGAAGCTCATCACCCCGGCGAAGCCGTCCGTGGCCAGGGCCCGTTCCAGCAGGGCCCGGCAGCGCACCGACTTGCTGGCCACCCGGATCGGCTTGCCCGCCGCGCGGCGCACCAGGTCGGCGGCGTTGGCGTCGAACGCGGCCAGGTCGACGACGGCCACCGGGCCGTCCAGGTGGGCGGTGGCCCGGTCGTACCGGGCGCGGTCGGCCGCCGGGGAGGAGGTCGCGGCGGCGCGGGCAGCAGCTTCGAGGGTGGCCATGGGCGCAGAGTGCCACACCTCACTACCGGCCGGTAGGGGATGGGCCGGGCGTGTCGGGCCGGGTTCCGGGGACCTTCGGTCCGTGGGCGGGGCCCGCACGGTGGCATAGGGTCGGCCGGGTGGACCGCAAGAACATCCCCAACCCCGGATTCGCCGCCGACGACGGCGCCGCAGACCCGGCCCTGGCCGCCGCGCTCGCCCGCTGGTCGCAGGACCGCACGGCCGAGCCGGAGGTGCTCGCGGCGCTCGCGCCCACCCGGCTGATGGTGCCGATCGTGGCGATCCTCGGCGAGGTCGAGCTGGACGAGCACGGGCACCGGCACGAGAAGACCAGCGACATGGCCGTCCCCGTGGTCGAGGCCGCCGACGGCCGTCGCGCCCTGCCGGCCTTCACCTCGCTGGAGACCCTGGCCCGCTGGCGCGCGGACGCCCGCCCGGCGCCGGTGGCGGCCCCGCAGGCCGCGATGGTCGCGTTCTCCGAGCGCGCCGACACCCTGCTGGTCGACCCGGCCGGACCGGTCGCCTTCCGGCTGTCCGGCGCCCGGCTGCGCGCGCTGGCCGAGAACCGGCCCCACCTGCCGCCGGTGGCCGATCCCGAGGTGCGGGAGGCGGTGCGGGCGCTGCTGGCCGCGGAGCCCGCCGTGGTGCGCGGCCTGCTGGCGCCCTACCAGGACGCGGACGGTCTGCTCGCGGTGGTGCTGGACGAGGGGCTGGAGCGCGAGGCGGTCCAGGAGGCGGCCCGGCGGATCGGGCGGGCGGTCAGCGAGGACCCGGTGCTGCGGGTCCGGCTCGACCGGGGCCTGAGCCTGGCGGTGCTGCCCGCGGACGCCGGGCTGCCGGGGGAGCCGCTCTACCGGCGGTAGCCGCCGGGGTGCGGACCGGGAGGGCGGGCGCCGACGGGCCGCCCGGTGAGGTCCGCGGGAGCTGGCCGGAGCCCCGACGGGCGCGGCCGCGGCGGCCGCCCGGCCGGAATCAGCACGGGGGAAAAGCACGAGGTCCCCCCGGAACGTGGTTCCGGGGGGACCCCTGAGGTGCCGCCGCTCGGCGCGGCGGACCGGATGCTCAGGCGTAGACCGGCCCGGTGAACTTCTCGCCGGGGCCGGAGCCGGGCGCGTCCGGGACGACCGAGGCCTCGCGGAAGGCGAGCTGGAGCGAGCGCAGGCCGTCCCGCAGCGGCGCCGCGTGGAAGTTGCTGATCTCCGGGGCGCCGGCGGTGACCAGCCCGGCCAGCGCGGTGATCAGCTTGCGGGCCTCGTCGAGGTCCTTGTCCTTCTCGCCGCCCTCGGCGAGACCGCACTTGACCGCGGCGGCACTCATCAGGTGCACCGCGACGGTGGTGATCACCTCGACGGCGGGGACCTCGGCGATGTCCCGGGTGAGGTCGTCGAAGCCGATCGCCTCGTCGTCCGCGGCGGGGTTCTGGGTGGGCTCGCTGCTCAAGGGGGGCTCGTTCCGTCGTGCCGGTCTCCGTACAGAGGGAGCGTACAAGGGGTGGCGCGGAGGGGCGGAATGGCCTTCGGCCCCGGGGCGCTGTATGCTTCGAGACTGACCGGCCAGGCGTTCTCACGGATGTCCGGCCAGCAAGTGGAGGCTCCACTTCAGGAGGCCCGAGAGGGCAACCGCGAAAGTCTCCCACCCGATCGACCTCCGGGTCGACGGGTCCCGGTCCGCGACGGGCGCCCAGTGTGCCGACGTCGCCGCAGCGCCCCTCACCGGGCGTCGCCCCCGGTTGTGTGGAGCCCCGCTTGTACCGAGCGGGGCTTTTTTCGTGTCGCGGTGTGGTTGCCCTCCAGGGCTTCGGCCCACAGCGCAGCACGAATGAAGCCCCGCCCAGTGGTCGAGTCCACTACGTGCGACCGCCGCCCGACGGCCGCATCGCAGAAGTTGTGCAACCGAGGAGGCCCCATCAGCACCGAGCCCCGCATCAACGACCGGATTCGCGTCCCCGAGGTGCGACTCGTCGGTCCCAGCGGCGAGCAGGTCGGCATCGTGCCGCTTGCCAAGGCGCTGGAGCTCGCGCAGGAGTACGACCTCGACCTGGTCGAGGTCGCGGCGACCGCCCGGCCGCCGGTGTGCAAGCTCATGGACTACGGCAAGTTCAAGTACGAGTCGGCCATGAAGGCCCGTGAGGCGCGCAAGAACCAGGCGCACACGGTCATCAAGGAGATGAAGCTCCGGCCGAAGATCGACCCGCACGACTATGACACCAAGAAGGGTCACGTCGTTCGGTTCCTCAAGCAGGGCGACAAGGTCAAGATCACGATCATGTTCCGTGGTCGTGAGCAGTCCCGTCCCGAGCTGGGCTTCCGGCTGCTTCAGCGACTCGCCGACGACGTCCAGGACCTGGGCTTCATCGAGTCCTCGCCGAAGCAGGACGGCCGTAACATGATCATGGTTCTCGGCCCGCACAAGAAGAAGACCGAAGCGATGGCCGAGGCCCGCGCGATCGCGGACGCCCGCAAGGCCGAGCGTCAGGGCCGCAACACCGGCCCCGAGGCCGACGACGACGCAGCGCTTGAGGCAGAGAACGCCGCCGCCGAGGCGGAGGCCGACGAGATCGACGAGGCCGACGAGGCCGACGAGTCCGACGTCGAGGCCGCCACCGAGGTCGAGCAGCCGGCCGAGGCCTCCCAGGGCGCCTGACCCTTCACGGGCCAGAGCAGTCCGGGAGACCGGCCACCACGGAGACGGGGCGCCCGCCCGGTCACCGCAGATCCATCCTTCACGCCCGCGCGGCGCACACCGCGCGGGCGTGGACGGACCGACGAGGAGATACGGCGAAATGCCGAAGCAGAAGACGCACAGTGGCGCCAGCAAGCGCTTCAAGATCAGTGGCTCTGGCAAGGTGCTGCGCGAGCGCGCCGGCCGCCGCCACCTCCTGGAGCACAAGCCCTCGACGCTGACCCGCAAGCTGGCCGGCACCGTCGAGCTGGCCCCCGCCGACGCCAAGAAGATCAAGAAGCTTCTCGGCAAGTGATCGCCCTCCCGCCCGGTGCGAGCCGTGTGCGGGGCAGCTGATCCTTCCCGACCCATTCGAATGACGGACCACGTGAAGTAGTCCGTGGTCCAATCCAAGGAGTAATCAAGTGGCACGCGTCAAGCGGGCAGTCAACGCCCACAAGAAGCGCCGGGTCATCCTGGAGCGCGCCAGCGGCTACCGCGGCCAGCGCTCGCGCCTGTACCGCAAGGCCAAGGAGCAGGTCACCCACTCGCTGGTCTACAACTTCAACGACCGCAAGAAGCGCAAGGGCGACTTCCGTCAGCTGTGGATCCAGCGCATCAACGCTGCGGCCCGTGCCAACGGCATCACCTACAACCGCTTCGTGCAGGGCCTGAAGGCCGCCAGCGTCGAGATCGACCGCAAGATGCTGGCCGACCTCGCCGTCAACGACCCGGGCGCGTTCGCCACGCTGGTCGAGGTGGCCCAGAAGGCGCTGCCGGCCGACGTGAACGCCCCGAAGGCCGCCGCCGACGCCGCCTGATCTTCCTGGATCAGTCGAGTTGAGCTGACCGGACCCGCAGGCTCGATCCTGCGGGTCCGGTTTTGCGTTCCGACCGCCACCGGTCCGCACCGAGCACCGGCGGGCTGCGCGCGCCGGCGGTCCGCGCGGACCGACGGTCCCTGTCGCCCGCCCGCCACAGGTCCGCACAGAGTCCGCACCAGAGACGAGATCATGCCGAGCACCGAGACCCCCCTGCTGACCTCCCTGCGCTCTCCCCGCGTGGTCGCCGCCCGGCGGCTCGCCAAGCGGAACCAGCGCGGCAAGGAACGCCGCTTCCTCGCCGAGGGCCCGCAGGCCGTCCGCGAGGCGATCGCGTTCGGGCGGCTGCCGGACTCGGGCGAGCACGCCGTCGTCGAGGTGTACGTCACCCCGGAGGCCGCCGAGCGGCACGCCGGCATCGTCGACGCCGCCCTCGCCGAGGACCTGCCGGTGCTCACCGCCACCGACGAGGTCGTCGCCGGGATCTGCGACACCGTGACCCCGCAGGGCATCGTCGCGCTCTGCCGGTTCATCGACACGCCGTTCGCCGACGTGCTCGCCGCCCGCCCGAAGCTCGTCGCGGTGCTCGCGCACGTCCGCGACCCCGGGAACGCCGGCACCGTGCTGCGCACCGCCGACGCGGCCGGCGCGGACGCCGTGGTGCTCACCGACGCCTCGGTGGACCTGTACAACCCGAAGGCCGTCCGGGCCTCGGTCGGCAGCCTGTTCCACCTGCCGGTCGCGGTCGGCGTGCCGGTCGAGGAGGCGATCGGTCGCCTGCGCGAGGCCGGCGTCCGGGTGCTCGCCGCCGACGGCGCGGGGGAGCGCGACCTCGACCGGGAGCTCGACGAGGGCACCCTGGGCGCGCCCGGCGCATGGGTGTTCGGCAACGAGGCGTGGGGGCTCCCGGAGGAGACCCGCGCACTCGCCGACGAGGTGGTGCGCGTGCCGATCCACGGACACGCCGAGAGCCTCAACCTGGCCACCGCCGCCGCCGTGTGCCTCTACGCCTCCGCCCGGGCCCAGCGCTCGCCCGGCGGGTGCCGCGCGGTGGGGTAGCCGCCCCCTCAAGTCGTCGCGGACCCTATGACCGGGCGCTGCGAGACGCTAGGGTCTGCCTCGGTGGGGGGAAAGACACGGTGGGTAATCGGGGAGGACACCCATGGTCGGCAGCGGGCCAGAGCTCGACCCGGACGACCTGCCGGACGGCCTGGTGGTCGCCGACGCCCTGGGCCGGGTGGTCTGTTTCAACCGCGCCGCCGCCCGGCTCACCGGTATCCGCCCGCAGGCCGCCCTCGGCAGCGTGCTGGAGGACGCCCTCCCGCTGGAGGACCTCGACGGCCGCCGCTGGTGGCAGCTGACCGACCCGTACGGCGGCCTGGCGATCCGCACCAGCCAGCCGGAGCGCAACCTGCTGCTGCCCGGCGGCCGCGAGGTGCTGGTCTCCGCCCGGTACGTCCGCGCGCTGCCGCAGGGGCCGGTGCAGCGGCTGGTGATCGCCCTGCGCGGCACCGAGGCGCGCCGCCGCACCGAACGCAGCCACGCCGAGCTGATCGCCACCGTCGCGCACGAGCTGCGCTCGCCGCTGACCAGCGTCAAGGGGTTCACCGCCACGCTGCTGGCCAAGTGGGAACGGTTCACCGACGGGCAGAAGCGGCTGATGCTGGAGACCGTGGACGCCGACGCCGACCGGGTCACCCGGCTGATCGCCGAACTGCTGGACATCTCCCGGATCGACGCCGGCCGGCTGGAGCTGCGCAAGCAGGTGGTCGACCTGACCGCCGCCGTCCGCCGCCACGTCGAGCGGAAGGTGGCCACCGGCATCCCCGAGGACCGCTTCGACATCCGCGTCGCCGAGTCCCTGACCGTCCTGTGGGCGGACCCGGACAAGGTCGACCAGGTCCTGGCGAACCTGCTCGAAAATGCCGTGCGCCACGGCGAGGGGACTGTCACCATCGAGGTGGCACCGGCCAAGGAGGTCGTCGAGGCACCCGTGTGGGAGCGCTCCGGCACCCCGCCCCGCATCGTGGAAGGCACAGCGGTCACCGTGAGCGACGAAGGCAGCGGCATCCCCGAGGACTCGATGCCGCGCGTCTTCACCCGCTTCTGGCGCGGCTCCAAGCGCGGCGGCACGGGCCTGGGCCTCTACATCGTCAAGGGCATCGTCGAGGCCCACGGCGGCTCGATCCGGGTCGACCGCGCGCCCGGCGGCGGAGCCCGGTTCCGATTTATCCTGCCCTCCGGGGTGCCCGACTTCATGCTCTGACCGAGCTCGGACGACCAGCGGAGCACGCTGGGAGCGGCCCCCGGACGGGCTTCACGGCAGCTGCGCTACGCGCTGCGACTACACTCGACCCTTGGCGTTGTGGGACGCCCTGCGCGGTGGCGCCGCGGACACCCCTCCTCCCCGTACGGAGATCCTCCCGGATCGTCCTGCACGGAGGACGGGCCTGCCCGTGGCCCGGCCACGTCGGGCGTGACGCGATGGGACCCTCCTGCCCGCTGGCGGGACAGGAGGGAGCGAGCCCCCCCTTACCTGAGCACGGACGAGCAGGAGCACGGGAAAGATAGAGATGTCGGCACCCAACAAGTCGTACGACCCGGTCGAGGTCGAGGCCCTCAAGCCCGAGGTGGTGGAGGCGGCCCGGAGCGAGGCGCTCGCCGCGTTCGCCGCCGCCACCAGCCTGGACGAGCTGAAGCAGGCCAAGGTCGCCCACACCGGCGACCGTTCCGCGCTCTCCCTCGCCAACCGCGAGATCGGCGCCCTGCCCCCGCACGCCAAGGCCGCCGCCGGCAAGCTGATCGGCCAGGCCCGGGGCGCCGTCAACCAGGCGCTCGCCAAGCGGCAGACCGAGCTGGAGGCGGAGCGCGACGCCCGCGTGCTGGTCGAGGAGGCGGTGGACGTCACGCTGCCGTACGACCGCGCCCCGCGCGGCGCCCGGCACCCGCTGACCACGCTGGCCGAGCGTATCGAGGACACCTTCGTCGCGATGGGCTACCAGGTCGCCGAGGGCCCCGAGGTCGAGGCCGAGTGGCTCAACTTCGACGCGCTCAACCTGGGCCCGGACCACCCGGCGCGCTCCATGCAGGACACCTTCTTCGTGCAGGCCCCGGACGGCTCCGCCGACTCCGGCGTGGTGCTGCGCACCCAGACCTCCCCGGTCCAGGCGCGCACCATGCTCGACCGCGAGCCCCCCGTGTACGTCGTCTGCCCCGGCCGGGTCTACCGGACCGACGAGCTGGACGCGACCCACACCCCGGTCTTCCGCCAGGTCGAGGGTCTGGCCGTCGACGAGGGCATCACCTTCGCCGACCTCAAGGGCACCATCGAGCAGCTGGTCTCGACCCTGATCGGCGACGGCCTGGAGCTGCGCTGGCGGCCCTCGTACTTCCCGTTCACCGAGCCGAGCGCGGAGATCGACCTCCAGTGCTTCGTCTGCCGCGGCGAGTCGGTGGGCAACCCCGACAGGCCCTGCCGGACCTGCGGCTCCGAGGGCTGGATCGAGCTCGGCGGCTGCGGCGTCGTCAACCCCCGGGTGCTGGTCGCCTGCGGGATCGACCCCAACCGCTACAGCGGGTTCGCCTTCGGCCTGGGCCTGGAGCGGATCCTGATGAACCGTCACAACGTCGCCGACATGCGCGACATGGTCGAGGGTGACGTGCGTTTCACCCTCCCGTTCGGGATGGAGATCTGATGCGCGTCCCGCTTTCCTGGCTGCGCGAGTACGTCGACCTGCCGGCCGGCGAGACCGGCCGTGACGTGGCCGAGCGCCTGGTCCGGGCCGGCCTGGAGGTCGAGACCGTCGAGCAGATCGGCGCCGACCTCAAGGGCCCGCTGGTGGTCGGCGAGGTGCTCTCCATCGAGGAGCTGTCCGGCTTCAAGAAGCCGATCCGGCACTGCTTCGTGAACGTCGGCGACGCCAACGGCACCGGCGCCCCGCAGGAGATCGTCTGCGGCGCGACCAACTTCGCCGTCGGCGACAAGGTCGTCGTGGTGCTCCCGGGCGCCGTGCTTCCCGGCCCGTTCCCGATCGCCGCCCGCCAGACCTACGGCCACACCTCGGCCGGCATGATCTGCTCCGCCCGCGAGCTGGGCATGGGCGACGACCACAACGGCATCATCGTGCTCCCGCCCGAGTTCGAGCCCGGCACCGACGCCGTCGAGCTGCTCCAGCTCGTCGACGAGGTGCTCGACATCGCCGTCACCCCGGACCGCGGCTACTGCCTCTCGCTGCGCGGCGTGGCCCGCGAGGCCGCCGCCGCGTACGGGCTGCCGCTGGCCGACCCGGCGCTGCTCGACGTGCCGCCGGCGAACTCCTTCGGCTACCTCGTGAAGGTCGCCGACCCGGTCGGCTGCGACCGGTTCGTGGCGCGCACCGTGATCGGCCTCGACCCCGCCGCCAAGTCCCCGCTCTGGCTCCAGCGCCGGCTGCAGAAGGCGGGCATCCGCCCGATCTCGCTGGCCGTCGACATCACCAACTACGTGATGCTGGAGGTCGGCCAGCCGCTGCACGCCTACGACAAGCAGCGCGTCGACGGCCCGATCACGGTCCGCCGGGCGGAGCAGGGCGAGACCCTCACCACGCTGGACGGCGTCAAGCGCACGCTGTCCGCCGAGGACCTGCTGATCTGCGACAACAGCGGCCCGATCGGCCTCGCCGGCGTCATGGGCGGCGCCTCCACCGAGATCCTCGACCCGGCCGCGGGGCCGGGCACCACCGAGGTGATCATCGAGGCGGCGCACTTCGACCCGGTCGTCATCGCCCGCGGCGCCAAGCGGCACAAGCTGCCCTCCGAGGCGTCCAAGCGCTTCGAGCGCGGCGTCGACCCGGAGGCCGCCCGCGCCGCCGCGCAGCGCGCGGTCGACCTGCTGGTGCTGATCGCCGGCGGCACCGCGGAGGCCGGTGTCACCGACATCGCCGCCCCGCACCCGGTGCGCACCATCACCATCGCCGCCGATCTGCCCGACCGGGTGGCCGGCACCGCGTACGGCCGCGAGACCGTCACCCGGCGCCTCCAGGAGATCGGCTGCTCGGTCGCCGGCGCCGACGTGCTGGAGGTCACCCCGCCGACCTGGCGTCCCGACCTCACCGACCCGTACGACCTCGCCGAGGAGGTCATCCGCCTGGAGGGGTACGACAACGTGCCCGCGCGGATGCCCACCGTGCCGCCGGGCAAGGGTCTGACCGAGGCCCAGCGGATCCACCGCCGGGTCGGCGTGGCGCTGGCCGCCGCCGGCTACGTCGAGGTCAACAACTACCCGTTCGTCGGCGAGGCCGCCTTCGAGGCGCTCGGCCTGGAGAAGGACGACCGCCGCCGCCGTACGGTCAAGCTGGTCAATCCGCTCAACGACGAGGAGCCGGCGCTGCGCACCACGCTGCTGCCGGGCCTCCTCGGGGCGCTGCGCCGCAACGTCGGCCGCGGCAACACCGACCTGGCGGTCTTCGAGACCGGCACCGTCTTCCTGCCCAAGGACGAGCTGTCCGTCGCGCCGCGCCCGGCCGTCGACCGCCGTCCGAGTGACGGGGAACTGGCCGCGCTGGACGCCGCGCTGCCGCACCAGCCGCGCCGGGTCGCCGTCGCGCTGGCCGGCGAGCGGCTGCCGTCCGGCTGGTGGGGCAAGGGCGCCGGGGCGTCCTGGGCGGACGCCGTCGAGGCGGCCCGCACGGTGGCCCGCGCCGCCGGCGTCGAGCTGGCCGTGCGTCAGGGCCGGCTGCTGCCCTGGCACCCGGGCCGCTGCGCCGAGCTGGTCGTCGCCGGCACCGACCGGGTGGTCGGCCACGCCGGTGAGCTGCACCCGCGCGCCGTCAAGGCGCTGGGTCTGCCGGAGCGGACCGCGGCGATGGAGCTCGACCTCGACCTGCTGACCGCCGACGGCGCCGAGCGGGTCTCCGGCCCGGCGGTCTCCGGCTTCCCGGTGGCCACCCAGGACGTCGCGCTGATCGTCGACACCGCCGTGCCGGCCGCCGAGGTGGAGGCCGCGCTGCGTTCGGGCGCCGGGGACCTGCTGGAGGCCCTCCGGCTGTTCGACGTCTTCACCGGCGAGCAGGTCGGCGAGGGCAAGAAGTCCCTGGCGTACGCGCTGCGGTTCCGTGCCGCGGACCGGACGCTGACCGCCGAGGAGGCGACCGCCGCCCGCGAGGCGGCCGTCGCCGAGGCCGTCGCCCGCACCGGAGCGGTGCTGCGCGGCGCCTGATCCGCGCCTGATCCGCGCAACCGGTGAAGGGCCCCGGCCCGGACGTTCCTCCGTCCGGGCCGGGGCCCTTCGGCGTGGCCGGCGGCCGGCTCAGGCCATGCCGAGTTCGTGGGAGCTCTGCACCCAGTCGCAGAGGTCCCTGAGGTCGGCCTCGACCTGGGTCCAGGACTTCAGCGAGGAGCCGAGGGTGCGGATCTCGAACGGGACCATCACCGCCTCCTCCTCCACGTGCGGCGCTATCTGGCGCATCCCGCCGAAGACGCTCTGCTGGGGGACGGCGGCGTCGCCCCGGAACGCCGCCGTCGCGTAGTCGAGGAGGACGACGGGGCCGCCGTCGATCTCGCGCACCGCGGTCTCGTAGAAGCCCATGTCCTTCCGCACCCGGCCCTCCTCCTGGTAGTCGTCGGCGAGGAGCGTGACGAGCGCGTCGTGGTGGGTGCGCAGCGCGGTCCGCACCTCGGGGTCCAGGTGCGCGTGCACATCGGCGAGCGGCGACCGGCTCAGCACCACGGTCCGGTTCTTGATGCCGGAGTCGGGGCCGCCCCGGGCGACCGTGTCGGCGTGGTCGGCGAACGCGGTGATCTGCATGAACACCAGCTGGAGGTAGCCGAGGACCTCCCGGTCGCGCCTCGCCCGGGCGCTGAGCGCCGGGGCGTTGCGGCCCGCGTCGCTCGGCCGGTTCCGCGGCAGGAACTCCTGGACCGCACGTTCGGCGAAGGCGTTCGCCTGTTGCAGGCGGTGCCGGGCGTCGGGGAGGTAGACGCCGTCGCGCAGCGGCGCCGCACGGCGCAGCCGGTCGAAGAAGGTGGCCATGCCGCTCACCGGTACGCCCACGGAGTAGTGGACGAACAGGCCGTCGCCCTTGCCCTCCGTTCCGGCGCTCTCCTGGTAGCCGTTGCCGCCGGCGAGCCTGGCCCCGGTGCCGGCGGGCAGCACGTCGAGGAGGTCGGCCGGGGCCGAGAGCAGCGCGGTGGTGTTCCGGTAGAACGCGTCGCGGACCGTCCGGATCCGCGTGAGGGTGTCGAGCAGCGCCGCGGGGCCCCGGGTGTGCCCGTCCCCGACCACGGACCAGGGCCTGGTGACGAACTCCAGGTTGGAGTACTTCCGCCCGTCGGGGAGGCTCCTGCTGTCCGCGACCACCTTGAAGACGGGTTTGCCGTCGGTGCGGGTCCTGCTCGCCGCCAGTTTGGTGTCCCCTTTGATCTTCGCCCCCTTCCCGTCGACGACGGGAAGGTCGATCTCGATCTCGTACCCGATCATGCGCGGCTCCTCGTGCCCGTGGCCGTCCGACTGCGGCCCACGGGTAGGCATTCTGAGGCACCGGCAGGTACGGGGACAGGCGCGCGGAGGTGAGGGGGCGTGCATGGGGCTCGCGCGCGCCGGGCGGGTTGAAGTGATTCGGTCAAAGGCCTTGCGGACGTGCGCCGGTGGGCGCTATCTCTTAGTTAGGAAAGTTTCCTAACTCTCATGGAGCTCGGGTATCCCCCTGCCCGGGCGGAGAAACGGAGCGTCAGATGCGTCTCAAGCACCGCACCGTCGGGATCACCCTCGCCGCCCTCCTGGTCGCCGCCCCGGCCACGGTGGCGGCCGCCGGCGTCGGCCACGCCGCGCAGACCGCGCCCGCAGCGGTCCGGATCGCGGCGGTCGGCCTGGACGACCCCCACAAGAAGGACATCGCCATGCAGCTGGTGTCCAGCGCCGAGAACTCGTCCCTCGACTGGAAGGCCCAGTACAAGTACATCGAGGACATCAAGGACGGCCGCGGCTACACCGCCGGGATCATCGGCTTCTGTTCCGGCACCGGGGACATGCTCGAACTCGTCGAGCACTACACCGACCTCAAGCCCGGCAACATCCTCGCCAAGTACCTGCCCGCGCTCCGCAAGGTCAACGGCACGGAGTCGCACGCCGGCCTCGGCTCCGCCTTCGAGCGCGACTGGGCGACCGCAGCCAAGGACGCCGTCTTCCAGCAGGCCCAGAACGAAGAGCGCGACCGCGTCTACTTCAACCCCTCCGTCAGCCAGGCCAAGTCCGACGGCCTGCGCGCGCTCGGGCAGTTCATCTACTACGACGCCATCGTCATGCACGGCCCGGGCACCAGCTCCGACAGCTTCGGCGGCATCCGCAAGGCCGCCATGAAGAAGGCCAAGACCCCCGCCCAGGGCGGCGACGAGACCGCCTACCTCAAGGCCTTCCTGGACGCCCGCAAGGTCGTCATGAAGCAGGAGGACGCGCACTCCGACACCAGCCGCGTCGACACCGCGCAACTGGTCTTCCTCAACGCCAAGAACTTCGACCTCAACCCCCCGCTGAAGTGGAAGGTCTACGGCGACAGCTACAGCATCAACAGCTGACGTCCGGCCGCCGGGCCGGCCGAGCCGCGGGGACCGGGTCCGCCCGGGCCCCGCGGCCGGTCGGGAATTCGGATGACGGTCGAACGGGTGCGCTGATAGCGTCCGGGACGTGGCCAAGCTGAACCAGATCATCGCCGTCGAAAAGGGCGTCAAGTCCAAGTCCTTCCAGGAGCTGACGCAGTCCCACCAGGACCTGCAGAAGCCCGCGCTGCTGGCCGGAATCTCCCGGACGTACCAGCCCAAGGACGAGGAGGGCGAGCAACTGCCCCCCGAGTCCACCCGCGTCCAGGTGAAGGCCGAGGACGTCCTGCGGGCGACCGCCGCGACCCTGACCCGGCTGTTCGACGTCACCGCGACCAAGGACTGGGCCAACACCACCGCCCGCGCCGACGTCGTGGTCGACGGGCGGACGCTGGTCGCCGACGCCCCGGTCACCTACCTGCTCTTCCTGGAGAAGCAGCTCACCGACCTGCGGACCTTCGTCCGCAAGCTGCCGGTGCTGGACGCCTCCGAGGCCTGGAACCACGACGCCTCCACGGACTCCTGGAAGACCGAGTCGGTGCGCACCATCCGGACCAAGAAGGTCCCGCGCAACCACGTCAAGGCCGAGGCGACGGAGAAGCACCCGGCGCAGGTCGAGGTGTACTACGAGGACATCGCCATCGGCTACTGGACGACCGTGAAGTTCTCCGGCGCCCTCCCGGCCCGGCGGGTGAACGAACTCCTGGAGCGCGTCGAGAAGCTCCAGCAGGCGGTTCAGTTCGCCCGCGAGGAGGCCAACGGCGCCGAGGTCGCGGACCACCGGGTCGGTGATGCGGTGTTCGGCTACCTGTTCGGGTAGCCCCATGATCGCCCCCGTATGAGAGCGGGGGTGGCGCGAAGAGCGCAAGCTGACACTGATGGTGAAGCTGACATCAGGGGAACGGTGGAGGTTCGAGTCCTCCCCCCGGCACCACGCGCCGGGGTGGCCCAACTCGGCAGAGGCAACCCCTGTCAAACTCAGACTCTCGCTCAAGTCTCAGCATTCGCCGCCGAGCGCCGGATCGACCGGGTGTGTGCTGTAAGCGTCGGATGCGGGTTCGACTCCCGCCTGCGCCTCTTCCTGGCGCGGTAGCTTCAATGGCAAAGCGCGACGCTGTGAAAATGACCCACACCCTTAAACGTGCCGGTGCAGAGCAATTGGGTGGCACCTCAGGGGCCCGGGAGCTGGATACCGCTCCCGGGCCCCGTCACGTGCCCGTCACTCCCGCGTGCTCCGCAGGTCAGGCGGTGGCGGTGTAGTCGTAGAAGCCGCGGCCGGACTTGCGGCCGAGCAGACCGGCGTCGACCATCCGGGAGAGCAGCGGGGGAGCGGCGTACAGCGGCTCCTTGTACTCGTCGTACATCGACTCGGCGATCAGGACGATGGTGTCCAGGCCGATCAGGTCGCACAGCCGCAGCGGGCCCATCGGGTGGGCGCAGCCGGCCTCCATGCCCTTGTCGATGTCGGAGGCGGTGGCCACGCCCGACTCGAACATCCGGACGGCGGAGAGCAGGTACGGCACCAGCAGGGCGTTGACGACGAAGCCGGCCCGGTCGCGGGCGCGGATCGGCTCCTTGCCGAGCACCTCGGTGGCGAAGGTCTCGACCCGCTCGGTGGTGGCCGCGGAGGTGGTCAGGGTGGGGATCACCTCGACCAGCTTCTGCACCGGCGCCGGGTTGAAGAAGTGCAGGCCGATCACCTGCTCCGGGCGGGAGGTGGCGGCGGCCAGCTTCACGATCGGGATCGACGAGGTGTTGGAGGCGAGGATCGCGTCACGGCGCTCCACCACCTGGTCGAGGGTCTGGAAGATCTTGACCTTGACGTCCTCGCGCTCGGCCACCGCCTCGACCACCAGGTCGCGGTCGGCGAAGTCCGCCAGGTCCACGGTGAAGGCGAGACGGCCCAGCGCCTCGTCCCGCTCCTCGGGGGTGAGCTTGCCCCGCTTGACGGCGGTGTCCAGCGAGTTGGTCAGACGGGTGCGGCCGAACTCCAGGGCCTCCCCGGTGGCCTCCGCGACCAGCACGCTCAGCCCCGCCCGGGCGAACACCTCCGCGATGCCCGACCCCATCAGGCCGCAGCCGATCACTCCGACACGCGCGATGTCACTCACTCAGTTGCCCTTCGGTGGTGCTGGGGGTCGCCCAGCGACAGGTGGTACCGCAAGCTGTTGTCCAGCGGGGCGGGTGCACGGTAGGTGTGCACCGGTGCACCGCCCCGACGACGTTACTACTCCCTACCGGCCAGTAGGTCATCCCCTCCCTCCGGGTCGAACCGGCCGTCCCGTGCCCCCGGGGCCTTCCGCGGGCCTCCTTCCGGCCCCTCCCGCCCGCCTCCCGACGTGACCCTCCGGCAAACTTCCGACCACGTTCCGGCGATCTCGTCACGACCTCCCGGCGATCTCCCGGCGACGCCCCCGCGATCCTCCGGCGTCCTCCCGGCGCTTCCTCCAGGCGTCCGCGCCCGCCCCGGTCCGGCGGCTGCGCCGGACGGGTGGGCGCGTTCGCGTCGCACGTGCGCCCCGGCTCCGCGCCGCCCCGCGCCGGACAGAATGCGGGACGGTCCGCACACAGGCGAAGGGAGTACGGGGATGCCGACGGGGTCGCTCACGGGACAGGTCGCCCTGATCACCGGCGCCGGCCGGGGAATCGGCCGGGAGCTCGCGATCGGCCTCGCAGCCGAGGGCATGGCCGTCGGGCTGGTGGGGCGGACCCACGAGACCCTCACCGAGACCCTCAAGGAGTGCGTCCGGCACGGTGCACGCGGAGTCGCCGTCACCGCCGACGTCACCAGACCAGGTTCGGTCCGGGAGGCCGTCCGCCTGGTCGAACGCGACCTCGGCCCGGTCGACCTGCTGATCAACAACGCCGGCCAGATCGACCGCGCCGAGGTGCCGCTCTGGGAGACCGACGCCAACCAGTGGTGGCAGGTCGTCGAGGTCAACCTGCGCGGACCCTACAACCTGCTGCGCTGCGTCCTGCCCGGCATGGTCCGCCGCGGCAGCGGGCGCGTGATCAACCTCAACTCCGGCTTCGCGCTGCGCCCCGACGGCCACTACACCGCGTACGCCACCTCCAAGGGCGCGTTGCTCCAGCTCTCCGACAACCTCGCCGACTCGCTCGCCGAGCACCACGTGGTCGTCCTCGACATCAGCCCCGGCGCGGTCGCCACCGACATGACGGCCGGGATGCCGATGTTCCGGTCCACCAAGGAGTGGGGCTCCATCCCGTACATGGTCGCCGTCACCGTGGACGCCGCCCGAGGCCGCTTCGACGGGCTGCACGGGCGGTTCATCCACGCGGGGCGGGACGACCTGGAGGTTCTGGTCAACCGGGCCGGGGAGATCCGGGAGGCGGACGCGCGCACGCTCCGGCTCCGCCCGTACGGGCCGGACGACCCGATGGGCTGACCGCCCGGTCCGCAGGACGGCGCGCGGGCGCGTCCGCGGAACCCCGGCCGGAACGGGCCCGGCCCGGACCCGGCCCCGGACCCGGCTCAGAGTGCGGTGAGTGCCGCCAGTTCCTCCGCGGTGAGCGAGCCCGGCGCCCGCCCGGTCCGGGCGAACGCCCCGGCCAGCCGCTGGAGCGCCTCGTTGAGCGGCGCCGCCACCCCGTGCAGCCGGGCCAGCAGCACGATCTCACCGTTCAGGTGGTCGGCCTCGATCGAGCCGGTGCCGCGCGCCAGGCTCTGCCAGGACGACGAGCCGGTGCGACCCTCGCCCGCCACCGGTGCGAGCCGCAGCGTCTCCCGGGCCTCGACGAACTGCTCGGCCAGGTCGTGGTGCGGGACGCCGGCGGCGGCCAGCACGGCGGCGCCCTCGGCCGTCACCCGGTCGCGGAGGGCGCCCAGCGGACCGTCCTCGATCCGGCCGGCCACCGCGTCCAGCGCGTTGGCCAGGTTGCCGAGCAGCTTGGTGTACTTCCAGCGCATCACGTCCTCCTCCAGCGGCACGCTGAAGGAGGATCCGGCGAGGTCCGCGGCGATCGCCGCCGCCCGCCCGCCCGTCCCGGTCGGGTAGCCGCCGAGCCGCAGGATCCCGCTGACCGGCGTCCCCGCCGCGCTCACCCGTCCCGGTCGGGTAGCCGCCGAGCCGCAGGATCCCGCTGACCGGCGTCCCCGCCGCGCTCACCCGGCCCGGCTCCAGGTGGGTGGACGGCATCCACACGTACACGCCGAGCACCTCACGGAAGAGCCGCAGCGCCAGCCGCTCGTTCTCCACCCCGTTCTGCGCGCAGACCAGCGGCAGCCGCTCGCCGGCGGTGCCGCCGCCGGCCACCGGGCGGGGAGCCCAGGCGGCCAGCAGCGCGGCGGTGTCCTGGGTCTTCACGGCGAGGACGAGCACGTCGTCCGGACGCAGCTCCAGCTCGGCGGGCCCGCCGACGGCCGGGATCCGCAGCGTCCGGGTGCCCTCCGGGGTGCCGAACCGGAGGCCGGTCTCCCGCAGCGCGGCCAGATGGGCGCCGCGCGCCACCAGGACCACCTCGTGCCCGCCCTCGTGCAGCCGGGCACCGATCGTGCCGCCCACCGCACCCGCCCCGATGATGATGTAGCGCATGCGGGAAGCATGGCACGCACGTGCGGGAGGCGGCCGGGCTCTTCCGCGGCACCGCCCGGCGGGCCCGCGCCCCACGGGCCGGGCGCCCCGCGCCGGGTGCCCTGCGGGGCGGTGTCGCGGCTACGCGAAGAGGCGGCTGGCGGTGACCGGGGTCAGGCCGGCCCCGGCGAGGCCGTCCAGGATCGCGGGGAGCGCGTCCACCGTGCACTGGTGACCCAGGTGCAGGGCCACCACCGAGCCGGCGCGCACCGAACCGAGCACCCGGCGCTGCAGCTCGGCCGCGCTCGGGTCGCTGTAGTCCCGGGGGTCCACGTCGAACGCCAGCACGTGTTCGTACCCGACGGCCTTCGCCTGCTCGCGCACCATCGCCGTGGCGTACTGGGCGGCCGACGGGCGGAACCAGCGGCCGATCGAGCCGGTCAGCCGCTGCAGCCGCTCCGCGCACTGGGCGATCTCGGCGCGCGCCCGGTCGGGGGTCATGGTGGAGATGTCCTGGTGGTTCTGGGTGTGGTTGCCCAGTTCGTGGCCGCCGTCCAGGATCCGCCGGGCCATCTGCGGCTGCTGGTCCAGCCAGCTTCCGACGGCCAGCACGGTGAGCCCGACGCCGCGCCGTTCGGCGGTCTCCAGCAGGGCGGTGGCGAGCCGCGGGTCGCCGCTGCCGTGGAAGGTCAGCGCGACATTGCGGCGGGTACGCGGCCCGTACGCCACCTCGACCGGGGTGCCGGGCGCCAGGGGCGGGAGCACCGGCGGTGCGGGCGGTGCGGACGGGGTGGTGGCGGCTCCCGGACCTGCCCCCGGACCTGCCCCCGGATCGGTTGCCGGGCCCGCCGCCGGTGCTTCTGCCGCCGGGACCGTCGGCGCGGGGGTGCCCGGCGCGCCGGAGGAGCCACCGGCCGCCGGCGAGGCGGGACCCTCCGCCTCCGCCCACGCCGGGTCGACGGTGCCCGCCGGGTCGATCGTGCCCGGGCGGACGGCCAGCGCCCCCGGATCGGCCCGGCGGGCGACGCTGTCGCCGCAGGCGCCGACGAGCCCGCCGACGGCGGTCAGAGCGGCCAGCTTGGCGGTGGTGCGCAGGACGCTGCGCCGATCGACAGTCATCGGCAGCCAGCATAGAGAGGGCGGCACCCCGCGGCGACCGGTGGGAAGAGCCCGAGGGCTCGGCCGCCGACGCGCACGGGGGCCATCGTTCGAATGCTGCGGAAACCTGAACTCCCGCTGTTTCGGGGGTCCGTCGTCGGTTACGATCGCCGCGCACCGGGGCGGAGGGGGCACGGCACACCGGGCCCGCCGACCGCAGCCGGTACGGGGGACGCCGCCGGCACCGGCCGGAGGTGAACGCGGTGAACGACAGGGGGCGGCAGATGACCGAGGACACGACGACGGCGAGCACGGGGATCGGAACCGACTGGGAGTGGGCGCGCGCCGACGACTGGCAGCCCCCGACCGAGCTCGACACCGGCGTCCCGCACACCGCCCGGATGTACGACTACTACCTCGGCGGCAAGGACAACTTCGAGGCCGACCGGAAGGCCGCCGAGGCCGCCATCGCCGCCTACCCGGCGCTGCCGCTGCTGGCTCGCACCAACCGTGAATTCCTCGGCCGCGCCGTCGAGTTCGCCGCCGGCCGGGGCATCCGGCAGTTCCTCGACATCGGTACCGGCATCCCGACCGTCGGCTCCACCAACGAGATCGCCCAGCGGGTCGCCCCGGACGCCCGGGTCGTCTACGTCGACAACGACCCGATCGTGGCCACCCACGCCCGCGCCCTGCTGGCCGGCCACCCGGCGGGCCACACCTCCGTCATCGAGGGCGACCTGCGCGAGCCCGAGGCGATCCTCGACCACCCCGGCCTGCGCGCCGCCATCGACCTCGGCGAGCCGGTCGCCCTGATGCTCGTCGCCGTCCTGCACTTCATCCGGGACGAGGACGGCGCCGAACGGATCGTCCGCACCCTGCGCGACGTGCTCGCCCCCGGCAGCGCGCTGATCCTCTCCCACGGCAGCCCCGACTTCGCCTCCCGGGAGAGCGCCGCCGAGGGCACCCGGATCTACCGCAGCGCGAGCGCGCCCCTGGTGCTGCGCCCGCGCGCCGCCGTCGAGCCGTTCTTCGGCGACTTCGAGTTCGTCGGCCCCGGCCTGGTCCAACTTCCGCTCTGGCGGCCGGAGTCCGGCCACATCCGGACCACCGACCTGCCGGAGGGCTGGCAGGACGTCTCCGCCTACGCCGGCGTCGCCTTCAAGCGCTGAGCCGTCGGCCGTCCCTGACGCACCGTCGGATCAGGGGGGCGTGCGGGTGGGCCGGGGGGGCGGTGCTGTTCGGCGCCGCCACCCGAGACCCCGGCGAGGCCGCCCACCGCGAGGAACGCCCCCGGCCCGCTGCACGGGCGGGCCCGATCGCCGCAGGTCCGGTGCCCGGGCGGACGGAAAACCGCGCGACGGCGCCGGGCGTCCGGTGTTAGCTTGCGACGTATGCGACCCCTGAACGAGACCGACATCCGCGCGTCCTTCGTCAACTGCTCCAAGGGCGAGGCCCGTCGGCTCAACCTGCCCCGAGGCATGGCCGAACTCCCCTGGGAGAACCTGGACTTCCTCGGCTGGCGGGACCAGGGCGCCCCCGACCGCGGCTACCTGGTGGCGGAGCACGGCGGCGAGCTGGTCGGTGTCACGCTGCGGGTGCCGTCGTTCCGGCGCAGCCTGACCAAGACCAACGTCTGTTCGCTCTGCGTCACGGCGCACGCGGGTTCCGGCGTCGCGCTGCTCACCGCCCGGCGCGCCGGTGCGGCGGGGCGGGAGGGGAACACGGTCGGCACGTACATCTGCGCGGACCTGGCCTGCTCGCTCTACCTGCGCGGCCTGAAGAAGTCCGCGCTGGTGACCCGGCCCGACGAGTCGCTCCCGCTGGAGGACCAGATCGCCCGCACGCTGGCGAACCTGGACACCTTCCTCACCCAGGTCCGGACGGACACCCTGGCTTCCTGACCGCCGTCCGGCCGGGTCGGCCGCGGCGGGGTCGGCGGGCCGGGGACCCGGCCCGCCGTGCTACTGGCCGCGCAGCTGGTTCATGTCCCGGCGGTCCCGCTTGGTGGGCCGCCCGGCGCCCCGGTCGCGCAGGCCGGGCACGGCCAGCAGCTCGCGCGGCGGCCTCGGGGGACTGTTGTCCACCAGGCACTCCGCCGCGACCTCGGCGCCGACCCGCTTGCGGATCAGCTTCCGCACCACGACGACCCGCTCGTAGCCCTCCTGGCGCACCCGCACCTCGTCGCCGGGCTTCAGCGACTGGGCCGGCTTGGCCCGCTCGCCGTTGACCCGGACGTGCCCGGCCTTGCAGGCGTCGGCCGCCGCCGACCGCGTCTTCGCGAGCCGCACCGACCAGATCCAGCTGTCCACCCGGACGCTTCCCTCGACATCGACCATCCTCCGAGCCTACCGAGACCGCCCGGGCGGCCCCTACCTCAGCCGGACGGACCCCGCCACCGGACGGGACCGGACGGTACCGAAGGCGCTACCGGCGGTCGGGTGCCTCCTGGACGGCCCAGCCGTTGCCGTCCGGGTCGCTGAAGAAGACGAACGAGTTCCACTCGCCGCCACGCCCGTCCACCCGGGTCCCGTCCTCGAAGTGCTGCACCGGGCTGACCTCCACGCCCCGCGCGACCAGCTCGGCGTGCGCCCGGTCGATGTCCGGCACCACCAGTTGGAGACCCTTCAGCGAGCCGGGCGGCGCCTCCGTCATCCCGGCGCCCACCACGATCGAGCAGCCGGATCCGGGGGGTGTCAGCTGGACGACCCGCACGCCGTCCCGGATCCGGGTGTCGTGGTCGACGGTGAAACCGGCCTGTTCCTCGTAGAAGACCTTGGCCCGGTCCACGTCCGACACCGGGACCACCACCACTTCGAGCTTCCAGTCCATGGCCTCGCCCCTTCCTTCGGGCCCCTCCAGTATCGGCCGAGGCCCCGATGCGCGCCCGGCGCCCGGCCCCGGGCGGTGAACCGCGCCGATCAGCCCCCCGTCGGCCCGGTTTACCCGCCCAGCCCGTACGACCCCGCTACGCGCCCCCGCAACGCGTCCCCGCACCCGTGATCCCGGGCCCGCCGTCGCCGCCCACCGGGCCCGCCCGCCGGTCGGCTAGCCTGGGCCACGATGAACCGCCTCTCGACGCCCGCCGCCGCGACCCCCTTCGCCACTCCCTGGGGCAGCCTCGACCTCACCCGCTACCCGGAGGACCCGCGCGAGCTGCTGCGCGCCTGGGACGCCGCCGACGAGTACCTGCTGCGGCACCTGGCCGGTGAGGCCGACTCCGCCCAGGGCGGGGCCACCGACCTCACGGGCCGGGCTGTCACCGTCCTCGGCGACCGCTGGGGCGCCCTGGCCACCGCGCTCGCGCGGTTCGCTCCCGCCCAGATCAGCGACTCGCACCTCGCCCAGCGGGCCACCCGCGCCAACCTCGCGCGGGCCGGCGCCGACCCGGCCGCCGTCCGGCTGCTCACCACCCGGGACGCCCCGCCCGCGCGGATCGACGTCCTGCTGGTGCGCGTCCCCAAGAGCCTCGCGCTGCTGGAGGACCAGCTGCACCGCCTCGCCCCGGCCGTCCACCCGGACACCGTGGTGATCGGCACCGGCATGGTCACCGAGATCCACACCTCCACCCTCCAGCTCTTCGAGCGCATCCTCGGGCCGACCCGGACCTCGCTCGCCGTCCGCAAGGCCCGGCTGATCTTCTGCACGCCTGACCGGACGCTCGACCCCGGCCCCAACCCCTGGCCGTACCGCTACGCGCTGCCCGCCGACATCGGTCCTGCCGCCGGCCGCACCGTGGTCAACCACGCCGGCACCTTCTGCGCGGACCGCCTCGACATCGGTACCCGGTTCCTGCTCGCCCACCTGCCGACCGCGGCGCCGGGTGACCGGGTCGTCGACCTCGGCTGCGGGAACGGGGTCGTCGGCACCGCCGCCGCCCTGGCCGCGCCCGGCGCCGAGCTGGTCTTCGTCGACGAGTCCCACCAGGCGGTGGCCTCGGCGGAGGAGACCTTCCGCGCCAACCTCGGCCCGGACGCCCCCGCCGAGTTCCTGACCGCCGACGCGATGACGGCCGAGGCGGTGCCCCCCGGGTCGGTGGACCTCGTCCTCAACAATCCGCCGTTCCACTCGCACCAGGCCACCACCGACGCGACCGCGTGGCGGATGTTCACCGGTGCCCGTCGCGCCCTGCGGCCGGGCGGTGAGCTCTGGGTGGTCGGCAACCGGCACCTCGGCTACCACGAGAAGCTCCGCCGTCTCTTCGGCAACTGTCAACTCGTCGCCGGTAACCCGAAGTTCGTCGTCCTGCGGGCCGTCCGCCGGTGAACCGCCGGGGGCCGGGCCGGCGGGGTGCGGTCGGGCCGGTCCCGCGCGGGCCGTTTTTCCCCTAAGTAAGGGTAGCCTAAGCTAATCGCCGACGACGGGCGGACGATCGCCCGCGCGGTCGGAGCGCCCTGTCCTCGGACGTGGGGGTGGGGCGTGCCCGTTGCGGCGCCCCTCGCCCCACTCCTTGCATGAATGTTCCGTACTGCGTATATTCATGCCACGACGAAGGAGGGAATGCCATGGCATTGCGAGTCGCCGTCGCCGGCGCGAGCGGATACGCGGGCGGTGAGGTGCTGCGTCTGCTGCTCGGCCACCCGGAGGTGGAGATCGGGGCGCTGACCGGCGGTTCGAACGCCGGCACCAGACTGGGCCTGCTGCAGCCGCACCTGCTGCCGCTCGCCGACCGGATCCTGGAGCCCACCACCACCGAGGTGCTGGCCGACCACGACGTGGTGTTCCTGGCGCTGCCGCACGGACAGTCCGCCGCCGTCGCCGAGGAACTCGGCGGGAACGTGCTGGTCGTCGACTGCGGGGCCGACTTCCGGCTCAGGGCCGCCGCCGACTGGGAGCAGTTCTACGGCTCCGCGCACGCCGGCACCTGGCCGTACGGGCTGCCCGAGCTCCCCGGCCACCGTGCCGCGCTCAAGGGCAGCAACCGCATCGCCGTCCCCGGCTGCTACCCGACCGCCGTCTCGCTCGCCCTCTTCCCCGCGTACGCGGCCGGACTCGCCGAGCCCGAGGCCGTCGTCGTCGCCGCCTCCGGCACCTCCGGCGCCGGCAAGGCGGCCAAGACCCACCTGCTCGGCAGCGAGGTCATGGGCAACGTCAGCGCGTACGGCGTCGGCGGCGTCCACCGGCACACCCCGGAGATGTCCCAGAACCTCACCCCGCTCGCGGGCGAGCCGGTCGCGGTCTCCTTCACCCCCACGCTCGTCCCCATGCCGCGCGGCATCCTCGCCACCTGCTCCGCCAAGGCGAAGCCCGGCGTGACGGCCGAGAGCCTGCGCGCCGCCTACACCGGGGCGTTCGCCGACGAGCCGTTCGTCCGCCTGCTGCCCGAGGGGCAGTGGCCGCAGACCAGCAGCGTCTACGGCTCGAACGCCGCCCTCGTCCAGATCGCCCTGGACGAGGCCACCGGGCGGATCATCGCGATCAGCGCGATCGACAACCTGGTCAAGGGCACCGCCGGTGGCGCGGTGCAGAGCATGAACATCGCCCTGGGCCTGCCCGAGGAGCTGGGCCTTCCCGTGAACGGAGTCGCACCGTGACCGACCACCAGAACCTCGGAGTGACGGCCGCCAGGGGCTTCCGCGCCGCCGGTGTCACCGCCGGCATCAAGGCCTCCGGCACCCCGGACCTCGCCCTGGTCGTCAACGACGGGCCCTCGCTCGCCGCCGCCGGCGTCTTCACCGCCAACCGGGTCAAGGCCGCCCCCGTGCTCTGGTCCGAGCAGGTCCTCAAGGGCGGCTCGGTCTCCGCCGTCGTCCTCAACTCCGGTGGCGCCAACGCCTGCACCGGCCCGCTCGGCTTCCAGGACACCCACGCCACCGCCGAGAAGGTGGCCGAGGAGCTCAAGCTCAACGCCGGTGAGGTCGCCGTCGCGTCCACCGGCCTGATCGGCGTCCGCCTCCCGATGGACCTGCTGCTCCCCGGCGTCGCCACCGCCGCCGCCGAGCTGAGCGCCACCGGCGGCGAGGCCGCCGCGATCGCCATCAAGACCACCGACACCGTCCACAAGACGGCCCAGGTCACCAGCCCCGCCGGCTGGACGGTCGGCGGCATGGCCAAGGGCGCCGGCATGCTGGCCCCCTCCCTGGCCACCATGCTCGTCGTCCTCACCACCGACGCCGACCTGGACGCCGCCGCCCTGGACGCCGCACTGCGCGGCGCCACCCGCACCACCTTCGACCGGATCGACTCCGACGGCTGCATGTCCACCAACGACACCGTGCTGCTGCTCGCCTCCGGCGCCTCCGGCACCACCCCGGACACCGCCGAGTTCGACGAGGCGGTCCGCACCGTCTGCGCCGACCTCGCCCGCCAGCTCATCGGCGACGCCGAGGGCGCGAGCAAGGACATCCGGATCGACGTCACCGGCGCCGCCACCGAGGACGAGGCCGTCGAGGTGGCCCGGACCATCGGCCGCAACAACCTCCTCAAGTGCGCCATCCACGGCCAGGACCCCAACTGGGGCCGCGTCCTGGCCGCGATCGGCACCACCGCCGCCACCTTCGACCCCGACCGGCTCGACGTCGCCATCAACGGCGTCTGGGTCTGCCGCGACGGCAGCGTGGGAGAGGACCGCGATCTCGTCGACATGACCGGCCGCGAGGTGGTCGTCACCGCCGACCTCAACGCCGGCGAGGCCACCGCCACCCTGTGGACCAACGACCTCACCGCCGACTACGTGCACGAGAACAGCGCCTACTCCTCCTGAGACCTGCTACCTGAGCCGGGGACAGAAAACGTGCAGATCGCACCCAAGGGCGAACAGGCCCGCAACAACACCGCGTTGCCCAAGGCCCTGACGCTCATCGAGGCGCTGCCGTGGCTGGAGCGGTTCCACGGCAAGACCGTCGTCATCAAGTTCGGCGGCAACGCCATGGTGGACGACGAGCTCAAGGCGGCCTTCGCCCAGGACGTCGTCTTCCTCCGCTACGCCGGTCTCCACCCGGTCGTGGTGCACGGCGGCGGCCCGCAGATCAGCGCCCAGCTCGACCGGCTCGGCCTGGAGTCCTCCTTCACCAACGGACTCCGGGTCACCACCCCCGAGACCATGGACGTGGTCCGGATGGTGCTCGCCGGCCAGGTCCAGCGCGAACTGGTCGGGCTGCTCAACGGCCACGGCCCGTTCGCGGTCGGCATGACCGGCGAGGACGCCCACACCATGACGGCCGTCAAGCGGTACGCGGTCGTCGACGGCGAGCAGGTCGACATCGGCCTGGTCGGCGACATCGTCAACATCGAGGCGGGCGCGGTGAAGGCGCTCATCGCCGACGGCCGCATCCCCGTGATCTCCTCGATCGCCCGGGGCGTCGACGGCCACGTCTACAACATCAACGCCGACACCGCCGCCTCCGCCCTCGCGGTCGCGCTCGGCGCGGAGATGCTCGTCGTCCTCACCGACGTCGAGGGCCTCTACAAGGACTGGCCGAACTCCGACGACGTGATCAGCCAGCTCAGCGCGGGCGAGCTGGAGGAGCTGCTGCCCGGCCTGGCCAGCGGGATGCTCCCGAAGATGGAGGGCTGCCTGCGCGCCGTCCGCTCCGGCGTCGGCACCGCCCGCGTGCTGGACGGCCGGGTGGCGCACAGCCTGCTGCTGGAGATCTTCACCGACGAGGGCATCGGCACGATGGTCGTGCCGGACGACGAAACGACCGTGACCGGGGGACTGGCATGACTTCCAACGAGCAGCTCACCGAGCGGTGGCAGCACGCTTTCACCGACAACTACGGCACGCCCCGGATCCCGCTGGTCCGCGGCGAGGGCAGCAAGCTGTGGGACGCGGACGGCAAGGAGTACACCGACCTGCTCGGCGGCATCGCCGTCAACGTGCTCGGCACCGCCCACCCGGCGATCGTCGCGGCCGTCGGCCGGCAGATCGCCACCCTCGGCCACATCTCCAACCTCTTCATGGCCGAGCCGACCATCAGCCTCGCCGAGCGGCTGCTCGCGCTCGACGGCCGCGAGGGCCGGGTCTTCTTCTGCAACTCCGGAGCCGAGGCCAACGAGGCCGCCTTCAAGATCGGCCGCCGGACGGGCCGCACCCATGTCGTCGCCCTGGAGGGCGGCTTCCACGGACGCACCATGGGCGCCCTCGCGCTCACCGGCCAGCCCGCCAAGCAGGAGCCGTTCCGCCCGCTGCCCGGCGACGTCACCCACGTCCCGTTCGGCGACGTCGAAGCGCTGCGGGCGGCCGTCACCACCGAGACCGCCGCCGTCTTCCTGGAGCCGATCCAGGGCGAGAACGGCGCCGTCCCGCTGCCCGACGGCTACCTCGCCGCGGCCCGGGAGATCACCCGCGCCACCGGCACCCTGCTCGTCCTGGACGAGATCCAGACCGGCATCGGCCGGACCGGCCACTGGTACGCCCACCAGGCGTTCGAGGGGGTCGAGCCGGACGTCGTCACGCTCGCCAAGGGGCTCGGCGGCGGCCTGCCGGTCGGTGCGGTGCTCGCCTTCGGCGAGGCCGCCGACCTGCTGACCCCCGGCCAGCACGGCACCACCTTCGGCGGCAACCCGGTGGTGGCGGCCGCCGCCCTCGCCGTCCTGGACACCATCGAGTCCGAGGGCCTGCTGGAGCACGTCCGCAAGATCGGCGACCGGCTGCGGCACGGCGTCGAGGCGATCGGCGACCCGCTGGTCTCGCACGTGCGCGGCGCCGGCCTGCTGCTCGGCATCGTCCTCACCGAACCGGTCGCGGGCGCGATCCAGGCCGGGCTCCAGGAGGCCGGCTTCCTCGTCAACGCCGCCGTCCCGGACGCGATCCGGCTCGCCCCGCCGCTGGTGCTCACGGAGGAGGAGGCGGACGCCTTCCTCGCCGCCCTGCCGGACGTCCTCCGGGCGGTCCGCGAGGGCGCCCCGGGCGATGCGAACCGAGCGTAGTCCGGGAGAATAATCACATGACCGTTCCCCACTCCGGCCAACCCGCCGCCGGCCCGACGCCGCAGGTCCCCCAGACCCGCACCGCGCGCCACCGGCGGATCGTGGACCTGCTCACCCGCCAGCCCGTGCGCTCGCAGAGCCAGCTCGCCAAGCTGCTCGCCGACGACGGACTGGTGGTCACCCAGGCCACCCTCTCCCGGGACCTGGACGAGCTGGGTGCGGTGAAGATCCGCAACCGGGACGGCGCGCTCATCTACGCCGTCCCGGCCGAGGGCGGCGACCGCACCCCCCGCGCACCGATGGGGGAGTCCGCCACCGAGGGCCGGATGGCCCGGCTGGCCGGCGAGCTCATGGTCTCCGCCACCGCCTCCGGCAACCTCGTCGTGCTGCGCACCCCGCCGGGTGCCGCCCAGTTCCTCGCCTCGGCGATCGACCAGGCGGAGGTCTTCGAGATCATCGGCACCATCGCCGGGGACGACACCGTCCTGCTGATCAGCCGGGACCCGGCGGGCGGCCAGGCCCTCGCCGACCACCTGATGCAGCTCGCCCAGGCGAAGGCCCAGTAGCGGCATCCCCTTCCGTGGGCCCGGTTTCCCCGGGCCCACAGTCGTATCCGCGGCCCCGTCCACGGCCCGACCGGCCCAACCGGCCCGCCCTCGGCCCGCCCGCAGCACGCCCGAAGTCCCGTCCGTCACCCCGCCGGCAGTCCCGTTCGTGGAAGCTCCCGGTCGGCGTTTTGAGTTTCATACGGAGTAGTGCATACTTATGCCTATCGCCGTAAGCCTGTTCGCACTGTTGTGAAGGAGAAAGCCGTGACCGAGCGCGTCGTACTCGCCTACTCGGGCGGTCTGGACACGTCCGTCTGCATCGGCTGGATCGCCGAGGAGACGGGTGCCGAGGTCATCGCCGTCGCCGTCGACGTCGGCCAGGGCGGCGAGGACCTGGACGTCATCCGCCAGCGGGCGCTGGACTGCGGTGCCGTCGAGGCCGAGGTCGCGGACGCCCGCGACGAGTTCGCCGACGAGTACTGCCTCCCGGCCATCAAGGCCAACGCCCTCTACCAGGGCGAGTACCCCCTCGTCTCCGCCCTGTCCCGGCCGGTCATCGTCAAGCACCTGGTCGCCGCCGCGCAGAAGCACGGTGCCACCACCGTCGCCCACGGTTGCACCGGCAAGGGCAACGACCAGGTCCGCTTCGAGGTCGGCATCCAGTCGCTGGCCCCCCAGCTGAAGTGCATCGCCCCGGTCCGCGACTACGCGATGACCCGGGACAAGGCGATCGCCTTCGCCGAGGCCAAGGGCCTGCCGATCGCCACCACCAAGAAGTCCCCGTACTCGATCGACCAGAACGTCTTCGGGCGGGCCGTCGAGACCGGCTTCCTGGAGGACATCTGGAACGCCCCGATCGAGGACGTCTACGAGTACACCCAGAACCCGGCCACCCCGCGCGAGGCCGACGAGGTGGTCATCACCTTCGACGCCGGCGTCCCGGTCGCCGTGGACGGCCGCAAGGTGACCGTCCTCCAGGCCATCGAGGAGCTCAACAAGCGGGCCGGCGCCCAGGGCATCGGCCGGCTCGACATGGTCGAGGACCGGCTCGTCGGCATCAAGTCGCGGGAGATCTACGAGGCCCCCGGCGCGATCGCCCTGATCACCGCCCACCAGGCGCTGGAGAACGTCACGGTCGAGCGCGAGCTGGCCCGCTACAAGCGGCAGGTCGAGCAGCGCTGGGCCGAGCTGGTCTACGACGGCCTCTGGTTCTCCCCGCTCAAGCGCGCCCTGGACGGCTTCGTCAACGAGGCCAACCAGCACGTCTCCGGCGAGATCCGGCTGGTGCTGCACGGCGGCCGGGCCGTCGTCAACGGCCGGAAGTCCGACCAGTCGCTGTACGACTTCAACCTCGCCACCTACGACACCGGCGACACCTTCGACCAGTCGATGTCCAAGGGCTTCATCGAGATCTTCGGGCTGTCCTCGAAGATCGCCGCCCGCCGCGACCTCGGCTGAGTCCCCGGCCCGACAACCGGCCCGACCTCCGTCCGAACCCCCGGACGGGCCCGGGCCGAACCGCCCCGACCGGGGCCCGAACCACCTCTCCCGGTCCCGGCCGCGCCCACCCCCGCGGCCGGGACCACCCCTCCCGAACCCTCTCGCGCAAAGGAGCCCGTGCGATGTCCGCCGACCAGACCACCTCCGGTGGCGACGTCCGCCTCTGGGGCGCCCGCTTCGCCGACGGCCCGTCCGAGGCACTGGCGAGGCTCTCCGCCTCGGTGCACTTCGACTGGCGCCTCGCGCCGTACGACATCGCCGGCTCCAAGGCCCACGCCCGCGTCCTGCACAAGGCCGGCCTGCTCTCCGACGAGGAACTCGCCGGCATGCTGGACGGGCTCGCCCGGCTGCTCACCGACGTCGAGGCCGGCACCTTCACCGGCACCGTCGCCGACGAGGACGTCCACACCGCCCTGGAGCGCGGTCTGCTGGAGCGGCTCGGCCCCGACCTGGGCGGCAAGCTGCGGGCCGGGCGCTCGCGCAACGACCAGATCGCCACCCTCTTCCGGATGTACCTGCGGGACCACGCGAAGATCATCGGCGGGCTGGTCCTCGACCTCCAGCACGCCCTGGTCGGCCTGGCCGAGGCCCACCCGGACACCGCCATGCCGGGCCGCACCCACCTCCAGCACGCCCAGCCCGTCCTCTTCGCCCACCACGTCCTCGCACACGTGCAGGCCCTCGGCCGGGACGCCGAGCGGCTGCGCCAGTGGGACACCCGCACCGCCGTCTCCCCGTACGGCTCCGGCGCGCTGGCCGGCTCCTCGCTCGGCCTCGACCCGGAGGCCGTCGCCGCCGACCTCGGCTTCGAGCGGGGCTCGGTCGGCAACTCCATCGACGGCACGGCCTCGCGGGACTTCGTCGCCGAGTTCGCCTTCGTCACCGCGATGATCGGGATCAACCTCTCCCGGATCGCGGAGGAGGTGATCATCTGGAACACCAAGGAGTTCGGCTTCATCACGCTGCACGACGCCTTCTCCACCGGTTCGTCGATCATGCCGCAGAAGAAGAACCCGGACATCGCCGAGCTCGCCCGGGGCAAGTCCGGCCGGCTGATCGGCAACCTCACCGGTCTGCTCGCCACCCTCAAGGCGCTGCCGCTGGCCTACAACCGGGACCTCCAGGAGGACAAGGAGCCGGTCTTCGACTCCTGCGACACGCTGGAGGTGCTGCTGCCCGCCTTCACCGGCATGATGGCCACCCTCACCGTGCACCGGGAGCGGCTGGAGGAGCTGGCCCCGGCCGGGTTCTCCCTCGCCACCGACATCGCCGAGTGGCTGGTCAAGCAGGGCGTGCCGTTCCGGGTCGCGCACGAGGTGGCGGGTACCTGCGTCAAGGTGTGCGAGGCCGACGGCATCGAACTCGCCGACCTGACGGACGAGCAGTTCGCCGCGATCTCCCCGCACCTGACGCCCGAGGTCCGCTCGGTGCTCAGCGTGCACGGCGCGATCGCCTCGCGCAACGGCCGGGGCGGCACCGCCCCCGACGCCGTGGCGGTCCAGCTCGCCGAGCTCAAGGCGGACCTCGCGGTCCAGCAGGAGTGGGTCAAGGGCTGACGCCCGGTCACCGAACCGGGGGAGGGGCGCGACGGTCCGACCGTCGCGCCCCTTTCGCGTGGACGCGACCGGGCGGGCGTAACCGGCCGGGCCCGTACCCGGTCATCCACGGTATGTGCACCAACCTCCCGTTCGTCCCCTCCGCCGAGGACGAGGTCCTCGCCGAGCTGCGGCGCCGCCTCGTCCGGGAGGCAGTGGCCGCCCTGCCCGGCCGCTGCCCGCAGCTGATGGCCGCCCTCGTCGAGGACCCGCCGCCGACCTACCGCGAACTCTCCGAACGCCTCGGGATGCCGCGCGGGTCCATCGGGCCCACCCGCTCCCGCTGCCTCGCCTGCCTCCGGGCCCGCCTCCACGCCGAGCGCTACGCCTGAACCGTCGCGGGGCGCGGTCCCGCCCCGCGCCCTCCGGCCCCGGTCATCCGCCGCGTCGTCGCGCCCCCGTCCGGCCCCCCGTCCGACCCCCGTCCGGCTCCGGAACCGGGCCCTCGACCGGCCCCGTCGGGCGTGACCCTCGCCACGTCCGGCGGCCGAAAGGTTGAGGGCAGCTGACGCGCGGGTAAGGCGCTGGCGAACGTAGCTCTTGACGGTGGCGCGGTCGCTCGGATACTGACCGTGAGCACGCCATCGGCGGCACGGCCCTCACCAGGGCCGCGCGGCTGGTACGTTCGTGCGCCACCCCCGGTCCGGGAAGACCCCCGGCCGGGACATCTCCGGCAGGGCATCCGGTGCGACACCCTCACGTTCGCGCGCCGGGCACAACGATGGGGAGGCCCCCGCACATGGGCATGACCGTGATCATCTCGACCGCCGAGGCGGAGGACGCGGAGCAGATCCTCAAGCTCCAGTACCTCGGCTACCAGACCGAGGCTGAACTCTACGGCGACTGGGCCATCGAGCCCCTGACACAGTCGTTGGAGAGTCTGCGCGCCGAACTGACCGAACAGCACTTCCTCGTCGCCCGCCTCGGCGGCGAGATCGTCGGCACCGTACGCGGCCGGGTCGGCCCCGACGGCGTCGGCCGGATAGGGCGCCTGGTCGTCCACCCCCGGATGCAGCGGCACGGCCTCGGCGGCCGACTGCTGGAGGCACTGGAACACCGCCTCTCGGAGGACGGCGCGGTGAGCTCCTACCGGCTGTTCACCGGCCACCGCAGCCTGGGCAACCTGCGTCTCTACGCCCGCCAGGGGTACCGGCAGACCACCGTGGAGCAGATCAGCGGCCGGCTGAGCCTGGTCCACCTGGAGAAGCCCGCCGAGGTCGAGCTCGCCGCCACGGCCTGACCCTCCGCCGTACCCTCCCGATCCGGCGCCGCCATCATTCGGACCTCCGAAGGCGGCGCCGGTCGGCATTGATGCAGGTCAGGGCCATGAGCGTCCGTATTGCGGACAGCTGGTCCGAATAGTTGGGACCACCTCGACCCATCTGATTTACTGGCTCACATGACTGCGACGACGAAATGGACCCCCACCGGCACCCTGCCGGCAGGTGAGCGTGCCATGTGCCGTCGAATGTGTCACCGCTGAGGGCCACCGTTCCCTCCCCCTCGCCGCCGGCCGGGGGACCACATCTCGCGCCCCGAAGCGAGACCCGGCCGCTCCCGTCCGAGTGAGCGAGCCGAGCCTGCCGTCACCACCCCCTTCACCCCGCCTGCCCGTCCACGGGCGGGTGGCCGTCACCGTTGACACGTAAGGGCCACGCCGTCGCGCGGCCCGGCCGTCGACCGGCGACGATCAAGGGGTGGCAGGTCCGGACCCCCCTGGCGCAACGCCGTCCTCGTCGCCGACCGCAACCCGGTCCGGCGGTTGCACGCCGCCCGCCCCCGACCCACGGAAGCAGCTGTGATCACCACCACGGACCTCACCAAGGTCTACCGCTCAAGCGGCCGCGAGGTGACCGCCCTCGCCGGCGTCGACCTCCACGTCCGCCCCGGCGAGGTCTACGGCGTCGTCGGCACCAGCGGTGCCGGCAAGTCGACCCTCATCCGCTGCGTCAACATGCTGGAGCGCCCCAGCTCCGGGACCGTCACCGTGGACGGCGTCGAGCTCACCGCGCTGTCCGGCGGCGAGAACCGGGCCGGCAGGGAACTGCGCGAGGCCCGCCGCCGCATCGGCATGGTCTTCCAGCACTTCAACCTGCTCTCCTCACGGACCGTCCAGCAGAACGTCGAGCTCCCCCTGGAGATCATGGGCCTGGACGGGGCCGAGCGCCGCCGCAAGGCCGCCGAGCTGCTCGACCTGGTCGGCCTCGGGGACAAGGCCCGCAGCTACCCCGGCCAGCTCTCCGGCGGTCAGAAGCAGCGGGTCGGCATCGCCCGCGCCCTCGCCGGCGACCCGAAGGTGCTGCTCTCCGACGAGGCCACCTCCGCACTCGACCCGGAGACCACCCGGTCGATCCTCAAGCTGCTGCGCGACCTCAACCAGCAGCTCGGCCTCACCGTCCTGCTGATCACCCACGAGATGGACGTCATCAAGTCCGTCTGCGACTCCGCCGCCCTGATGCGCGGCGGCAGGGTGGTCGAGTCCGGCGAGCTCACCGACCTGCTCGCCAAGCCCGGCTCGGAGCTCGCCCGCGAGCTCTTCCCGCTCAGCGAGTTCGGCACCGGCCACCCCGGCAGCACCGTCCTGGAGATCACCTTCCAGGGCGACAGCTCCGCCCGGCCGTTCGTCTCCCAGCTCGCCCGCACCTACCAGATCGACATCAACATCCTCGGCGCCGCCGTCGAGACCATCGCCGGCCGGATGGTCGGCCGGATGCGGGTCGAGCTGCCCGGCTCCCGCGCGGACAACGTGGTGCCGATCGGCTTCCTGCGCGAGCAGGGCCTGCAGGTGGACGTGCTGGAGACGGCGAACGGAGCGGCGGCATGACCTGGGACCAGATGCAGGAACTGATGTGGCCCGCCACCTGGGAGACCCTCCAGATGGTCGGCGTCGCCACCGCCGGCACCGTACTGCTCGGCCTTCCGCTGGGCGTGCTGCTGGTCCTCACCGACAAGGGCGGCCTGCTGCAGAACCAGCCGGTCAACAAGGTGCTCGGCGCCGCGGTGAACATCGCCCGCTCGGTGCCGTTCATCATCCTGATGATCGCGCTGATCTCCTTCACCCGCTGGTTGGTCGGCACCTCCATCGGGTGGGAGGCCGCCACCGTGCCGCTCACCATCGGCGCGATCCCCTTCTTCGCGCGGCTGGTCGAGACCTCCGTCCGCGAGGTCGACCGCGGCCTGGTCGAGGCCGTCCAGGCCATGGGGGGCTCCACCTGGACCATCGTCCGCAAGACGCTGATCCCCGAGGCGCTGCCCGCCCTCGTGGCCTCCGTCACCACCACGATCATCACGCTGATCAGCTACTCCGCCATGGCCGGCGTGGTCGGCGGCGGCGGCCTCGGCACCCTCGCCATCAACTACGGCTACTTCCGCTTCGAGACCGCCTTCATGTGGATCATCGTCGCGGAACTGGTGATCATCGTGACCGTCGTCCAGCTGATCGGCGACCGGGCCGTCCGTGCCCTCGCCAACCGCGGACGCACCGGCGGCCGGACCCGCCTGCTCGGCCCGCGCGGCCGCACCCCCGCGGCCCCGGCCACCCCCGACGAGGACGTCGTCGCCCACTGACCTTCCGATGTCCGAACCCGGACCCGGCTCCCCGTATCACGCAGAAAGGCACTTTTCGTGCGCAACGCCCTGAAGTTCACCAGCGTCCTCGCCACCGCCGGCATCGCCCTCTCGCTCGCCGCCTGCGGCAGCAACGGCGACTCGGCGTCCTCCGACCCGAACGCCGCGCTCACCGTCGTCGCCAGCCCCACCCCGCACGGTCAGATCCTCAAGTACGTCAAGGACAACCTGGCGGAGAAGGCCGGCCTCAAGCTCACCATCAAGGAGGTCACCGACTACGTGACCCCCAACACCGCGGTGCAGGACGGCTCGGCCGACGCCAACTACTTCCAGCACGTGCCGTACCTGGAGGACTTCAACAAGAAGCACAACACCCAGATCGTCTCGGTCGAGACGGTCCACCTGGAGCCCCTGGGTGTGTACTCCAAGAAGGTCAAGACCATCGGCGACCTCAAGGACGGCGCCACCGTCGGCCTGCCGAACGACGCCACCAACGAGGGCCGCGCGCTCAAGCTGCTCGCCGACAACAACCTGATCACCCTCAAGGCCGGTGTCGGCACCGCCGCCACCCCCGCCGACGTCACCGCCAACCCGAAGAACCTCAAGTGGAAGGAGCTGGAGGCCGCCCAGCTGCCCCGCTCCATCGACGACCTCGACGCCGCCGTGATCAACGGCAACTACGCGCTGGACGCCGGCCTCAAGCCGGCCACCGACTCGCTGCTCCTGGAGAAGGCCGAGGGCAACCCCTACGCCAACATCCTGGCCGTCAAGCAGGGCAAGGAGAACGACCCGCGGGTCAAGAAGCTCGCCGAGCTGCTCCACTCGGCCGAGGTCAAGAAGTACATCGACGACACCTTCAAGGGTTCCGTCATCCCGGCGTTCTGACACCGGCGCGCCGAACCGCGCTCCGACCCGTCCCGCCGGACCCGCACCGGGCCCCCGCCGCACCTCGGCGGGGGCCCGGTCGGGCAGTATGCACCAGTGACGGTCCGACAGACCCGGAACTGACGTACCGTCGTGCGGTCCGTGCACCGCGTGAGACCCGGGCACCGGCGAGGCGTACGGTGTGTCCACGACCCGGCGAGGAGAGACGGCATGGCAGCGAGCTTCCCCGAGACCGCCATCAGCACCGAACGGCTGCTGCTGCGCCCGCTTGCGGAGGACGACGCCGCCGGCCTCGCCACGATGATGGCCGACGAACTCGTCCTGGCCTGGACCGACCTCCCGCACCCCTTCACCGAGTCCTACGCCGCCGAACTGGCCCGCAGTCTCGCCCCCGCCCACCGGGCCGCCGGCCGGGGCATCGTCTTCGCCGTCACCGAGCACCTCACCCAGCGGCTGGTCGGCCTGGTCGAACTGCGCGCCACCGACTGGCGGCTGCGCTCCACCGAGATCGCCTTCGTCACCGCCGCCTGGGCGCGCGGCGAGGGCTACGCGCCGGAGGCCGTCCTCGGCGTCGCCCAGTGGCTCTTCGAGGACCGCGGCTTCCTCCGCCTGGAGATGCGCACCGCCGCCGGCAACACCGCCGCCCAGCAGGTCGCGCAGAAGATCGGCGGCATCAGCGAAGGCGTCCTGCGCAGCGCGTGGATAGTGCGGGGTGAGGCCGGCGAGGTGGTGGAGGAGAGCCGCAGCGACCTCATCCTGTGGAGCCTGCTGCCGGAGGACATGGAGACCCCCGACACCGTCCAGGCCGGGGCCTGGCCCGGCGACCGCCACTACGTCCTGCGCGACTGACCCCCCGGGGCCGCCCGGTGCCCGGCCGCCCCGCCGCCCGTACGTGACGGACATGTGTGCGGGATGTCGCCGACGGGGGGATCGCACCCGGTAGCCTCTCCACCGGCGCCGTACGCGGGCGCAGCATGTCGGCGCACGGATGGCGAGGGGGAACAGCCGCAGATGGCTGACCGGATCACGGTCATCGGGTGGGACGGCACCCCGCTGACCGAGGCCGCCGCAGCGGCCCTCGCCGCAGCGACCCTGGTGGCCGGCGCCCCGTACCAGCTCAGGACCCTCCCGGTGCCGCCCGCCGCCGAGCGCATCATCCTCGGCAGCATCCGGCCGGCCGCCCGCCGGATCGCGGAGCACCGCGGCGCGGCCGTCGTCATCGCCGAGGGGGACCCGGGCTTCTTCGGTGTGGTGCGCACCCTGCGCCGCCCCGAGTACGGCCTCGAACTGGAGGTCCTGCCCGCCGTCTCCTCCGTCGCGGCCGCCTTCGCCCGGGCCGGCATGCCCTGGGATGACGCCCAGGTGGTCAGCGCCCACGGCGGCCGGCTGCGCCGTGCCGCCAACGTCTGCCGGGCCAACCCGAAGGTCGCCGTCCTCACGGCTCCCGGCGCCGGGCCCGCCGAACTCGCCCTCATGCTCCGTGGCGTGCACCGCACCTTCGTGGTCTGCGAGGCGCTCGGCACGCCCGACGAGGACGTCACCGTGCTCACCTCCGACCGGGTCGCCGACCACGTCTGGCGCGACCCGAGCGTGGTGCTGGTGATCGGCGGCAGCAGCGGCGGCGGCCCCGGTGGGGGACCGCAGGCCGGCACGGCCTCCGAGGCGGCCGGCTGGATCGCCGGCCGTCCGGTCGGGTATCCCGGCGTGGAACGGGGCTGGGCGCTCCCGTCCGACGCCTACACGGGCGCCGGGCGCGCGGGGGGCGAGCCCGGCGCGTCCGAAACGCTCCCCTCGCACGTGCGCGCCCTGGTGCTGGCCCGCCTGGGGGCCCGCCCGGGCGACCTGGTCTGGTCGGTGGGGGCAGGCAGCGGCGAGCTCGCCGTGGAGGCGGCCCGGTTCGGTGCCGCCGTCGTCGCCGTCGAGTCCGACCGCGCGGCCTGCGCCCGGCTGGCCGTCAATGCCCGCCGCTACGGGGTCGAGGTGGAGATCGTGCAGGGCCGCGGCCCCGAGGTGCTGGGCGGACTCCCGGAGCCCGATGCGGCGGTGGTCGAGTCGGGCGGTGCCGACGTGGTGCGCGCCGTCCTGTCCCGCCGCCCCGAGCGGGTCGTGGCGGTGGCCCGCACCCTCGGCGAGGCGGAGGAGGTCCGCCGGGCGATCGCCGGAGCGGGCTATCGCGCGGACGGCGCACTCCTCCAGTCCGCGCCGCTGCTCGCGCCCGCCGCGGCCCCTGTCGCCGCGTCGGCTTCCGCACCCGCCGCCGCGGCGGACACCGGCTCCGGACTCCGCCTCGGTGTGGGCGATCCGGGCACCTTCCTGCTCTGGGGTGAGCAGATCGTGTGAAGGCGCGGTCGCCGCAGGGTGGTGATCCCGGTGGCGGATCGCCACCGCGGCGGTCCGACGGAAGGCGCGGTGGCAGGCGCGGCCGGTCCGACGGTGATCCAGGTCGCATCCGGACACCGATTCGAGAGGCGGCGCCGCCGGGCCGGTAGTGTGGCGTCCGGGACGGCTGCGACGTCCGACAGCCCGCCCGATCCGGTCGGTTTGTCGCCTTTTTGACGTGGTGCAGGCCGGTACGGCTCGGAGTGTGGGCAATTCGACGGGCCGCCTGCCGGACCTGGAGAATGCCGTAGGGTCCGGTGCGGTCGTGCCGGTTGCCCCGGCTTGTCGTTGTTTCAGATGACGCGCCACCCCTCGCGGGTGGTGCGCGGGCCGGGGTGCCGCAGCGCGCCGGAAGGACTTCGGCCGCAGCGCCTCGGCGCGGCGGCCATGTGTGGTTGAGGGGCGGGCCGGTGCAGGCCCGGCCCGTGCGGATGGGCGCTGCGGTCGGTGATCGCGTCGCCGAGGGCGCGGCAGCGGCCTGGAAGGAGCTTTGACATGACCGATGGCGGCCACGTCCCGAACGAGGGACTGCCGGAGCACCTGCTCGCCGGGCCCGACCCGCTCGGCGGCCCGGAGGGCGTCGCGGCTGTCGCACCCGTGCAGGGCGTCGCGACGGACGGTGCGGTCCCCGGACAGCTGATCCCGAACCCCACGGTTCCGGGTGCGGGCTTCCCGGGCGCGGTGCCCCCCGGCGCGGGTGTCCTTCCGCCGCAGGGTGTCCCCGGCCAGGCCCCGCCGCTCGGCGCGCCCGGCTTCGTCCAGGCCCCGGGCGTTCCCGTCGGCACCGGTGTCCCGGGCGCCGTCGGCGAGGGCTGGGCCGCGGACCCGGGCGCCCCGCGCCCCGCCTTCCACTTCCTCGACCAGCCCGACCAGCCGGACGGGCTCGACGACGAGGACGACGTCCTGCTCATGCCCGGCCCGCAGGGCTCGTGGGGCGAGCCGGCCGCGACCGCCGCCGACCAGCAGGTCGCGCCGGGCACCCCGGTCGAGCCGTCCTGGCCGCCGCTGGACCCGCCGCCGCTCGGCGTCGACCCGGCCGTCCCGCAGGCCCACGGCGCACCGCAGGCGCCGTTCCCGGCGCAGGCCGGTCAGGCCGTTCCCGTCCAGCAGAGCCCGGAGCAGGCCGCGGCCGCCCAGGCGCCGCGCCGTCCGCTGCACGCCGGACCGCCGATCCCGGACCCGTCCCTGATGACCGGCCAGGTCCCGGTCCGCTCGCTCGCCGACCGCGGACCCTCGCAGGGCGGCACGCCCGCGCACGGCATCCCGGTGATCCCGGCCGCCGTCCAGCCGGAGCCGCAGGCCGTCCCGGTCGTGCAGGCCCAGCCGGTGCCGCACGTGCAGCCTTTGCCCCAGGCCCAGGACGTCCGGCCGGTGCCGGACGCCGTGCCCGTGCCGCAGCCCGTGGACGGCGACGTCCAGCAGGCCCCCGCCGTCGAGGTCCCGGTGGCCCCTGAGGCCGTCGCGGCCACCGAGCCCGTCGCCCAGCCCGTTGCCCAGCCTGTCGAGGCGACCGAGCCCGCGCAGGCCGAGGCGGTGCAGGCCGAGGCCGCCCCCGCCGTGCCCGCGGGAGAGGCTCCGGGCACCGACGCGCCGAGCTCCGAGGAGCCGTCCGCCGAGCAGCCGGTCGCCGTCGAGGCCCCGGTCGCCGTCGCGCAGCCCGTCGCCCCGGCCGGACAGCCCCGCCGGATCTCCGCCTTCCTCGCCGCCCCGACGCCGCACGGTCTGCCCCAGGTGGAGGCGGTGGAGCCGGCGCCGGCCGTCGCCGAGGACGCGGCGCAGCAGTCCGCGCCCATAGCGCTCGCCGGGCAGCCTGCGGCGGAGGCCACCGCCCCGGCGCCCGAGGCCGTCCCGGCCGCCGAGCCGGCCCCGGCCGAGCCGACGGCCGTCGCTGTGTCCGAGACGGTGGACGGCCCCGTCGAGAACGCGGAGGCCGCCGCCGCGACCGCCGTGGGCACCGGCGAGATGCCCTCCGGCCGGTCCGTCGCCGGCCCGGCCGCCGAGCCTGCCCCGGCGGACACCGCTCCGGCCGACGCGGTCGCGCCCGTCGAGGCCATCGCGCCCGTCGAGGCCGCCGCGCCCGTCGAGGCCGCCGCGCCCGTCGAGGCCGCGGACGGCGGTGCCGCCGACGCGGTCCAGCCGGCCGTTCCCGCCGAGCCGGTGGACGCCGCCGGACAGCCCGTCGTGCAGGCCCCGGAGGCCGGGGAGACCGCCGAGGCGGCCCAGGCCGCACCCGAGACCCCCGTCGTCGAGACCCCTGCCACCGAGGCCCCCGTCGCCGACCTCCGGGCCGCCGGGGTTCCGGTTGCCGAGGCCCCGGTCACCGAGGTTCCGGCCGCGGCCGAGCCGGCCCCCGCCGAGGAGCCGTCGCCCGCCGAGGCCCCCGCCCCGGTCGAGCCCGGGACCGTCCGGCCCGCCGAGCCCGGCACCGACGCCACCGCCCCGGCCGATGCCACGGTGCCCGCCGAGCCCGCCGAGACCACGGAGGCCACCGAAGCCGCTGAGGCCACGGTGCCCGCCGAGGTCCTCGCGGAGGCCGCCGAACCCGCCGAGCCGGCCGAACCCGCCGAGCCGCGCGGCCCGGCGGCCCCCGGCTACGACGAGGCCGGTCGCGAGGCCGTCCACCAGGTGATCCGCGAGCGCCGCGACATCCGCAACGGCTTCCGCCCGGACCCGATCCCGCACGAGGTGCTGATCCGGGTCCTGGAGGCCGCCCACACCGCGCCCAGCGTCGGCTACTCGCAGCCCTGGGACTTCGTGGTCATCCGCTCCGCCAAGACCCGCCGCAAGATGCACGGGCTGGCCGAGCGGCAGCGCGAGGCGTACGCCGACTCGCTCCCCAAGGGCCGCGCCAAGCAGTTCAAGGAAATCAAGATCGAGGCGATCCTCGAGACGCCCGTGAACATCGTGGTCACCGCCGACCGCACCCGCGGCGGCCGGCACACCCTGGGCCGGCACACCCAGCCGCAGATGGCCCCCTACTCGGCGGCCCTCGCCGTCGAGAACCTCTGGCTGGCCGCCCGCGCCGAGGGCCTCGGCGTCGGCTGGGTGAGCTTCTTCGACGAGGAGGAGCTGGTCCGCGAGCTCGGCCTGCCGGAGCACCTTGAGGTCGTCGCCTACCTGTGCGTCGGCTTCGTCGACGCCTTCCCGGACGAGCCCGAGCTCCAGCAGCAGGGCTGGGCCAAGAAGCGCCCGCTCTCCTGGGTGGTCCACGAGGAGCAGTACGGCAACCGCGCCCTGCCCGGCGAGGAGCCGCACAGCCTGCTCTCCGAGACCCTGCGCGGTATCCGCCCGCTGGACGCCAAGGCGCTCGGCGAGGCCTGGGACCGGCAGAAGCGGATGACCAAGCCGGCCGGCTCGCTCGGCATGCTGGAGATCATCTCCGCCCAGCTCTCCGGACTCTCCCGCAAGTGCCCGCCGCCGATCCCGGAGCCCGCCTGCGTCGCGGTCTTCGCAGGCGACCACGGCGTGCACGCCCAGGGGGTCAGCCCCTGGCCGCAGGAGGTGACCGCCCAGATGGTCGGCAACTTCCTGGCCGGGGGAGCGGTGGTCAACGCCTTCGCCCGCCAGATCGGCACCGAGGTCTGTGTGGTCGACGTCGGCGTGGCCGCCGAGCTGCCGGACGCGATCCAGCAGGGCCGCACCACCGGTCTGCTGCCGCGCAAGGTCAAGCCCGGCACCGACGACATGACCAAGGGCCCCGCGATGACCCGCGAGGAGGCCCTGAAGGCCATCGAGGTCGGCATCGAGACGGCCCGCGACCTCGTCGCGGCCGGTAACAAGGCCCTGGTCACCGGTGACATGGGGATCGCCAACACGACCGCCTCCGCCGCCCTGATCTCGGTCTTCACCGGCCTGGACCCGGCCGAGGTCACCGGGCGCGGCACCGGCATCGACGACGCGACGCACGCCCGCAAGATCGAGGTCATCCGCACCGCGCTGGCCCTGCACCAGCCGGACCCGGCCGACCCGATCGGCGTCCTCGCCGCTGTCGGCGGTCTGGAGCACGCGGCGATCGCCGGCTTCCTGCTCGGCGCCGCCTCGCTGCGCACCCCGGTGATCCTGGACGGTGTGATCGCCGGTTCGGCCGCGCTCGCCGCCAAGGCGATCGCCCCCGAGGTGCTGGCTGCCTGCATCGCCGGTCACCGCTCGGCCGAGCCCGGCCACCAGGCCGCGCTGACCAAGCTGGGCCTGCGTCCGCTGATCGACCTCGACCTGCGGCTCGGTGAGGGCACCGGTGCCCTGCTGGCCCTGCCGCTGGTGCAGAGTGCGGCCCGGGCGATGCACGATGTAGCCACGTTCGACTCCGCCGGGGTCACCGAGAAGGCCTGACGCCCTCCCGCACCGCTCCGCGTACCGGCCCGAGGGCGCGCCGTGACGCGGAGCGGTGCGGCGGCGTACCCCCACCACCCTCACCCGATCCAGGAGCACCGCCGATGACCGCGCCCACCCCTCACCCCAGCACCGAGGGCCGCACCCCGTACCCGGTCGGCCTGCTGCTCGCCGGCCGCCGCGTGGTGGTCGTCGGCGGCGGTCACGTCGCCCAGCGCCGGCTGCCCGCCCTGCTCGCCACCGGCGCGGACGTGCACCTGATATCCCCGGTCACCACCCCGGCGGTCCAGGCGATGGCCGACGCGGGCGAGCTGGCCTGGCACGAGCGGCGCTACCGGGACGGCGACCTGGCCGACACCTGGTACGCGCTGGTCGCCACCGACGACCCGGCGGTGAACACCGCGGTCAGCGCGGAGGCCGAGCGCGAGCGGGTCTTCTGCGCCCGCAGCGACGACGCGGCCGCGGCCACGGCGTGGACGCCGGCCAGCGGGCGTGACGCGGGTGCCACGGTCGCGGTCCTCACCGGGGATCCGCGCCACTCAGCGGCCCTGCGCGACTCGATCGTGGAGGGGCTGCGGGACGGCTCCCTCGCCGCCCGCCAGTACCGTGCGCACGGTGCGGGGGTGGCGCTGGTCGGCGGCGGTCCGGGCGACCCGGACCTGATCACCGTCCGGGGCCGCCGGCTGCTCGCCGACGCCGACGTCGTGGTGGCCGACCGGCTGGCGCCGCGCGAGCTGCTCGCCGAGCTGCCGGAGCACGTCGAGGTGATCGACGCCTCGAAGATCCCGTACGGCCGGTTCATGGCCCAGGAGGCGATCAACCGGACGCTCGTCGAGCACGCCAAGGCCGGGAAGTTCGTCGTCCGCCTGAAGGGCGGCGACCCGTACGTGTTCGGGCGCGGCGGCGAGGAGCTGCTCGCCTGCGCGGAGGCCGGGCTGCCGGTGACGGTGGTGCCCGGCATCTCCAGCTCGATCAGCGTGCCGGCGGCGGTCGGCGTGCCGGTCACCCACCGGGGGATGACGCACGAGTTCACCGTGGTCTCCGGTCACGTCGGCCCGGACGACGAGCGCTCGCTGACCAACTGGGACGCGCTCGCCGGGATGACCGGGACGCTGGTGCTGCTGATGGCGGTCGACAAGATCGGCGCGATCGCGGCCCGGCTGATCGAGGGCGGGCGCCCCGCGGACACCCCGGTGGCCGTCGTCCAGGAGGGCACGACCGCCGCCCAGCGCCGGGTGGACGCGACCCTGGCCACCGTCGCCGCCACCGTCGAGGCCGAGCAGATCAAGCCCCCCGCGGTCATCGTCGTCGGCGACGTCGTGGACGTCCTGGCCGCCGCGTCCGGCACCGCCCCCGCCCGGTCCTGACCTCCGGCTCCGGCCCCGGGCCCACGGGCCCGGGGCCGGGCGGCGCCCCCGCCGGCCGCTACTCCAGCGGCTGCTCCGTCCAGATCACCTTCCCGGTGGCCGTGTACCGCGTGCCCCACCGGTCGGCGAACTGGGCGACCAGGAAGAGCCCGCGCCCGCCCTCGTCCGTGGTGGCCGCGTACTTCAGGTGCGGCGAGGTGCTGCTGGTGTCCGACACCTCGCAGATCAGCGACCGGTCACGGAGCAGCCGGACCCGGATCGGCCCCGTCCCGTAGCGGATCGCGTTGGTGACCAGCTCGCTCAGGATCAGCTCGGTGACGAACGCCGCCTCCTCCAGCCCCCACTCCTCCAGCCGTTCGGCCACCGCCGCCCGCACCCCGCCCACCGCCGCCGGGTCGGACGGCACCTCCCACTCCGCCACCCGGTCCGGCGACAGCACGTGGGTCCGCGCCACGAGCAGCGCGATGTCGTCCTGCGGCCGCGCCGGCAGCAGCGCCCCCAGCACGTCCGCACAGGTCTGCTCCGGCGTCCTCGGCGGCCCGGCGAGTGCGGCCCGCAGCAGCTCCAGCCCCTCGTCGATGTCCCGCTCGCGGTCCTCCACCAGCCCGTCGGTGTACAGCACCAGCCGACTGCCCTCGGCGACCTCCAGCTCGACCGTCTCGAAGGGCAGTACCGCCAGCCCCAGCGGCGGCCCGGTCGGCAGCTCCGGGTAGACCACGTGCCCGTCCGGCCCGACGAGCGCCGGCGGCGGGTGCCCGGCACTGGCCAGCGTGCACCGCCGGGACACCGGGTCGTAGATCAGGTACAGGCAGGTGGCACCCGTCACCGCCGCCGGGCCGCCGGTCGCCGACTCCTCCTGGTCGATCCGGTTGACCAGCTCGTCCAGGTGCCCGAGCAGTTCGTCCGGCGGCAGGTCGAGGGTCGAGAAGTTGTGGATCGCCGTCCGCAGCCGGCCCATGGTCGCCGCCGCGTGCAGCCCGTGCCCCACCACGTCGCCGACCACCAGCGCCACCCGCGCGCCGGGCAGCGGGATCACGTCGAACCAGTCCCCGCCCACCCCGGCCTGCGCCGGCAGGTACCGGTGCGCCACGTCCAGCGCGTTCTGGTCCGGCAGGCTCCGCGGCAGGAGGCTGTGCTGCAGGGTCACCGCCATCGCGTGCTCCCGGGTGTAGCGGCGCGCGTTGTCGATGCAGACGGCCGCGTGCGCGACCAGCTCCTCGGCGAGCGCCAGGTCGTCCTCCTCGAAGGCGTCCGTCCGCTCCGAGCGCCAGAACCGGGCCACTCCCAGCAGCACGCCGCGGGCCTTCACCGGGACCCGCACCAGCGAGTGCACCCCGTACGCGAGCACCTGCGCCGCCCGCTCCGGGTCCTGGTCCCGCCAGGCCGACGCCTCCGCGAGCCGCGGCTCGACCGCCGGCAGTCCGCTGTGCAGGGCGCCCGCCAGCGGCGTCGACGGCACCACCTCCAGCACCGTTCCCACCGGGTAGAACGGCGAGTCGTCCCGCACCCCGGCGAACGCCGCCCGGCGCATCCGCCCCAGGTCCGGACCGGGCGGCGGTTCCTCGCCCGCCAGCACCTGTTCGGCGAGGTCGATGGTGACGTAGTCCGCGAACCGCCCCACCGTGACCTGCGCCAGTTCCTCCGCGGTCCGTTCGACGTCCAGCGTGCTGCCGACCGCCACCCCGGCGTCGTACAGCAGCCGCAGCCGTCGTTGCGCGACCTCGGCCCGCCCGGTCAGGGCCATCAGCTCGGTCGAGTCGCGCAGCGTGGCGACCGAGCCGGGCGGCCCGCCGTCCTGGTCGGTCGGCCGGACGTTCACCGCGAGCAGCCGCTCACCGGCGAGCACGACCTCGTCGGTGACCGCCCGCCCGGCGGTCAGCAGCTCCGCGGGCGCCCGGTCGAGCCCCAGTTCGGCGACCGGCCGGCCCTCGGCGTCCGCCGGGAGGTCCAGCAACCGGCGTGCCTCGTCGTTGCAGAGCAGCAGCAGCCCGTCACCGCCGATGATCAGCACGCCCTCGCGCACCGCGTGCAGCACCGCCGCGTGGTGCTCGTACATCCGCGTCATCTCGGCCGGCCCGAGCCCGTGCGTCTGCCGCCGCAGCCGGCGGCTGACCAGCGCCGTGCCGCAGGTGGCCAGCCCGAGCGCGATGGCGGCCGCGCCCAGCACCACCGGCAGCTGCCGTTCGCTCGCGCTGCTCACATTGGCGATCGTGATGCCGGCGGACACCATCCCGACCACCTGGCCGTCCGGCGCGTGCACCGGCACGATCGCCTGCACCAGGGGTCCGATGGTGCCGACGACCTGCTCGACCACGACCTGTCCCTGGAGGGCGGGCTGGTAGGTCCCCACGAACTTCTGACCGATCCGGTCCGGGTTGGGGTGGGTGAAGCGGATGCCGTCGGTGTTGAGCACGACGACGAAGTCCACACCCGCGTTGACCGCCACCGACTGCGCCTTGGGCTGGAGGATCGCGGTCGGGTCGGGGGAGCGCAGCGCCTCGACCATGCCGGGCGAGTTGGCGAAGGTCTGGGCGACCGCCACCGACCGGTTGGTCGCCTCCTGCCGGGCGTCGTTGCGGGACTGGACGACCAGTGCGACGACGGCCGCGGCCACCAGCAGCAGGACCACCACGACCTGCAGCGCGAACACCTGTCCCGCCACCGACCGGCTCTTCGCCGGCCCCTGTCGGGCCGCTCGGGGTTGCTGGTGCCGACCGTGTGGGCGCCCACCGGCGGAGCCGGCGGTACCGGTGGATCGGGGCGAGGTGGTGGAACCGGATGCACCAGCGGCCGACGGAGCCCAGGATCGGCCCGGAAAACGGGCCATACGTCATATTTGCACTCCGCCCGGCAGGGGGCCAAGGGCACCACCCCCGACCCTTGGGCCGTTTGGCCTTCCCCGGCCCGGCTTGGCAAGATCGCAGGGTGTCCGAACCCAGCACCATCACCGACCCCGCCGACCCGCGCCTCGCCGACTACACCGGCCTGACCGACGTCGAACTCCGCCGCCGCCGCGAACCCGCCGAGGGCCTCTTCATCGCCGAGGGCGAGAAGGTCATCCGCCGCGCGCTGGCGGCCGGCTACCGGATGCGGTCGATGCTGCTGACCGCCAGGTGGCTGGACGTGATGGCCGACGTCATCGCGGACGCCGACGCCCCCGTCCACGTCGTCGAGCCCGCGCTGGCCGAGGCCGTCACCGGGTACCACGTCCACCGCGGGGCCCTCGCCTCGATGGAACGCCGACCGCTGCCGGACGCCGCCGAGGTGCTGGCCGGAGCCCGCCGGGTGGCCGTCCTCGAAGGCCTGGTCGACCACACCAACCTCGGCGCGATCTTCCGCAGCGCCGCGGCGCTCGGCATGGACGCCGTCCTGCTCTCGCCCGACTGCGCCGACCCGCTCTACCGGCGTGCGGTCAAGGTCTCGATGGGCGCCGTCTTCGCCGTGCCGTACGCCCGCCTGGACCCGTGGCCGGCCGCGCTGGACGCGGTCCGCGCCGCCGGGTTCAGCCTGCTGGCCCTCACCCCCGCCGAGAGCGCCGTCGACCTCGCCGGCCTGGCGCCCCACCGCCTGCCCAAGGCCGCCCTGATGCTCGGCGCGGAGGGCGACGGCCTCACCCGGGCCGCCGTCGGGGCCGCCGACCACGCGGTCCGCATCCCGATGGCGCACGGCATCGACTCGCTCAACGTCGGTGCGGCGGCGGCCGTCGCCTTCTACGCCGTCACCGCGGCCTGACGGATCCGGTGCGCACGGGACGTCGGCCGGTCCGACGTCCGGTGCGCCGGGCCCGATCCGGGCGGGCCCTCGGCCCGGTGGCCCTCAGCCCGTCGGGGCGGTGGGCGGGGCGGGAGCCGCGGCGGGCGGAGCGGTGACGGCCGGCGTGGTGGAGCCGGAGCCCGGCCAGGACTCCTCCAGGGTGCCGTCCGCGCGCACCGTGTACCGGGTCGAGGTGGCCGAACCCGTCTGGGCGACCCGCTCCTCCCGGACCAGCGCACCGTTCTCCAGCCGCCAGGTCGCCGTGGCCTGCGGATCCGCGGCCGAGGAACGGGAGGCCAGCGCGACCGGCGCGTCCCCGTTGAAGGAGAACAGCTGGACGAGGTCGACCGGCACCGAGCCCTCGGAGCGGCGCAGCACCACCAGGGCCGCCGGAGCCCCCTTGTACCGCGCCGGGAGTACGGCGCTCAGGACGACCTGGGGTCCGGTCCCCGCGGAGCGGCCGTCGCGCAGGGTGACGGCCGCTCCGCTCGCCGGATCGGGGTAGGCGCGGTTCGGCCAGTCCACGGCGGGCCCGGCGCCCTGTGCCGGGCCCAGCGCGCCCTCGCCGGCCACCGCGCTCGCGCGCGCCGCAGCGGTGAGCGGAGAGGCGGACTGGGCGATGCCGTCGGCGGAGAGGCCGGTGCCGGCCGAGCCCGCCGGGCCCTGGGCGGGGGTCGACGGCGGGGCCGCGCCACCCTGCTGCTCGCCCGCACCCGGCGCCGCCGGGGCCGAGGCCGAGGGCCGCATCCCCTGGTTCTCCCGGTTCTCGCACCCCTGCGCCGCGGCGATGGCGAGCGCGACCCCGACCGTCACGGTGACGAAGACCACGAGGCGCTGCCGGAGCAGTCGCTGCCGGGCCGCACCCGGACGGCCGCCCGGTACGGGTGTGTGCTGCCGGTCCTGGGCCCGCCCGCGCGGCCGGGCCGGCCGCCGGTCCCGCTCCCGCGCGCCGCCGGGCGCACCGGGGCGGCCGGGCGGAGGGGTCTGCTGGCGTTCGCGCATCGGCCGGGTGGCCTGGGCCGCGTCGGGCCGGGGGAGCGGTGCGGTGGCCGCCTGCCCGCCCTGGCCGGGGGCACGTCGCGGCGGCCCGCCGGGGGGTCCGGCGGGCCGGCCCACCGCTCCGGCGCGGGCGCGCGAGGCCGCTGCCGGGTCCGCTGCCCGCCCGGGGGCCGGGACACCGCGCGGGGCGGCGGCCGGTGGTCCCGGCGGGACGCTGCCGGCCGGCCGGACGGCGGCTCCGGGCCGCCCCTCGGTGCCGCGCGCGGTGAGCGGCCGGGTCGCCCCGGGGGCGGCTGCGGCGGCGCCACCCGGGGCCGCCCCGTTCCGCTCCGCCGCGGCGTCGCGTGCCGTACTGCCGTCGGAGGAGCCGCGGTTCCGTCCGAACGTCCCGCCGGAGGCTCCGCCCGCCGCGGTGCCGCGCGCGGCCAGCTCGCTCAGCCGCTCGTGCAGGGCGGCGGCGCCGGGCCGTTCGGCGGGCTCCTTGGCCAGGCAGGCCCGGATCAGCGGTGCCAGCTGGGGCGGTACCGCGGTGAGGTCGGGTTCCTCGTGGACGACCCGGTAGAGCATGACCTCCGAGGAGGCGCCCGAACCGAACGGGGTGTCGCCGGTGAGCGCGTACGCCAGGGTGGCCCCGAAGGCGAAGACGTCGGTCGCGGGCGTGACGGCGGCCCCCCGGACCTGCTCGGGCGCGAGGAAGCCCGGGGAGCCGACCGCCGTGCCGACGTGGGTCAGGGTGCTGGCCCCGCGGGACCAGGCGATACCGAAGTCGATGATGCGCGGGCCGCGTGGCGAGAGCAGGATGTTGGACGGCTTGAGGTCCCGGTGGACGACCCCGGCCTCGTGCACCTTGACCAGCCCGTCGGCGAGCGCGGCTCCGATCCGGGCCGCTTCGGGCCAGCTCAGCGGTCCGTCGTCGCCGACCCGCTTGTACAGCGACGGCCCGGGGACGTACGCGGTGGCCAGCCAGGGGCGGTCGGCCTCGATGTCGGAGCCCATCACGCGGGCGGTGCAGGCGCCCCGGATCTTGGAGGCGGCGGCGATCTCGCGGGCGAAGCGGGTGCGGAACTCGATGTCCTCGGCCAGTTCGGCCCGGATCAGCTTGAGTGCGACGCGCTGCCCCCGGCGGTCCGAGCCGAGATAGACCACCCCCATCCCACCGGCTCCCAGCCGCCGGTGCAGGCGGTACGGCCCGACGATGCGGGGGTCCTCACGCCTCAGCCGCATCATCGCCATCTTCGTTCCCCGTCAGACCGTGGGTGAGGCCCCGTCGGTTGGGGCGTCGTCAGTTCCTGTCTGGCACAGCTTACGGACTGCCTGCTGCGGTGTGCTGATACGCAACACCTCAAGCCACCGTCCGATAGTCCGATCTTGGACTGACCTCGGGACGCGGCTGCTGAAACGTTTCTCGGGGTCGCCCCTCAGGGTTCCCCCGGGGGTGCGACGGAGGACGTCTCCCCCTGCGGTAGTAGTCCCCAGGTCCGAGCGTCATCCTCCGGGAGGCCCGGAGAACAGTACGACGGCATGACGCCCACCGAACCCCTCGGGCCATAGCGTTGTCCTCAGCGGTGGACGGGGAGCTCGTCCCCCGAGGTAAGCCGTCCACCGCGTCCACCTTCACACAGAACTGCTCACGAATCAGGAGTCAGGGCATGGCAGCGCAGCTCACGGGAACGACCTCCCGCCGCCGTCGGCCGGCCTTCACTCAGCCCCAGGCCGCGGAGCCCACCAGGCACCCGGCCGTGGCGGTGGCCATGGCACTGCCCTGCGCGGTGCTGCTGGTCAGCCTGTTCGGGGGCTGGGAGCAGATGGCGACCCAGGCTCAGGCGGTCGCCGATCTGATCGGCCACTGACCCACCGGCCGGGACCGGTCGGCCTCCGGGCCGGCCCACAGAACGGGCACTGGATCCCCTGGGGACGGGGAGCCGGTGCCGCCGGGGAGGCCGCGACCGCGTTGACACGCGGACGGGCGAGAGCGGTGCGCAGAGCACCCCGGCAGGAGGAGATGCCGCGTACGGTCGTCGGTGAGGGCGACCGTACGCGGCTCTTCTGTCTTTCGAGGCTGTCGGCCGACCCCCCGACGCTTCCCCCGCGTCCGCACGGGACCCGCAGCCGGGCACGTGGTTCGGGCGGTTCGGAGCACGCAAAAGGCCGGGGCCGCGACTCTTCAGAGTCGCGGCCCCGGCCGTTACTGTGCGCGATACTGGGATTGAACCAGTGACCCCTACCGTGTCAAGGTAGTGCTCTCCCGCTGAGCTAATCGCGCCTGGTGCGGCGGTCCTGCAGCAGACCCCGGAGGATCCGACGTGCGCGATACTGGGATTGAACCAGTGACCCCTACCGTGTCAAGGTAGTGCTCTCCCGCTGAGCTAATCGCGCGGGGAGGTCACCCGGTGGAACCGGGAGTCCTCTTGGAGGTGGAGACGGGATTTGAACCCGTGTAGACGGCTTTGCAGGCCGTTGCCTCGCCTCTCGGCCACTCCACCAGGCAACACTCGAAGAACGATCTTACACTGTTCTCCATCGAGCGGACGACGAGATTCGAACTCGCGACCCTCACCTTGGCAAGGTGATGCTCTACCAACTGAGCCACGTCCGCCTGTCTCCCGGGATCTTCACCGTTTTTCCCGGCTGCGCTCCCTGGCGACGTGTTGAACTCTAGCGGATTCCCGGGCCAGCTAAAAATCCGTTCCCGCAGCGTGCCGCCGGGGTGCCCGCCGGGCGGCCGCGGGCCGGGCCCGCGCCGACCCCGCGGGACGGCCCCGTCGGGAGGCGAACGGCACCCTGAGTGACACCCGCAGGTCATCCGGCGCACGCCCGCGCGATGCCCGACTCTGCTCACGCCCCCCGACCTACACTTCAGGCACCGCAACCGAGCAAGCCCGTGCAGGAGACCCGTGTCCGGCCACCCCGCCCCCCACATCCCCCTCGCCCGCTTCGGCGGCCGCCTCGCGACCGGGCTGCGCGACGTCACCTCGGATCCGGCGGCCCTCGACTCCGCCGGCTACTGGGCCGTCGTCCACGACTTCGAGGGCCGGCTCACCTGTGCCCGCTTCGACGACGTCCGCCCGGCCCCCGCGCCCCCGTCCGGCGCGGGCTGGCGGGGACCGGCCGCCGACCGCTGGCGCAGCTCGCTCGACCACGCCTCCTACACCGCGGGCGTCCGCCGGATCAGGGAGCACATCGCGGCCGGCGAGGTCTACCAGGCGAACCTCTGCCGCGTGCTGTCCGCGCCGCTGCCGGACCCGGACCGCACCGACGTCGACGCCCTCACCGGCCTGCTCGCGCACGGCAACCCCGCGCCCTACGCCGGCACCGTCCGGCTGCCCGGCCACGGCGTGGAGATCGCCACCGCCTCGCCCGAGCTGTACCTGCGCCGTACCGGCCGCACCGTCTCCTCCGGCCCGATCAAGGGCACCGGCCGCACCGAGGACGACCTCCTCGACAAGGACCACGCCGAGAACGTGATGATCGTCGACCTGGTCCGCAACGACCTCGGACGGGTCTGCGCCACCGGCAGCGTCAGCGTCCCGGACCTCTGCGCCGTCGAGAAGCACCCCGGCCTGGTCCACCTGGTCTCCACCGTCGAAGGGACCCTGCGCGAGGACGCCGGCTGGCCCGAACTGCTCTCCGCCGCCTTCCCGCCCGGCTCGGTGACCGGGGCCCCCAAGTCCAGCGCCCTGCGCATCATCGAGGCGCTGGAGACCGCCCCGCGCGGCCCCTACTGCGGGGCCGTCGGCTGGGTCGACGCCGACCGCGGCGAGGGCGAACTCGCCGTCGGCATCCGCACCTTCTGGATCGACCGGACCGACCCGGCCGCCCCCGAGCTCCGCTTCGGCACCGGTGCCGGCATCACCTGGGGATCCGACCCCGACCGCGAGTGGGCGGAAACCGAACTGAAGGCCGCCCGCCTGGTCGCGATAGCGTCGGGCACCGACACCCCCACCGACTGAGAGCCGGAACGCCCCGGCGCGGTCTCCGGACCCCGGCCGGAACCGACCCGCCCACGCCCCACCCACGAGGAGCAGCCCTCGATGCAGCACCCCACCACCAGCTGGGTCAACGGGTCCCTCGTCGACTCCGCCGACCCCGCCCTGTCCGTCCTCGACCACGGACTCACCACCGGCGACGGAGTCTTCGAGACCCTGAAGGCCGTCGACGGCCGGGCCTTCGCGCTCACCCGCCACCTCGACCGGCTCACCCGCTCGGCCCGCGGCCTCGGCCTGCCCGATCCCGACCACGACCGGGTCCGCGAGGCCTGCGCCCAGGTCCTCGACGCCAACCCCGTGCCGCTCGGCCGGCTGCGCGTCACCTACACCGGTGGCGTCGCCCCGCTCGGCTCCGAACGCGGCGACGACGCCCCCACCCTGGTCGTCTCCCTCGGCACCGCCGCCCGCCGCCCCGACACCACCGCCGTCGCGGTCGTCCCCTGGCGCCGCAACGAGCACAGCGCCGTCGCCGGTCTGAAGACCACCTCGTACGCCGAGAACGTCGTCGCCCTCGCCGCCGCCCACCGGGCCCGCGCCTCCGAGGCGATCCTCGCCAACACCGCCGGCCGGCTCTGCGAGGGCACCGGGTCCAACGTCTTCGTCGTGCTCGACGGAACCCTGCTCACCCCGCAGCTCTCCTCCGGCTGCCTGGCCGGCATCACCCGCCGGCTCGTCATCGACTGGTGCGGCGCCCAGGAGGCCGACCTGCCGCTCGACGCGCTCCAGCGGGCCGAGGAGGTCTTCCTGACCTCCACCCTGCGCGACGTCCAGGCCGTCACCCGCGTCGACGGCCACGAACTGGCCGGGCCCGGTCCGGTGACGACCAAGGCCATGGCGGTCTTCGCCGAGCGCAGCGCCGACGACCTGGACCCCTGAGCGCCGCCGGGGCTCCCGGCCCCCCCACCCCGGCGGGTAGAACACCCGGGCGGCGGGAAGGGACCCCGGCATGACCACCACGCTGCGCCCAGAGGGCCCGGAGACACCCACCGCCGCCGGCGGCCGCACCAGACGCTGGCGGATCTGCGCCAACGGCCGGCCGGTCGGCGCCCTGCGCACCAGCCTCGTTCCGCGCGGCGGGCAACTCTGGGGCGAGATAGCCGAGTTGGAGGTGCACGAAGGGCGCGGGCGGGGGCGCGGAACGTTCGGCGCCCTGGCGGCCGAGGAGGTGCTGCGCGGCTGGGGCTGTACCCGGGTGGACGCCGACATCCCCGAGTCCTCGCAGCTCGCGCGCTCGCTCGCGGTCACCCTCGGCTACAGCGAGCGGATGCGGAACATGGCCAAGCGCCTCACCGCGCCGCCCGCGCTGCCGCCCGGCCTCACCGCGCACCCGATCGGCGCGGAGGAGTTCCCGGACTGGCTCGCGGACGCCAAGGAGGGCTATCTGCGCGACCTGGTCTCGTCCGGTCTCGCGGAGGAGCAGGCCCGCGCCAAGTCCGACGCCGACCACCTGAACCTGCTGCCCCTGGGGGCCGGCACCCCCGGTGTCGCGCTGCGCCGGCTGAGGGGTGCCGGGCCGGACCCGCTGGGCTCGCTCTGGCTGGCCCTGCGGGTCCGCGACCTGTCCGACGGCGCGCCGCTGGCCTGGGTGATGGTGGTCGAGGTGGCCGAGGCCCACCGGGGCCACGGCCACGGCCGGGCGCTGATGCTGCTCGCGGAACGGGAGTGCCTGGCCGCCGGGGTCCGCGACCTGGGGCTGAACGTCTTCAGCGGCAACGAGGTCGCGATCCGGCTCTACGAGTCGCTCGGCTACCGGGTGACCAACCGCGTCTACGGCAAGACGCTGATCTGACGCCGGATCCGCCGACGGGCCGTCAGGAGCGCTGCGCCGCCTCGATGACGGCGACGATCCGGTCCAGCAGGCCGTCCTGGCTCCGTCCGCCGTCCAGTCGCTGTCCGGCGATCACGTAGGTCGGCGTGCCCTGCACGCCGATCGCCTTGCCCTCGGCCTGGTCGGCGTCGACGATCAGCATGTGCCGCCCGTCCACCAGCGCGGTGTCCACCTCCTCGGCGTCCACCCCGACCTCCCGCGCCACCTCCAGCAGCACCTCGGTGCCGCGCGACTCCAGCTCCTCGACGCGGTCCAGCAGCGCCTCGACGTACGGCCACCCCAAGCCCTGCGCGAACGCCTCCTCGGCGGCCTCCGCCGCGGCGTAGGCGTGCTTGTGCTTCTCCAGCGGGAAGTGGCGCAGCTCGACGGGGAGCGCGTCGCCGTACCGGGCGCGCAGCGTCCGGACGTCGTCCAGGGCGGTGCGGCAGTCCGGACACTGGAGCTCGCACCAGAACTCGAGACGGGGGAGGGAACCTTCGATCATGCCCCCAGTGTTCCACTAGTGGGCTCCGTGCCGTCCCGGCGGCGGTCGGGCCCGGCCAGACCGGAGCGACGGGAGGTCCGACGAGATGACCAGTTCGACTGACAGGCCGACCGGCCGAGCGGCGCGCGGTGCGCGGGCGGCGGCCGACGACGGGACGCGGCCGTGCTGACGGCGGCGGTGAGCTTCGCGCTGACGGCGGCCGGGGTGGCCGTCGCGGGCCTGCGCGCGTACCGCCGGCGCTTCCTCTCCGCGACCCGTTGGTTCGCGTTCGCGCTGGTGCCGGCCGGTCTCTACCTGACCGGCCTCTTCCCGGTGGCCCGGACCATCGGCAGCGAGCTGGCGGACTGGGCGACGAAGCTGGTCTTCGACCCCCGGGTCTGGACCGGCATCGTGCTGCTGGGCGTCTCGGCCGCGCTGCTGGCCACCACCCGTTGGGCGGGCCGTCGCGGCGCCGTCGCCGGGGGCGGGGCGCGTCCGGCGGCCGGTCCGGCTCCCGCACGCCCGGCCGTCGGCGCGGATCCCGGCGGTGTCACGGGCACCGCGCCGTTCGATCCGGCGAGGCAGGCCGAGCCGCAGAAGCCGGCGAAGCAGCAGAAGCCGGCGAAACAGGCCAAGCGGGACGACGGGCTCGGGGACTTCTCCGACATCGAGGAGATCCTGCGCCGCCGCGGGATCTGAGCCGAAGCGGCCCGCCCGCGCCGGACCGGGACCCGGTCCGGCGGTTTCGGCCTGCCGTCGGGCCCGTCGCCCGAACGACGGCCCGAACCCCCGCCCGCCCCGTTCGGGGCCGGGACCGGCGGTCAGGCCGAGGGCACCGACTCGGCGGACCGCTGGCGCGCCCGGTAGGCGGCGACGTGCAGCCGGTTCCCGCAGGTCCGGCTGTCGCAGTAGCGCCGCGAGCGGTTGCGCGAGAGGTCGACGAAGACCCGTGCGCAGTCCGGTGCCTCGCAGCGGCGCAGCCGCTCGCGTTCGCCGGCGGTGAGGATGAAGGCCAGCGCCATGCCCAGCTCGGCGGCCAGGTGGTCACCGAGCGCGGCGTGCGGCGCGAAGTAGTGGATGTGCCACCCGTGGTGGTCGTGGTTGGTGAGCCGGGGTGTCGTGCCGGCGGCGGCGACCAGGGCGTTCACCAGCTCGGCGGCCTCCTCGGTGGACTCCGTCCCGAAGACCTCGCGCAGCTGCGTCCGCAGCTCGTGCACCCGGCGCAGGTCGCCGTCGGTGAGGGAGTCGACCTCGCTGATCTCCTGGCGGATCACGAAGGCGTCTAGCGCGGCCACGTCGGGCAGCAGCTCGGTGCCGCACACCTCGGGTGCGGTGTTGAGCAGCTCGACGAGGATGCTCAGCGCGCACTCGGTGTCATGGGTGATCAGCACGTGGGGGCTCCTCGCGCGGAGGGGGCCGTCGGCGCCCCGCGACTACGGTCACTCCCAGACCTTACCGGGCCGCGCCGCACACGGTGCCGGCTTCCTTCGAAGGTGCGTACGGATCTCGTCAGTACGGGCGGAGAGGGCGGGCGGGAGGGGGCCGGGAGCGACCGGCGGCCGGCCCGCCCGGAAGACGCCTGCGCCCGGCAGTGAGGCCGGCCACCCCTGCGGGTGGCCGGCCTCACTGCCGGGCGCCTTCGGTGCTCCGGCCCGCCCCTGATGGGGGCGAATCGTTTCACCGGCCCCGAGACCGCGTCGTGCGCGGCTGAGTTTGCTGCCGTGCCCCCGAGTAGGACGGCTGCGGTGACGGCAGGAGGTACGACCCCGCCGACAGCGGGGCGTGACCGCCTCCGGTCGGGGTCAGCTTTCGGCGAGGATGTGGGACAGCTCCCGGTCGAGGTCGAAGTGACGGTGTTCGGTGCCGGGGGGTACGGCGGCGTCCGTCCGCTTGAGGAACGACTCAAGCGCTCGGGCCGGGGCCTCCAGCAGGGCTTCTCCTTCCGGAGAGCTCAGCGCGATGCAGACCACCCCTTGCCCGTGGCTGCGCGACGGCCAGACCCGGACGTCGCCGGTACCCGTGGGTCGGTGCAGCCCCTCCGCAAGGAGATCTCGGGCGAACACCCACTCCACGGTCTCGTCGGCGCCGGTGTGGAACGTGGCGTGCACGGCATAGGGGTCGGCGGTGTCGTAGCGCAGACCCGCGGGGACGGGCAGTGAGGACTCGCTGGACACGATGAGGCGCAGGTGCAGCTCGCAGCTGACCGTGGTGTTCATAAGCGCCATGGCCTTTCGCTCAGTGTGCGCTCGGGGAATCGCACGTCGGCGAACGGACCATCCCACCTCCAAGACCGATGTAAACCCCTCTGTCCCGATTCGGGCGCGAGTCGTACCCCTTACGGCGCATTGCGGAATCGCCACAGAGTGCCCCGCAGGGCATTACCGGCCCGCTTCTCGGTTAGTTTCCTGGCATGACTGTGCGAAGCGACAAGGCACGCGGTGACGCGGGCGGGAACACGGGAACGGGGGATGTGATCGTGCCGGACGACACGGGGGTGCCGACGGGGCCGGGGAACGACGACGGCGACGGTGGGGGTACGGGGGCGGACACGGACGGTGGCCGGCCGCTGGGCTCACGCGCGCCGCACTTCATCCGCCGCTCCCGCCCGCTGCACCTGAGCTGGCAGGTGGCCGTCTTCCTGATCGGCCTGGCGGTGGTGGTGCTCGGCGTGATCATGCTGCCGCTGCCCGGGCCCGGCTGGGTGGTCATCTTCCTGGGCATGGGCATCTGGGCGACCGAGTTCGTCTGGGCCCAGCTGGCGCTGCGCTGGACCCGGCGGAAGGTGGCCGAGGCGGCCCAGAAGGCCCTGGACCCGCGGGTCCGCCGCCGCAACATCACGCTCACGGTGATCGGCCTGACGGTGATCGCCGGGATCGGCGGCTGGTACCTGTGGAAGTACGGGCTGGTCATGCCCTGGAAGATCGACGAGGACTGAGCGGGGGTCCGTCGCGGACCGGGTACGGACCGTGTGCGGTCCGGCCGGGGAGCGGGGGCCGGCCGGTGCGCCGTCCGGGTGAGGCGGCCGTTCCGGGGGCCGGGGTGAGCGTGTTCGGACCACCCCGTGGGATGCGGTAATGTTTTCCCTGCACCCGGGCGATTAGCTCAGCGGGAGAGCACTTCGTTCACACCGAAGGGGTCACTGGTTCGATCCCAGTATCGCCCACCGGAATGCATTGTGATATGTGAGGCCCAGCCGATAATCGGCTGGGCCTCACATGTATTTCCACAATCCGGTGAACATCGCCCGGGAATGAACTGAGGCCCAGTCATCTTCCGTGCGGAGTGCGAGTTCTGCGGATGTGTCGACCGGCACCCCGGGGAAGCGAGTTGTACCGCACCCCCCGAATGGTGCTACAGTTCTTCTCGTTGCCCGGGCGATTAGCTCAGCGGGAGAGCACTTCGTTCACACCGAAGGGGTCACTGGTTCGATCCCAGTATCGCCCACCGGACAGCATGCAGGCCCCGACCGGAGACCGGTCGGGGCCTGCGGCGTTCGCGCGCACACCGAACGCCGGGCGCCCGGAACGGCCCCGCCGCGCTACGCCGCCATCTCGCACCTGTGGTCCGGGGACAGCCGTCGCCCGCATCCGCACCGGGCCGGCCGCAGCGGCCAGGACAGGTCCACCCGCTCGTCCGCCCCCGACCGGTCGAACCACGCCTGCAACCCCCGGGCCTGTGCCGCGTGCCAGACCGCCTGCCGCAGGTGCAGCTCCGCCACCGTCAGCCCGCCCAGCGCGGCCGGATGGCGCGCACCGATCGTCCGGACCACCGCCAGCGTCGCCGCCGCGTCCGCCGCCGCGTCGTGCGCCCCGGCCAGCTGCACCCCGTAGTGCGCGCACAGGTCGGTCAGCGTCCGGCGGCCCTTGCGGTACCGGTCCACGTGCTTGTCCAGCACCCGTGGATCCAGTATCAGCAGGCCGGCCGGGCCCACCGCGTCCGTCAGCGTGACCCCGCGGTGCCGGCGCAACTCCCGGTCGAGCAGGGTCAGATCGTAGGGCGCGTTCATCACCGCGACCGGGCGGCCGGCCCGGGCCTGCGCCGCCAGCGCGGCGGCGATCTCCGCCACCACCGTCCGCGCCGGGCGGCCGAACGCCCGGACCCGTTCGTCGGTGATGCCGTGCACGGCGCGGGCACCGTCCGGTATCGGCACGCCGGGGTCGGCCAGCCAGGTGGTCGCCTGCGGGGCGGCGCCCGGGGCGAGTTGGACCACCAGGGCGGCCGACACGATGCGGTCGGTCTCGACGTCCACGCCGGTGGTCTCGGTGTCGAAGGAGGCGATCGGGCCGGTGAACCAGTGCTGCTGCATGACTGCCCCTCGGATACAGCGCGTTCCCGCCCTGGTGATACCCGCTCCTGACGTCCCCTCAACCGTTTGGCGCACCACCGGCCGGGCACCCTGCCGACAGGTGCCCTGTTCGAATCGGGACGGGCCCGGGGGGGACGGGGGGAGGAACCCGGCGATGGCACTGACCCAGCCGCAGCCCGACGAGGCGGAGGCCGCCCTGCGGGGCAACCTGGCGGTGACCGCCTGCATGGAGACCCTGCAGGTCGGCTACCTGCACGCGGTCGCCGCCGCGGCCGGCTGCTCGCTCTCCCAGCCGTTCCCCGACAACGGCATCGACTGGCAGGTCAGTCACGGCTCCCGGGTCCACGAGATCGACGACGAGGTGACCGTCAAGATCCAGCTGAAGGCCACCCAGCAGATCGCCCCCCATCCGCGCGGCCCGTACTTCAGCTTCACCCTCGACAACGACCACCTGCGCAAGCTCGCCCGCCCCCGGGTCGCGGTGCCCCGCATCCTCGTCGTCATGCTGCTGCCCCGCCGGGTCGACCACTGGCTCGCGGCCCGGCCGGACGCGCTGGAGCTGCGGCACTGCTGCTACTGGGTCAACCTGGCCGGCCACCCGGTCACCGGGCAGCGCCGGACCAACGTCCGGGTACCCACCGCGAAGGTCTTCGACGACCGCGCACTGTGCGACATCATGGCCAGGGTCGGCGCGGGCGGCAGCCCGTGACGGCCCGGCCCCCGGCCGGGAGGAGCCGCACCATGACACTGCCCCACGGGCCACTGCGCCCCGGTCCCCGCGAGCCGCAGGCCCGGGCGCTGCCCGACCCGGCCGCCGTCGACCCCGCGGTGCTCGCCACCCTGCTGGCCCGGCACGGCTGGGTCCGGCGCGGCGGGCCCTCCGCCCGGTACGGCCGCTGGACGCCCCCCGACGGCACCGACCCCGGCACCAGCCTGATCGTCCCCGCCGGTGACGGCTTCGACGACGCCGTCGACCTCCTCGCCGACGCCGTCACCGCGCTCTCCCGCTCCGCCAGCCCCTCCGCCCGCGCGATCCTGCTCGCCCTGGCCGTCCCCGGCGACGAGCTCCAGTGGCGCCGCGACCTCGCCGGCCCGCCGGGCTCCGCTCCCGCGACGGTGCCCTGGGACGACACCGAACGGCTTCAGCGGGCGGCGCGCGCCATGCTCGCGGCCGGCGCCAAGGCCGGCCGCACCCGGGCCGCGTACTTCGGAGCCCGCCTCGACAGCTGGGCCGGGGACTTCCTCGACCGCGTCCTGGTGGTCTCCGGCGGCCCCGGCCTCACCGCCTACACCCCCGCCCCCGAGGGCCGGGCCGCGGTCACCACCCTGGTCCGCGCCCTGGAGGCGCTGCGCGACGCCGTCGACTACCGCCGGGTCAGCGGCGGTGCGGAGGCCTTCGAGAACGCCGTCCAGTCCGGCGTCAGCCGCGAGCTGGTCGAATCCGTCGAGGAGCTGGTGCGCGGCGCCACCGCGAGCCGGCTCACCGTCGCCTGGTCGGCCGTCGCCGGGACCCCCGGCGGTTTCGGCGACCGCCGGATCGCCCTGGAGTTCTCGCCCGGCGACCTGCCCGCCCTCGCGGAGGCCGCGGAGCTGCTCGAACGCATCGAGCCCGCCGTCGCCGTCACCGTCGTCGGCGTCGTCGTCCGGCTCAAGCGCGCCGACCCGGCGGGCCCCGGCAGCGTCCGCCTGCGGGTGCTCGGCGGCGCCGAGGTCGACGAGGTCAAGGTCCGCCTGCCCGATCCCGCCTACCGGCTGGCCGCCGAGGCCCACCTGGCCGGCACCCCGGTCAAGGTCAGCGGCCGGCTCGAACGGCGCGGCGGCTTCCGCCGGCTCACCCGGCCCACCGGCCTGGAGCCCTGCGGGCTGGAGGAGGCGGAGCGGGAGCGGCTGCTCAAGACCCTGGGCGACGGGTAGGGAGGATACGGAGGTGACGGCGGGGCCACCGGTCTCGGTACCATCGTCACGCGCAGCGAAGTGTTGCGTCCTACGAATCCAGCACGTCAGGAGAGACCGGTGACGGACGTCCGGGTAATCATCAGCCGCGAACCCGATCGGGAAGAGCGCGTGGTGACCACGGGCACCACGGCCGCCGAGCTCTTCGCCGACGACCGTTCGATCATCGCCGCCCGCGTCGGCGGCCAGCTCAAGGACCTCGCGTACGCCGTCCAGGACGGCGACGAGGTCGAGCCGGTCGAGATCGGCAGCAAGGACGGCCTCGACATCCTGCGCCACTCCACCGCGCACGTCATGGCCCAGGCCGTGCAGCAGCTCTTCCCGGAGGCCAAGCTCGGCATCGGCCCGCCGGTCAAGGACGGCTTCTACTACGACTTCGACGTCGAGAAGCCGTTCCACCCCGACGACCTCAAGGCCGTCGAGAAGAAGATGCAGGAGATCATCAAGCGCGGGCAGAAGTTCTCCCGCCGGGTGGTCACCGACGAGGCCGCCCGCGAGGAGCTGGCCGGCGAGCCGTACAAGCTGGAGCTGATCGGCCTCAAGGGCTCCGCCGCCACCGCCGGCGAGGGTGCCGACGTCGAGGTCGGCGCCGGCGAGCTGAGCATCTACGACAACCTGGACCCGAAGTCCGGCGAGCTGTGCTGGGGCGACCTCTGCCGCGGCCCGCACCTGCCGTCGACCCGGATGATCCCGGCGTTCAAGATCATGCGCTCGGCCGCCGCCTACTGGCGCGGCAGCGAGAAGAACCCCATGCTCCAGCGCCTCTACGGCACCGCCTGGCCGACCAAGGACGCGCTCAAGGCGCACCTGGAGTTCCTGGAGGAGGCCGCCAAGCGCGACCACCGCAAGCTCGGCAGCGAGCTCGACCTCTTCTCCATCCCCGAGGAGATCGGCTCCGGCCTCGCGGTCTTCCACCCCAGGGGCGGCATCATCCGCCGCGCCATGGAGGACTACTCGCGCCGCCGGCACGAGGAGGAGGGCTACGAGTTCGTCTACACCCCGCACGCCACCAAGGGGAAGCTCTTCGAGAAGAGCGGCCACCTCGACTGGTACGCGGACGGCATGTACCCGCCCATGCAGCTCGACGAGGGCGTGGACTACTACCTCAAGCCGATGAACTGCCCGATGCACAACCTGATCTTCGACGCGCGTGGCCGCTCGTACCGCGAACTGCCGCTGCGTCTCTTCGAGTTCGGCACGGTGTACCGGTACGAGAAGTCCGGCGTGGTGCACGGCCTGACCCGCGCCCGCGGCTTCACCCAGGACGACGCGCACATCTACTGCACCCGTGAGCAGATGGCCGACGAGCTCGACTCGACGCTCACCTTCGTGCTCAACCTGCTGCGCGACTACGGCCTGAACGACTTCTACCTGGAGCTGTCCACCAAGGACCCGGAGAAGTTCGTCGGCTCGGACGACGCGTGGGAGGAGGCCACCGCCGTCCTCGCCGCCGTGGCCGAGAAGCAGGGCCTGCCGCTGGTGCCGGACCCGGGCGGCGCGGCCTTCTACGGCCCGAAGATCTCGGTGCAGGCGAAGGACGCCATCGGCCGCACCTGGCAGATGAGCACCATCCAGCTGGACTTCAACCTGCCCGACCGCTTCGACCTGGAGTTCACCGCGGCGGACGGCTCGCGCCAGCGGCCGGTCATGATCCACCGGGCGCTGTTCGGCTCGATCGAGCGGTTCTTCGCGGTGCTGCTGGAGCACTACGCCGGTGCCATGCCGCCGTGGCTGGCCCCGGTCACGGTGACCGGCATCCCGATCACCGACGAGCACGTGCCGTACCTGCTGGAGGTCGCGGCCGAGCTGAAGCAGCGCGGCATCCGGGTCGAGGTCGACACCTCGGACGACCGGATGCAGAAGAAGATCCGCAACGCCCAGAAGAGCAAGACCCCGTTCATGCTGATCGCCGGCAACGACGACGTCGAGGCGGGTGCGGTGTCCTTCCGCTACCGCAACGGCGAGCAGAAGAACGGCGTCCCGGTGGCCGACGCGGTCGCCGAGATCGTGGACGCCGTGGAGCGCCGCATCCAGGTGTGACACCACGGTCACGCGTGAGCGCGGGGCGGGCTCCTCGGGAGTCTGCCCCGCGCTGCTTTGCAAGAACGGCCGGGCGAATATGCTGATCAGCATGACGACTGAGCCGGAACTGCAGCGGGGCGTCGGCGAGCCGGACGGCTTCCGCCGCCTGTGGACCCCCCATCGGATGGCCTACATCCAGGGCGAGAACAAGCCCACCGGCCCGGCTCCGGACGACGGTTGCCCGTTCTGCTCGATTCCGTCGCTGAGTGACGAGGACGGGCTGGTCGTCGCACGCGGCGGCTCCGTGTACGCGGTGCTCAACCTCTACCCGTACAACGGCGGTCACCTGATGGTGGTCCCGTACCGGCACGCGGCGGACTACACCGAGCTGGACGAGGCGGAGACGGCCGAGCTGGCGGTGTTCACCAAGAAGGCGATGACGGCGCTGCGCGCGGCCTCGGGCGCGCACGGCTTCAACATCGGGATGAACCAGGGGACGGCGGCAGGTGCCGGGATCGCGGCGCACCTGCACCAGCACGTGGTGCCCCGCTGGGGCGGGGACACCAACTTCATGCCGGTGGTCGGCCACACCAAGGTGCTGCCGCAACTGCTGGCGGACACCCGCAAGATGCTGGCGGAGGCCTGGCCGCAGGACTGAGCCGGGACGGACCGGGGCCCCTGCCGACCGTGTGTCGGCAGGGGCCCCGTCGTGCCCGGTGCGGCCGTCAGCCGGCGTCGTAGTGGTCGACCTTGAACGGGCGGCTGCCCTGGGCCTCGGCCTTGAGCCCGGCGGCGCGGCCCTTGAAGGCGCGGTCGGTGTCCAGGTCGTGCTCGGCGAGGAACTCCAGGGTGGCGGTGTGGACGGCGCCGAGCACCGGGTGGGCCGAGTTGAGCGCGTTGTCGGCCATGGTGCGGGTGCCCCACGGCAGGCCGGCCCAGATGTGCCGCAGGCCGAAGGGCTCGGGCAGGCCGAGGCCGCCGCCGAGCCAGCCGAGCAGGGCGGGCATCCGGTAGAAGGGCGCGCGGACGGCCTGCCGGACGACCTCGTCGTTGTCGATCAGCGGGAGCTTGACCGTGCGCTCCTCCCAGAACCGCACGGTCTTGGCGACCGACTTCTCCTTGGCCTTGGGCTTGTCGAAGAAGAAGCCGTTGATCGGGCCGAGGGCGTAGCCGGCGACGGTGATGTTGAGGGTGTTGGCGAGCAGCACCACGGTGACGGTGAAGGTCAGGACGAGCTTGCCGTCGTGGGTGATGAACTGGGTGGCGAGGTAGTGGCGGGGGCCGCCGCCGAAGGTCTGCTTGTCGGCGACCGCCTGGACGGCGAAGTCGCGCATGTGGTCGCCGTCCATGTCGGCGCCGCCGGGGCGGCTGATCTCGTCCGCGCTCTCGCCGACCTCGAAGACGACCCACTGCTTGACCCGGACGCCGGGCATCCCGCTGTTGGCGACCTCGCTGATGCCGAGCGACTTGAGGTGTCCGGAGATCTTCCGGACGAGGTCCCAGGGGTGGAACTGGCGGAAGTCGATCTGGCCCTCGGCGGGGCGCAGGGTGTCGATGAGCTTCCACTCGCCCCAGCGGCGGCCGACGCCGAGGATGCCCTTGGGGCCGGCGTAGTGCTGGATGTTGGTCTCCTGCTCGGAGTCCAGCCGGCCGAGCTTGGCCCGCAGGTCGGCGGCCTTCTTGTCGAGGTCGTCGCGCGGGACGGCCATCGGGACGGTCGCGGCGACGGCGTTGCCCTCGACCAGCTGCAGCCAGCGGGCGCGCAGGTCGACGGCGGTGCGTTCGACGATGCGCTTCGCGAGGTACCAGCCGATGACCGGGGCGAGCATGACCAGGCGCAGGTAGATGCCGAGGACGCCGCCGACCGGGGGCTTGATCGCGAGCAGGGCGGCGAGGGCGGCGACGAGGACGAGGACGACGGCCCCGTACACGCCGGCGTTCTTGGGGTTGTCGCGCCGGAGCCAGGCACGGAGCTGGAAGGCGCCCAGCCAGACGAGGGCGCCGGGCAGGCAGAGCACGCCGGTGACGACGGAGATGGTGGACAGCTGCCGGTCGCGGTTGCGGCGGATCTCCTCGGCGGCGAGGCAGTGCTCGACGACCTGGCGGGTCTCGACGCCGAAGGCGGGGACCAGGGGCTTGCGGTCGCCGCCGAGCGCGCGGGAGATGAGCGCCTTGCTGAAGGCCTCGCCGAAGTTGGGGGCGAAGAGGGCGAAGCGGCCCTTCTTCGCGGTGGCTCCGTCGAGCTTGCCGGCGTCGTCGGCGAGCTTGCCGTCGCGGTACGCGGCCGAGGAGAGTGCCTGCGTGCCGGCGGTCTGCGGGCCGACGTCGGTCCGGGGTATCTGCGCACCCGGGGTCATGTCGAGTGTCGTCACGGTGGCGTCCCCTCCTCCCCTTGTCCTGCGGCAGATTACCGTGCCGTGGTGCCGCTGTGTGGATGATCGTCTGAAGTGCCGTCACGATCGGGCCACGGTGGACCTGTGGGGCATGATGCCCAGGTTTCGGGAGCGCGATGCGCCGGGGCGGACCCCGGCTGCCCTGTCCGCCGGCGGCGGCGTCGGATGGTGCACGATGACGGTATGGACAACGTGGTGGTGAGGGATCCGGTGCTGGTCTTCGACGGGGACTGCGCGTTCTGCACGACCTGCAAGAACTGGGCCGAGCGGTACCTGCGGCAGACCCTGGCGTCGGGCGGCTGGGACGCGGTGCCGTTCCAGTTCGCGGACCTCGCCGGCCTGGACGGGGCGGCCGGGGGGCGCGGGGAGGTGTCCTGGGAGCGCGCGGAGCGCGAGCTGCTCTGGGTGACCCCGGCCGGCCGCGTCTACGGCGGGGCGCAGGCGGTGGCGCGGCTGCTGCTGCGCTCGGGCGGGGCGTGGGCCTACCTGGGCGGAGTCCTGGCGTCGGCGCCGGTGCGGCCGGTCGCGGCGCTGGCCTACCGGTGGGTGGCGAGGAACCGGCACCGGATGCCGGGCGGGACGCCGGCCTGCGCACTGCCGCAGCGCCCGGCCGCCGCCGCGCCCGACGGGCGGGGCGACACCGACGCCTGACGGGCCGACGGCCGGCGGACCGGGGCGGCCCGCCCCGGCGCTCGGCCCGCCGGGGCGACCGGCGCGTTCCGGTGGTCAGTCCTTCCCGGTGAAGCGGGCGGCGAGCGCGGCGGGCATCGGTTCGTGGCGCAGGTGGGCGCGGCTGAACCCGGCGGTGCCGTGGGTGAGCGAGCGCAGGTCGACGGGGTAGCGGGCGAGTTCGAGCTCGGGGACCTCGGCGCGGAGCAGGGTGACGCCGGGGCCCGCGGTCTCGGTGCCGAGGACGCGGCCGCGGCGGGCCGAGAGGTCGCCGAGGACGGCGCCGAGGTAGTCGTCGGGGAGCAGGATGCCGACCGCGGCGACGGGTTCGAGCAGCCGGATGACGGCGTGCTCGGCGGCGTCGCGCAGGGCGAGGGCGGCGGCGGTCTGGAAGGCCGAGTCGGAGGAGTCGACGGAGTGCGCCTTGCCGTCGGTGAGGGTGACCCGGATGTCGACGAGCGGGTGTCCGGTGGAGACGCCCTTGGCGAGCTGGGCGCGGACGCCCTTCTCCACGGAGGGGATGAAGTGCCGGGGGACGGCGCCGCCGACGACGTGCTCCTTGAACTCGAAGCCGGAACCGGCCGGCAGGGGTTCGACCTCCAGCTCGCAGATGGCGTACTGGCCGTGGCCGCCGGACTGCTTGACGAGGCGGCCGTGGCCGGCGGCGGCGGTGCCGAAGGTCTCGCGCAGGGCCACCCGGTGTTCCACGGTGTCGACGTGGACGTTGTGCCGGGTGCGGAGGCGGTCGAGGACGACCTCGGCGTGGGCCTCGCCGGTGCACCAGAGGACGAGCTGGTGGGTGTCGGGGTTCTGCTCCAGCCGGAGGGCCTGGTCCTCGGCGGCGAGCCGGGTGAGCGCCTGGGAGAGCTTGTCGTCGTCGGCCTTGCTGTGGGCCTCGACGGCGATCGGGAGCAGCGGCTCGGGGAGGGTCCAGCCGTCGAGCTTCACGGGGTGGCCGGGGTCGTGGGCGGTGTCGCCGGCCCGGGCGGTGGTCAGCTTGGCGGCGCAGACGAGGTCCCCGGCGACGGCGTGCGGGACGGGGCGCTGGAGTTTGCCGAAGGGGCTGGTGAGGGCGGTGACGCGTTCCTCGGTGTCCTGGTCGGCGGGGTGGTCGGGGCCGGCGAGGTGGATCCGGGTGTCGGGGCGCAGGGTGCCGGCGTAGAGCCGGAGGAGGCTGATCCGGCCGACGTAGGCGTCGCCGGTGACGCGGACGACCTGGGCGGCGAGGGGGGCGTCGGGGTCGCACTCGGGGGCGGGGCGGGTGCGTTCGGTGGGGTCCGGGAAGGACGCGGCGATCAGGTCCAGGAGTTCGGTGGCACCGAGGCCGTTCTCGCTGGTGGGGACGGCGGGGTGGAGGGCGCACGCGAGGACTTCGCGGCGCAGGCCCGCTTCGAGGGCGTCGGTGTCGAGGGGGTCGCCGGAGAGGTAGCGCTCCATGAGGGTGTCGTCCTGGCCGGAGATGGCCTCGACGAGGCTCTCGCGGGCCGGGGCGGTGTCCGGCAGCGGCTCGGTCCGTCCGTAGGTGTGGCCGGTGAGCAGGTCGACGCTGCCGTCGGGGTGCCCGTCGTGGTGGACGGGAAGGAAGAGCGGCCGGAGGGTGTCGGGTCCGAGACCGAAGGCGTTGTGGCAGGCGGCGAGGATGTCCTCGAAGCTGCTGCGGGCGACGTCGAGCTTGGCGACGGCGATGGCGCGGGGGATGCCCTCGGCGGCGCACTCGCGCCAGAGGGCGCGGGTGGGGGCGGTGACCGGGTCGGTGGCGGAGACGACGAACACGGCGGCGTCGGCCGCGTGCACGGCGGCGTGCAGCTCGGCGGCGAAGTCGGGGTGGCCGGGCGGGTCGATCAGATTGATCTTGACGCCGTTCCAGGCGAGGGGGAGGACCGAGAGCTGGACGGAGCGCTGCTGCTGGTGCTCGACGGGCTCGTGGTCGGCGACGGTGGTGCCGTCGGCGACGCGGCCGGGGCGCCCGACGGAGCCCGCGGCGTGGGCGAGGGATTCGGCGAGGGTGGTCTTGCCCACGCCGGCGCAGCCGATGAGGACGACGTTGCGCAGGTCGCGAGGTCCGGTCACGGCGGGTGCCTGGCCGGCTCGGGCGGTGCTGCGGTCGGGCATCGGGGTCTCCTCCCGTCGCGCCGAGACTGACGGTGAAAGTCTAGGTGCGACGGTCCGCGCGCGCCGGGTCGGCGGGGTGCGGGCGCCGGGACGGCCGGTGCCGGGGGCACGCGGGGGCCGGTCGGGCGGTGCGTGGGCGGGGTCGGTTCCCCGGCGTGGCTACCATGGGTGCGCCGGGTGGGCTGATCCATTCGGTCGTCTGCCGCGCACTCTGGCCGCAGGCGGGTACCAGGCAGATCGGAGCGGTCCGGAAGGCCATGCTGAACAAATACGCGCGTGCCTTCTTCACACGTGTCCTGACCCCGTTCGCCGCGTTCCTGATCCGGCTGGGTGTGAGTCCCGACACGGTGACGCTGGTCGGTACGGCCGGTTCGGTGACGGGTGCGCTGGTGTTCTTCCCGCGGGGGGAGTTCTTCTGGGGCACCGTCACGATCACGCTGTTCATCTTCTCGGACCTGGTCGACGGGAACATGGCCCGGCAGCTGGGGCGGTCCACCAAGTGGGGGGCGTTCCTGGACTCGACGCTGGACCGGGTCGCCGATGCGGCGGTCTTCGGCGGTCTGGCCATGTGGTACGCGGGCAAGGGTGACAACGACCTGCTCTGTGCGGTGGCGGTGTTCTGCCTGGCGAGCGGGCTGGTGGTGTCGTACACCAAGGCCCGGGCCGAGAGCCAGGGGCTGCCCTGTGACGTCTCGGGACTGGTGGAGCGGGCCGAGCGACTGGTGATCAGTCTGGTGGCGGCCGGTGTGGCGGGTCTGGCCACGTTCGGGGTGCCGTACGTGGAGTGGCTGCTGCCGGTGGCGCTGTGGCTGGTGGCGGCCGGCAGCCTGGTGACGGTGGTCCAGCGGATGGTGACCGTGCGCCGTGAGGCGTTCGAGGCGGACCGCGTGGCGGCCGGGAGCTGAAGGGGCGGGCCTGCGGTGAAGGACCGACTGGTGTACGCGGCGTACGCGACGGGCTGGGGCGTGCTCAAGCACCTGCCCGAGCCGGTGGCGCGAGGGCTGTTCGACCGGCTGGCGGACTACGCGTGGCGGCGGCGCGGCCCGCGGGTGCTGCAGCTGGAGGCGAATCTGCTGCGGGTGCGCCCGGGGGCGGACGAGGCGCAGCTGCGGGAGCTGTCGCGGGCGGGGATGCGCTCGTACATGCGGTACTGGCTGGAGTCCTTCCGGCTGCCGGTGTGGAGCCGGCCGCGGGTGGCCCGGGACGTCCGGGTGGACGGCTTCGACCAGCTGCGGGAGACGCTGGAGTCGGGGCGCGGCGCGGTGATCACGCTGCCGCACATGGGCAACTGGGACCTGGCGGGCGCCTGGGTGGCGCTGGAGGGCTTCCCGTTCACGACGGTCGCGGAGCGGTTGGAGCCGGAGCGGCTGTTCGACCGGTTCGTGGCGTTCCGCGAGAGCCTGGGCATGGAGGTGCTGGCGCTGACCGGCGGCTCGGTGAACGTGGTCGGCACGCTGGCGCGGCGGCTGCGGGAGGGGAAGCTGGTCTGTCTGGTGGGGGACCGCGACCTGTCCGAGGCCGGCGTCGAGGTGTCGTTCTTCGGCGAGGCGACCAGGATGCCGGCGGGCCCGGCGGCGCTCTGCCAGCGGACCGGTGCGGCGCTGATGCCGGTGTCGCTCTGGTACGAGGGCACGATGCTCCGGGCGCAGATCCACCCGGAGATCGCGGTGCCCGCCGAGGGCGACCGCAAGGAGAAGACCCGGGTGATGACGCAGGCGATGGCGGCGGTCTGGGAGGACGCGATCCGCGAGCACCCCGAGGACTGGCACATGCTGCAACGGTTCTGGCTGGCCGACCTGCCCGTCCGTGAGACGGTGGGGGCACCGGCCCGTCCGGCGGGTCGTCCCGTCGAGGAGCCCACCGCCGAGGCCTCCGGGGCCTGACGGCCCGCCCGGAGGCCCGCCCGAAGGAGCATGAGGAGACCTGTGAAGATCGGCATCGTCTGCCCGTACGACTGGGACGTCCCCGGCGGGGTGCAGTTCCACATCCGGGACCTCGCCGAGCACCTGATCGGCCTGGGCCACGCGGTGTCGGTGCTGGCCCCGGCCGAGGACGACGAGGCGCTGCCGCCGTACGTGGTCTCGGCGGGTCGGGCGATGGCGGTGCCGTACAACGGCTCGGTGGCGCGGCTGAGCTTCGGCCTGCTGTCGGCGGCCCGGGTGCGGCGGTGGCTGCACGAGGAGCGGTTCGACATCCTGCACGTGCACGAGCCGGCCGCGCCGAGCCTGTCGATGCTGGCCGCCTGGTCGGCGTCCGGGCCGATGGTGGGCACCTTCCACACGTCGAACCCGCGGTCGCGGGCGATGATCGCGGCCTCGCCGATCCTCCAGCCCGGGCTGGAGAAGATGCGGGCCCGGATCGCGGTGAGCGAGTACGCGCGCCGGACGCTGGTGGAGCACCTGGGCGGCGACGCGGTGGTGATCCCGAACGGCGTGGACGTGGGGTTCTTCGCCGAGGCGGAGCCGGACGACCGCTGGACCGGCGGTGCGGAGCGCGGGGAGCCCGGCACGATCGGGTTCGTCGGCCGGATCAACGAGCCGCGCAAGGGCCTGCCGACCCTGCTGGCGGCGATGCCGCGGATCCTGGCCGAGCGGCCGGGGGTGCGGCTGCTGGTGGCGGGCAAGGGCGACGAGGAGGAGGCGGCCGCGGGCCTGGCGCCGGAGGTCCGGGCGCAGGTGGAGTTCCTCGGCATGGTGAGCGACCGGGAGAAGGCCCGGCTGCTGCGCAGCGTCGACCTGTACGTGGCGCCGAACACCGGCGGCGAGAGCTTCGGGATCATCCTGGTCGAGGCGATGTCGGCGGGTGCGCCGGTGCTCGCCAGCGACCTGGACGCGTTCAAGCAGGTGCTGGACGGCGGGGACGCCGGCGAGCTGTTCCCGGTGGAGGACGCGGACGCGCTGGCCCGGTCGGCGCTGCGGCTGCTGGCGGATCCGCAGCGGCTGCGGGAGCTGAGCGGGGCGGCGTCCCGGCACGTGCGGCGGTTCGACTGGTCGACGGTGGGCGCGGACATCCTGGCCGTGTACGAGACGGTGGCGTCGGGGGCCGCGGCGGTGGTCGAGGCGGACGAGCGCGGCGGCCGGTGGGGCCGGTTCGGGCTGGCCCGGGACTGAGCCCGGGGCGCCGGGGCCGGTCCCGGGCCCGGTGCGGGGATTGCCCGGGGGCCTGCCGCGGTTAGGGTCTGCCAGACCCGTTCCCGCGTACTGGAGGCATCCGATGCCGCAGATCTCCGTCGACTACTCGCCGAGCCTGGACGGCTCCTTCGACCGCCGGGCGCTGGGCCTGGCGATCAACCGGCTGGCGGTGGAGACGATCGCCGCGAAGCCCGAGGGGTGCAAGACGATCTTCCGCCGGAACGAGCCGGAGGTCGTGGTGGGGGAGAGCGAGCGCCCCGAGGTACAGGTGTTCGTGCAGTTCGCGATCTTCCCGGGGCGCAGCCCGGAGGCGAAGACGGCGCTCACCGAGGGGGTGCTGGCGCTGCTGGCCGAGCACGTCGCGCCGGCGTCGGGGGAGCGGCTGCACCTGGCGGTGGACGTCCGGGACATGGACCGCGAGGTGTACCGCAACACGGCGATCGAGGGGTGAACCGGGAGCACCCGGTAGCGTAGCGCCCCGTGACTACCTGGATCTGGGCCGGCGTGGCCGTGGTGCTGTTCGGCATGTATCTGAGTTGGACGGCCGGCCGGCTGGACCGGCTGCACGCCCGGATCGACGCCGCCCGCGCGGCGCTGGACGCGCAGCTGGTCCGCCGGGCGTCGGTGGCGGTCGAGCTGGCCACGTCCTCGCTGCTGGACCCGGCGGCCTCGTTGCTGCTGCTGGACGCCGCGCACGCGGCCCGGCAGGCGGAGGACGAGCAGCGCGAGGTGGCGGAGAGCCAGTTGAGTCTGGCGCTGCGGGCGGTGTTCGCCGACCCGGAGCAGGTCGCCGTGCTGGTGGCCGAACCGGGCGGCGAGGAGGCGGTCAAGGACCTGACGGCGGCGGCGCGGCGGGTGCCGATGGCGCGGCGGTTCCACAACGACGCGGTGCGGGCGGCCCGGGCGGTGCGCGAGCACCGGCTGGTGAGGTACTTCCGGCTCGCGGGCAAGGCCCCGTTCCCGATGGCCTTCGAGATGGACGACGCGCCGCCGGCGGCGCTGACGCCGGAGGGCTCGCCCTCGTAGGGCGGGCCGTCGGCGGGGGTCCTCGCGCGGGCCTTCCGGGGCCGGTTCCCGCGGGGCCGGGGCCTCGGGGCGCCCTCGGGAAGGCACCCCGCAGGGGGGCTCCTAGGGGTGTCCCTTTCCGGACACCTCTTCCCGGAGGGTTCTTTGCGGGGCGTGTCGGACACGTCCGGGTGTCCGCTCTTTAGCCCGTCGGAGCGGGGGGCCGGATCCGGCCTGTTTGTCGTAACCCGACGGTCGGGCTGGACCGGGTGGCGCATGGAGGCGCCGTTTCTTCCGCCTACCATAGGGCGATAGCACTGGTTCATCTTCGAGTGAGGTCTCACGTGTCCACCACCCCCACCACCGCAGACCAGCCGCAGATCGGTACCGCCCGGGTCAAGCGCGGCATGGCCGAGCAGCTCAAGGGCGGTGTGATCATGGACGTGGTCAACGCCGAGCAGGCCAAGATCGCCGAGGACGCCGGCGCTGTCGCCGTCATGGCGCTCGAGCGGGTCCCGGCGGACATCCGCAAGGACGGCGGCGTCGCGCGGATGTCGGACCCGAACATGATCGAGGAGATCATCGAGGCGGTCTCCATCCCGGTCATGGCCAAGTCCCGGATCGGCCACTTCGTCGAGGCCCAGGTCCTGCAGTCGCTCGGTGTCGACTACATCGACGAGTCCGAGGTGCTGACCCCGGCCGACGAGGTCAACCACTCCGACAAGTGGGCCTTCACGACCCCCTTCGTCTGTGGTGCCACCAACCTGGGCGAGGCGCTGCGCCGCATCGCCGAGGGCGCGGCCATGATCCGCTCCAAGGGTGAGGCCGGTACCGGCAACGTCGTCGAGGCCGTTCGCCACCTGCGCCAGATCAAGAACGAGATCGCCAGGCTCCGCGGCTTCGACAACAACGAGCTGTTCGCCGCCGCCAAGGACCTGCGCGCCCCGTACGAGCTGGTCAAGGAGGTCGCCGAGCTCGGCAAGCTGCCGGTCGTGCTGTTCTCCGCCGGTGGTGTGGCCACCCCGGCCGACGCCGCGCTGATGCGTCAGCTGGGCGCCGAGGGCGTCTTCGTCGGCTCCGGCATCTTCAAGTCGGGTGACCCGGCGAAGCGTGCCGCCGCGATCGTCAAGGCGACCACCTTCTTCGACGACCCGAAGATCATCGCCGACGCCTCCCGCAACCTGGGCGAGGCCATGGTCGGCATCAACTGCGACACCCTGCCGGAGAGCGAGCGCTACGCCAACCGCGGCTGGTAGTCCCGCCGGACGGCCCGCCGCGCGGTGTGACCATCTGCGCGGCGGGCCGCTGCGCGTCGTCCGAACGAGAGTCTGAAGAGGTAGTGAGAGTGTCCACTCCAGTGATCGGCGTCCTCGCCCTGCAGGGTGACGTCCGCGAGCACCTGGTCGCGCTGGCCGAGGCCGACGCGCTGGCCCGCCCGGTCCGCCGTGCCGAGGAGCTGGCCGGGGTCGACGCCCTGGTGATCCCCGGTGGGGAGTCCACCACGATGTCCAAGCTGGCGCTGCTGTTCGGCGTGATGGACCCGCTGCGCGAGCGCGTGGCCGCCGGCATGCCGGTGTACGGCACCTGCGCGGGCATGATCATGCTGGCCGACAAGATCCTGGACGGGCGCGAGGACCAGGAGACGGTGGGCGGCATCGACATGACCGTGCGCCGCAACGCCTTCGGGCGGCAGAACGAGTCCTTCGAGTCGGGTGTCGTCTTCCAGGGCCTGGACGACGCGCCGGTGCACGGCGTCTTCATCCGCGCCCCCTGGGTGGAGGGGGTCGGCGCCGGCGTTCAGGTCCTGGCCGAGCTGCCCGCCGCCGACGGCCCGGAGAGCCGGATCGTGGCGGTGCGCCAGGGCAACCTGCTGGCCACCTCGTTCCACCCCGAGCTCACCGGCGACCACCGGGTGCACGCCTACTTCGTGCGGATGGTCGAGGAGCACCTCGCCGCCGCGTGACCGCCCGCCGCGTGACGGTCCGCCGGTGACCGTGTGCGAGGGACCGGTGGCGGCACCGGTAAGATCTCATCTGTTCATTTCCCTTTGGCGACGTAAAGGAGCTGGCGATGTCCGGCCACTCTAAGTGGGCTACCACCAAGCACAAGAAGGCCGTGATCGACGCCAAGCGCGGCAAGCTCTTCGCCAAGATGATCAAGAACATCGAGGTGGCGGCGCGCACCGGCGGTCCCGACCCGGCCGGCAACCCGACGCTCTACGACGCCATCCAGAAGGCCAAGAAGAGCTCGGTCCCGATCGACAACATCAACCGCGCCGTCAAGCGCGGCGGTGGCCTGGAGGCCGGCGGCGCCGACTACCAGACGATCATGTACGAGGGCTATGGCCCGAACGGCGTCGCGGTGCTCATCGAGTGCCTCACCGACAACCGCAACCGTGCCGCCTCCGACGTGCGCGTGGCGATGACCCGCAACGGCGGCTCGATGGCCGACCCGAACTCGGTGTCCTACCTGTTCACCCGCAAGGGCGTCGTGATCGTCCCCAAGGCGGACGGCGTGGACGAGGACAAGCTCTTCGAGGTCGTCCTCGACCAGGAGCCCGAGGAGATCAACGACCTCGGCGACTCCTTCGAGATCGTCTCCGAGGCCTCCAAGATGGTCGCCGTCCGCACCGCCCTGGTGGACGCGGGCGTCGACTACGACTCGGCCGAGGCCAACTTCCTCCCGAGCATGCAGGTCGAGGTGGACATCGAGGGCGCCCGCAAGATCCTGAAGCTGATCGACGCCCTGGAGGACAGCGACGACGTGCAGAACGTCTTCGCCAACTTCGACATCAGCGACGAGGTCGGTGCGCAGCTCGACGCCGAGTGATCGGACCCACGTCCCGGCCCGGTGGTCCCACGACCACCGGGCCGGTGTCGTTCGAGCCGTTGTCCGACCCGGGCGGTAGCCTTCGCAGGTTGCCGCCGGTCGCGGCGGGTCGCAGTGCCCGCGGACGAGCGGCGGGTTAGCGAGAGGCGGGGCAGGAGTGCGGGTACTGGGTGTGGACCCGGGGCTGACCAGGTGCGGGGTCGGCGTGGTCGACGGCGCGCCCGGCCGGCCGCTGCGGATGGTCGGGGTCGGGGTGGTGCGCACGCCGGCCGACGCCGAGATCGGGCACCGGTTGCTGCTGGTCGAGCAGGGCATCGAGAGCTGGCTCGACGAGCACCGGCCCGACCTGGTCGCCGTCGAGCGGGTCTTCGCCCAGCACAACGTGCGCACCGTGATGGGCACCGCGCAGGCCAGCGCGGTCGCCATGCTCTGCGCCACCCGGCGCGGCATACCGGTCACCCTGCACACGCCGAGCGAGGTCAAGGCCGCCGTGACCGGCTCCGGCCGGGCCGACAAGGCCCAGGTCACGGCCATGGTGCAGCGGCTGCTGCGGTTGGACGCCCCGCCCAAACCGGCCGACGCCGCCGACGCGCTGGCGCTGGCCATCTGCCACATCTGGCGCGGCGGCGCCACCGACCGGATCGCCGCCGCGCTCGCCAAGGCGGCCCCGAAGGCGCCCGCCGCCGGGGCGGCGCCCGCGAAGGCGCCCGCCGCCCGCCCGTACTCCGCCCGTCCCACCCGAGGAGCCGCCCGATGATCGCCTTCGTCCAGGGACCGGTGGCCGTGATCAGCGGCTCCACCGTCGTCGTCGAGGTCGGCGGCGTGGGGATGGCCGTCCAGGTCACCCCGGCCACCGCAGCCGGACTGCGTCCCGGGGAGCCCGCACGGCTCGCCACCTCGCTGGTCGTCCGGGAGGACTCGCTCACCCTCTACGGCTTCGCCGACGACGACGAGCGCGCGGTCTTCGAGATCCTCCAGGCCGCGCCCGGTGTCGGACCCCGGCTCGCCCAGGCGATGCTCGGCGTGCACAGCCCGGACGCGCTGCGCACCGCCGTCGCCGCGGGCAACGAGAAGGCGCTGATCGCCGTCCCCGGTATCGGCAAGGCCAAGGCCGCCAAGCTGCTGCTGGAGTACAAGGACAAGCTTGGCGCCCCGCACGGCAGCGTCCCGGCGCAGAAGCCGATCGCCACCGGGCCCGCGCCGTGGGGCGAGCAGCTGCACGCGGCCTTGGTCGGCCTCGGCTACGCGCCGCGCGAGGCGGACGAGGCGGTCATCGTCGTCACCCCGGAGGCCGAGGCGCAGGCCGTCCCGGACGTCGGCACCCTGCTGCGGTCCGCCCTGCGCTCGCTCAACCGGGCGCGCTGACCGGGGACGCCGACCGGGGGTGCCGACCGGGGACCCGCGGTCGTCCTGCCGCCCTACTGCCCTACCGCCCTACCGATCTGACCGCCTGTCACCTTGTCGACATTGGAGCCCGCACCAAGTGAGCGCGCGAACCACCCAGAGGGGCGCCGGTGACACCGCCGGCGAGCGGAGCGGGGAGAGGGCATGAGCCCGTACGACTCCGACCCGACCGACCGGCTCGTGGCGGGCGCCGCCGACGGCGAGGACCAGGCCGTCGAGGCGGCGCTGCGGCCCCGGCAGCTCGACGAGTTCATCGGCCAGGAGCGGGTGCGCGAGCAGCTGTCACTGGTGCTCCAGGCCGCCCGTCAGCGTGGCGCCGCCCCTGACCACGTGCTGCTCAGCGGTCCGCCCGGGCTGGGCAAGACCACCCTGTCGATGATCATCGCCGCCGAGCTGGGCGCGCCGATCCGGATCACCTCCGGCCCGGCGATCCAGCACGCCGGCGACCTCGCGGCGATCCTCTCCTCGCTGACCGAGGGCGAGGTGCTCTTCCTCGACGAGATCCACCGGATGTCCCGGCCCGCCGAGGAGATGCTCTACATGGCGATGGAGGACTTCCGGGTCGACGTGATCGTCGGCAAGGGCCCGGGCGCCACCGCCATCCCGCTGGAGCTGCCGCCCTTCACCCTGGTCGGCGCCACCACCCGGGCCGGACTGCTGCCGCCGCCGCTGCGCGACCGGTTCGGCTTCACCGGGCACATGGAGTTCTACGCCCCGGCCGAGCTCCAGCGCGTGGTGCACCGCTCGGCCGCCCTGCTGGACGTCGAGATCGACACGGCCGGCGCCGCCGAGATCGCCGGCCGCTCCCGGGGCACCCCGCGCATCGCCAACCGGCTGCTGCGCCGGGTCCGCGACTACGCCCAGGTCCGGCACGACGGCGTCGTCACCGTGGAGATCGCCCGCCACGCGCTGGACGTCTACGAGGTCGACGCCCGCGGGCTGGACCGGCTTGACCGTGCGGTGCTGGACGCGCTGCTGCGGCTGTTCGGCGGCGGCCCGGTCGGGCTGTCGACCCTGGCCGTCGCGGTGGGGGAGGAGTCCGAGACGGTCGAGGAGGTGGCCGAACCCTTCCTGGTCCGCGAGGGTCTGCTGGCCCGGACGCCGCGCGGTCGGATCGCCACCGCCGCCGCCTGGCAGCACCTCGGTCTCACCCCGCCGGTCCAGACCACCCGGGGGGCCGTACCGGCACAACCGGACCTTTTCCGGCCGGAACAGGGCTGAACGGGTGAGGTCGGAGCGTGTGTGCACCGTGCACGCCCGCGCCGGGGGCAGTCGGAGAAGTCGTGAGGGAAGTCCCGGGAAACAGTGCAGGCGGAGGGTCGCCACTTTCGGCGGCAGGATGCGATGCTTGGCGTTGTCCGATCAGTTCGGGGTCGCCTAGACTCCGCCGGACCGCCCCTCTCACCCGACGGGACGACCAATACCACACAGGCCGCCGGCCGGCGGCCCGCTAAGGACCCTGGCTGCAGTGAACCTCATCATCCTTCTCCTCCCGATCATCGCGATCGTGCTCATGTTCCGGTCGCAGAAGAAGCGCCAGCAGCAGATGCAGAAGATGCAGACCGCGCTGGAGCCAGGGGCGGGGGTGCGCACCATCGGCGGCCTGTACGCCCAGGTGAAGGCGGTCAACGACGAGACCGTCGAGCTGGAGATCGCGCCCGGCGTGGTCGCCTACTTCACCAAGAGCGCGATCGCCGCCGTGCTGGACCCCGCGGAGTACGACGCGATCATCAACGGCCGCCCGGTCGACGACGAGCTGTCCGAGGCCTCCGACGAGGACGCCGAGATCGAGCCGGCGGACGAGAAGCCGCTGTCGCTCAGCAAGGACGGCGCCGAGAAGGCCGAGGCCGAGGGCGGGGCTCCCGCGAGCAAGTAGTACGGTCGGGCACCCGCCCGGTCGCGCGGCGAATCGCCGCGAGCCCACAGGACTCAGGGCCGCAGTTCCGCCACACCCCGTCCAGCCACGCGCAGGGCGGGGTCCGGTGGGGGGAAGTGGCATGGACAGGGAGAAACGAGCAAGGTGGCAACACCCAAGTCGCGCCCGCGCGACGGCTACCCAGGGAGGGCGCTGGCCCTCATCCTGGTCGTCACCGTCGGACTGGTCGCCCTCATGTTCGGGACGGGTCACACCAAGCCCCGCCTCGGGATCGACCTCGCAGGCGGCACCAGCATCACGCTGAGCGCGAAGTCGACCGACCCCAAGGCGATCAACAAGTCCAACATGGACATCGCCACCGGGATCATCGAGCAGCGGGTCAACGGGATGGGTGTCTCCGAGGCGGAGGTCCAGACCCAGGGCGACCAGAACATCATCGTCAACATCCCCAAGGGCGGTGACAAGCAGACCGCGGCCGACCAGGTCGGATCCACCGCGAAGCTGTACTTCCGCCCGGTCCTCGCCCTCGCTCCGAGCGGCCTCCAGGCCCCGGCGCCGTCCGCGACCCCCTCGGCGAGCGGCAGCGCCGCCCCGAGCGCCACGGGAACCCCGAGCGCCGCCGCGTCGGCCTCGGCCGGAACCACCGCGGCCGCGCCCAGCGCGAGCGCCACCAAGCAGGGCCGGCCGGTCGGCGAGGCCCTCGCGGCCGACGCCACCCCGACCGCTGCCGCCACCGGCGCCGCGGCCACCGGTACCCCGTCCGCGGCCGCCACGGGCGCCGCCGCGACCGGTACCCCGAGTGCCCCCGCCACCGCCCCCGTCACGCCGGACCTCTCCGCCGCGATGACCTCGGGCACGGTGCCGCCGGAGCTGGCCGCCGAGTTCGCCGCGCTCGACTGCACCAAGCCCGAGCAGCGCCAGAACCACCAGAAGTCCGAGGGTGCGCCGGCCGTCGCCTGCACCCAGAAGGACGAGAACGGGATCTTCTACAAGCTCGCTCTCGGCCCGGTCGCGGTCTTCGGCGCGGACGTCTCCAAGGCGCAGGCCAGCATCGACACCCAGCAGGGCGGCGGCTGGCAGGTCCAGCTGCAGTTCAACGGCAAGGGCACCGACGCGTTCACCGCCGTCACCGGCCAGCTGGCCACCCAGCCCGACCCGACCAACCAGTTCGCCATCGTGCTGGACGGCCAGGTCGTCTCCCACCCGTACGTGCGCAGCGCCATCCCCGGCGGCTCGGCCGTGATCTCGGGCAGCTTCACCCAGTCCGAGGCGCAGGGCCTCGCCAACCAGCTGAGCTTCGGCGCACTGCCGCTGGAGTTCGCCACCAGCGACGTCACCACCGTCTCCCCGCAGCTCGGCGGCGACCAGCTGAAGGCCGGTCTGGTCGCGGGCCTGATCGGCATGGTCCTGGTGGTCCTCTACTCGCTGGTCTACTACCGGGGTCTGGGCCTGGTCTCGATCGCCGGCCTGCTCGTCTCGGCGGCCCTGACCTACTCGATCATGAGCCTGCTCGGCGCCGGGATCGGCTTCGCGCTGAACCTGCCGGCGATCTGCGGTGCGATCGTCGCGATCGGCATCACCGCCGACTCCTTCATCGTGTACTTCGAGCGCATCCGTGACGAGGTCCGCGAGGGGGCCCCGCTGCGGCCGGCCGTCCAGCGTGCCTGGCCGCGCGCCCGGCGCACCATCCTGGTGTCGGACTTCGTCTCGTTCCTCTGTGCCGCCGTGCTCTACGTGGTCTCGGTCGGCAAGGTGCAGGGCTTCGCGTTCACGCTGGGCCTGACCACCGCGCTCGACGTCGTGGTGATCTTCCTCTTCACCAAGCCGCTGATCACGCTGCTGGCGCGCCGGAAGTTCTTCTCCGACGGCCACCCGTGGTCCGGCCTGGACCCGAAGCGGCTGGGTGCCCGCCCGCCGCTGCGCAGCACCCGTCGTCGCACCCCCTCGTCCTCCGCCGCCGTGAAGGGGGCCTGACACCGTGTCACGCTTCTCCAATCTGGGCCACAAGCTCTACCAGGGCGAGGTCAGCTTCGACTTCGTCGGGCGCCGCAAGCTCTGGTACAGCATCTCCGGGGTGATCGTCCTGGTCGCCGCGATCGGCCTGGCGATGGGCCTCCACCTCGGCATCGAGTTCAAGGGCGGCTCGGTCTACACCGTGTCCAAGCCCGGGCTCTCGGTCTCGCAGGCTCAGGAGTCGGTCGACAAGATCGTCGAGTCGCACCCGCTGGTGCAGTCGACCGAGAACGGCAAGATCCGCATCCAGGTCTCCTCCGAGGAGAAGGTCAGCTCCTCGGTCATCACCGAGAGCCTGGCGAAGGAACTCGGTGTCCCGGTCCAGGAGATCGAGGCCCAGGTGATCGGCCCCAGCTGGGGTGAGCAGATCTCCAACAAGGCCCTCACCGGTCTGGTCATCTTCATGATCCTGGTGACGATCTACCTGGCGATCGCCTTCGAGTGGCGGATGGCGGTGGCCGCCCTGGTCGCCCTCATCCACGACCTCCTGATCACCATCGGCGTCTACGCCCTGGTCGGCTTCGAGGTCACCCCGGGCACCGTGATCGGCTTCCTGACCATCCTCGGGTACTCCCTCTACGACACGGTCGTCGTCTTCGACACCGTGAAGGAGAACACCAAGGACCTCACGAAGCAGAACAAGATCACCTACAGCGAGGCGGCCAACGCGGGCCTCAACCAGACCCTGGTCCGCTCGCTCAACACCACGGTGGTCGCCCTGCTCCCGGTGGCGGCGCTGCTGTTCATCGGCGGCGGCTTCCTCGGGGCCGGCACGCTGAACGACATCTCGCTCGCGCTGTTCATCGGCCTCGCGGCCGGTGCCTACTCCTCGATCTGCGTCGCCACTCCGCTGCTGGCGCAGCTGAAGGAGGAGCAGCCGGAGATGAAGGCCCTCGCCAAGCGGGTCGCCCAGCGGCGCGCCGCGGAGGCCAAGGCGGAGGCGGCCAAGGACGCCGTCGTCGAGGACGGGGAGCCCTTCTCCGACGAGGACCAGCCGGCGGGTATGGTCGGTCAGCGCGGCCGGGCGGCCGGCACCACGCGTGCCAAGGGCCGTCCGTCCACCAAGCGCTGATCCCCGCTGACCCCTAAGGACCCTTCGTGACCACCGCCGACACCGCACTGGCCGAGCTGTTGAACAGCCGGATCAGGGACGTCCCGGACTACCCGAAGCCGGGCGTGCTGTTCAAGGACATCGCGCCGCTGCTCGCCGACGCCGAGGCCTTCGCGGCGCTCACCCGGGCGCTGGCGGACCGGGCCAGGGAGCTCGGGGCGACCAAGGTGGTCGGCCTGGAGGCGCGCGGTTTCGTGCTGGCGGCCCCGGCGGCCTTCGCGGCCGGGCTCGGCTTCGTGCCGATCCGCAAGCAGGGCAAGCTCCCCGGCGAGGTGTACCGCCGCTCGTACGAGCTGGAGTACGGCTCGGCGACGCTGGAGGTGCAGTGCGACGCCTTCGCGCCCGGCGAGCGGGTGCTGGTGGTGGACGACGTGCTGGCCACCGGCGGGACGATCAGTGCCTCGCTGGACCTGGTGAAGGAGGCCGGCGCCGAGCTCGTGGGCGTCGTGGTCCTGATGGAGCTGGGCTTCCTGGACGGGCGCGAGCGGTTGGCCCCGCACCTGGGCGGCGCTCCGCTGGAGACGCTGGTCACGGTCTGAGGTCCTCCTCGGTCAACGCTGCGACGGGCGGCGGTCGGAATCATCCGGCCGCCGCCCGTCGGCGTTCCGGGCCGGGCAGGACCGGACAGGACCGGACAGGACCGGGCCGTTCGTGTCGGTCGTGTGTCCGGTGCGTGTCCGGGGGCGGCCGACCGAACGCCCCGGCGCCCGGCTCGGTACCATGAAGATTCATCCCCTCCCGGTTGTGCGAGTCGCGCGATCCGCGCGGAGGGGCAGGCCGAGCGCCCCGAGGAGTGTCCTTGCCCGACGAGGTTGTGCCCACGGCCGCTGCGGCCGCCCCCGAGAACCGGCCCACGCCCTCGGGGGCCACCCCGGCACGCCCGGCGTCGACCCCGTCCCGCCAGGTCGCCCCGGCGGGTCGCCCGTCCACCGCCGGTGGCATGCGCGCGCGCCTCGCCCGGCTCGGCGGCCAGCGCTCCAGCGTGCTCAACCCGGTGCTGGAGCCGCTCTTCCGGTCCATCCGGGCCAACGACCCGAAGGCCGACCCGGCGCTGCTGCGCGACATCGAGAAGGCGTACGCGGTCGCCGAGAAGTGGCACCGGGGGCAGAAGCGCAAGAGCGGCGACCCGTACATCACCCACCCGCTGGCCGTGGCCACCATCCTGGCCGAGCTGGGCATGGACGCCCCGACCCTGATGGCCGGGCTGCTGCACGACACCGTCGAGGACACCGACTACGGGCTGGAGACCCTGCGCAAGGACTTCGGCGACTCGGTGGCCCTGCTGGTGGACGGCGTCACCAAGCTGGACCGGGTGAAGTTCGGCGAGGCCGCGCAGGCCGAGACGGTCCGCAAGATGGTCGTCGCGATGGCCAAGGACCCCCGGGTCCTGGTGATCAAGCTGGCCGACCGCCTGCACAACATGCGCACCATGCGCTACCTCAAGCGGGAGAAGCAGGAGAAGAAGGCCCGCGAGACGCTGGAGATCTACGCCCCGCTGGCGCACCGGCTGGGCATGAACACCATCAAGTGGGAGCTGGAGGACCTCGCCTTCGCGATCCTCTACCCCAAGATGTACGACGAGATCGTCCGGCTGGTCGCCGAGCGCGCCCCCAAGCGGGACGAGTACCTGGCCACCGTCATCGACCAGGTCCAGGGCGACCTGCGCGGTGCCCGGATCACCGCCTCCGTCACCGGCCGGCCGAAGCACTACTACTCGGTCTACCAGAAGATGATCGTCCGGGGCCGGGACTTCGCCGAGATCTACGACCTGGTGGGCATCCGGGTCCTGGTCGACACCGTCCGCGACTGCTACGCGGCGCTGGGCACCATCCACGCGCGGTGGAACCCGGTACCGGGGCGGTTCAAGGACTACATCGCGATGCCCAAGTTCAACATGTACCAGTCGCTGCACACCACGGTGATCGGTCCCGGGGGCAAGCCCGTCGAGCTGCAGATCCGCACCTTCGACATGCACCGCCGGGCCGAGTACGGCATCGCGGCGCACTGGAAGTACAAGCAGCGCGCGGTGGCCGGCGCCTCCAAGGTCCGCACCGACACCCCGACCCAGACCCGCAAGGACGACAAGGCCGGCGCCGTCAACGAGATGGCCTGGCTGCGGCAGCTGCTGGACTGGCAGAAGGAGACCGCGGACCCGAGCGAGTTCCTGGAGTCGCTCCGCTTCGACCTGGCCAGCAACGAGGTCTTCGTCTTCACGCCCAAGGGCGACGTCATAGCGCTGCCGGCCGGCGCCACCCCGGTGGACTTCGCCTTCGCGGTGCACACCGAGGTCGGCTACCGGACCATAGGGGCCCGGGTGAACGGGCGGCTGGTGCCGCTGGAGTCGACCCTGGAGAACGGCGACGCCGTCGAGGTCTTCACCTCCAAGGCGGAGAACGCCGGCCCCTCGCGGGACTGGCTCGGCTTCGTCAAGTCGCCGCGGGCCCGCAACAAGATCCGCGCCTGGTTCTCCAAGGAGCGCCGCGAGGAGGCGATCGAGCAGGGCAAGGACGCCATCGCCCGGGCGATGCGCAAGCAGGGCCTGCCGATCCAGCGGATCCTGACCGGCGACTCGCTGGTCACCCTGGCCCACGAGATGCGCTACCCGGACATCTCCTCGCTCTACGCGGCGATCGGCGAGGGCCACGTCGCGGCGCAGAACATCGTCCAGAAGCTGGTGCAGGCGCTGGGCGGCGAGGAGGGCGCGACCGAGGACCTCGCCGAGACGGCGACGCCGACCCACGACAACCGCCGGGCGGCGCGCCGCCGGGCCAAGGGCGACCCCGGCGTGATCGTCAAGGGCGTCGAGGACGTCTGGGTCAAGCTGTCGCGCTGCTGCACCCCGGTACCGGGCGACACCATCGTCGGCTTCGTCACCCGCGGCAACGGTGTCTCGGTGCACCGCGCCGACTGCGTCAACGTGGAGGCGCTCAGCCAGCAGCCCGAGCGGATGATCGACGTCGAGTGGGCGGCCACCCAGTCCTCGGTCTTCCTGGTGGCCATCCAGGTCGAGGCGTTGGACCGCTCCCGGCTGCTCTCGGACGTCACGAGGGTCCTCTCGGACCAGCACGTCAACATCCTGTCGGCGGCGGTGCAGACCTCCCGCGACCGGGTGGCGATGAGCCGGTTCACCTTCGAGATGGGCGACCCGAAGCACCTGGGCCACGTGCTCAAGGCGGTCCGCGGCGTCGAGGGCGTCTACGACGTCTACCGGGTCACCTCGGCCCGCAAGTAGCGGTACGCGCGGCGGCAGCCGCCGCACGGTCGGCGGCGACGGAAAGGCCCCCGGGAACTGGCGAGTTCCCGGGGGCCTTCCTCGTGTCCGGCGGCCTCGGATCAGCCGCTGAACTCCTCCTGGCTCTTGTGCGCCTGCTCCAGCAGGGTCCGGACGCCCGACAGCTCGGACTCCAGCTTGGCGGTCCGGCCGGCGTTGCCGGCCGCGCGGGCCTTGTCCAGGTCGGCCTGGATCTTGTCCGCCTTGGCCTGGAAGAGGCCGACCATGCCGGCGGCACGGGCCTTGGCCTCCGGGTTGGAGCGCTTCCACTCGGAGTCCTCGACCTCGCGGATCGCCCGCTCGACCGTGTTCAGCCGGCCGTCCAGCTTCGGCCGGGCGTCGCGCGGCACGTGACCGATCGCCTCCCAGCGCTCGTTGATCTCGCGCAGGGCCGCCTTGGCGGCCTTGAGGTCGGTGATCGGCAGGATCGCCTCGGCCTCGGAGGCCAGGGCCTCCTTGAGCTTCTGGTTGGCGACCTGCTCGGCGTCACGCTCGCTGAACACCGCCGAGCGCGCCTGGAAGAAGACGTCCTGGGCGCCGCGGAACCGCGCCCACAGCTCGTCCTCGACGTCGCGCTGGGCGCGGCCGGCGGCCTTCCAGCGCGCCATCAGATCGCGGTAGCGGGCCGCGGTGTCGCCCCACTCGGTGGAGGAGGAGAGCGACTCGGCCTCGACGGCCAGCGCCTCCTTGGTGGCCCGGGCCTGGTCGCGCTCGGCGTCCAGGGACGCGAAGTGCGACTTGCGGTGCTTGGAGAACACCGAGCGGGCGTGCGAGAAGCGGTGCCACAGCTCGTCGTCGCTCTTGCGGTCCAGCCGGGGCAGGCCCTTCCAGGTGTCGACCAGGGCGCGCAGGCGGTCGCCGGCCTCCCGCCACTGGGTGGACTCGGCGAGCTGCTCGGCCTCGGCGACCAGCGCCTCCTTGGCGGTGCGGGTCTCGTCCTGGGCCTTGGCCCGGGCGGCCTTGCGCTCCTCGCGGCGGCTCTCGATCTCGCCCGTGAGCGTGTCCAGCCGCTTGGCCAGCGCCGCCAGGTCACCGACCGCGTGCGCCTCGGTGACCTGCTCGCGCAGGTGCTCCAGCGCGGCCTGGGCGTCCTTGGCGGCCAGGTCGGTGGTGCGCACCCGCTTCTCCAGCAGGCCGATCTCCACCTCGATGCCCTGGTACTTGCGCTCGAAGTAGGCGAGCGCCTCCTCGGGCGAGCCGGCCTGCCAGGAACCCACGACGCGTTCGCCGTCGGCCGTCCTGACGTAGACCGTGCCCTGCTCGTCGACACGGCCCCACGGGTCGCTGCTCATAGCGCGTCCTCCACATGACGTCGCGTCCGCGCCGGGGCGGTCCGCATCCGTCGTCCACAGTTGATGTGCGGCGGACCGATGAGTCCGCCGTCCCCGTCCGCCGAGTACTGCTGCCGAGGGTGACGGCCGGCGGGTCTGGGCACCCTATACAAAGCCAACATAGGCGACCAGTCCCGGTGCTGTCCGCATCCGGGCCGGGCGATTTCGGGCCGGGACCGCGCCGGCGCGCCCCTCACGGGCGGCGCCGGGCGGTCCCGGGACCGGTCAACCCTTCGCGGTCGTCACCGTGTTGAAGGTGACGTCGGCCATCGGGTGGCCGTCCCCGCCGCCCTCCAGGGTGCCCGCGGCGGCGATCTTCTGGACCACGTCCAGACCGCCGGTGATCTTGCCGAACGGCGTGTAGTTCGGGCCGAGCTGGGTGTCCTTGTAGACGAGGAAGAACTGGCTGCCGTTGGTCCCCGGGCCGGAGTTGGCCATGGCCACGGTGCCCGCCGGGTAGGTGGCGCCGGTCAGGTTCTCGTCGGCGAACTTGTAGCCCGGGCTGCCGGTGCCGCCGGGCGTGGTGGCGCTGGCGGTCGGGTCGCCGCACTGCAGCACGAAGATGCCGCTCGTGGTCAGGCGGTGGCACTTGGTGTGGTCGAAGAACTGCTCGCCGGAGAGGAAGGCGAAGGAGTTCACCGTGTGCGGGGCCTTGGCCGCGTCCAGGGTGAGCGTCACCTTGCCGCAGTTGGTGTCCAGCGTCGTGGTGTAGGTGGCCGCGGTGTCGATGCTCATGGCCGGCTCGGCCTGCCACTGCTTGCCGTTCGGCGCGCCCGGCGCCGGGTCCGCGCACCCCTCGACCGGCTTGCGGGTCGGGACGGTGGGCTCGGTCGGGGTCGAGGTGGGAGCGGCCTGGGCGGAGGCCGAGTCCTTCTTGTCGTCCGAGTCGAAGGCGCCGGTCGCGATGAGCGTGCCGCCGCCGGCCAGCACGACCACGGCGAGCGAGGCGCCCAGAATCGTGTTGCGGCGCTTGCGCGCGGCCCTCTCGGCGACCCGGCGCTCCATCTGGCGCTCGTACTTGTCGCGGGCGAGCTGCCGCCGCCGCTGTTCGCTGCTGACCACCGGCTCAGTCTCCTACGGATGTGCGGTCTCGGACGTGGGGGCTTCGTGTGCGGATGTCGATGCGGATCATCGCATCCATCGGCGGCCAAGTGTAGGGACCGCGACCGTAAGAACGGGGTGAACCTGTCAGGTCGAGGTGAACCTGTCACGCGGATCTGGTTCGCAACCGGGCCCGCCCCGCCGGTAGGCTGCCCCTACATCACAGTTCGTAGCCGCATCCCGTAGCCGCCGCTGCGACCGACGCCCGAAGACCGACACCCGAAGGACGCGCGCGTGTTCATCGCCGGATTCCCCGCTGGAGCCTGGGGCACCAACTGCTACCTGGTCGCTCCGGCGCCGGGCGAGGAGTGCGTCATCGTCGACCCCGGCCACCAGGCCGCGCAGGGTGTCGAGGAGCTGATCCGCGAGCACCGCCTGAAGCCGGTCGCGGTCCTGCTCACCCACGGCCACATCGACCACGTCGCCTCGGTGGTCCCGGTCTGCGGCGCCAAGGGCGTCCCGGCCTGGATCCACCCCGAGGACCGCTACATGATGAGCGACCCGGAGAAGGCGCTCGGCCGCTCGCTCGGCACCCAGCTGATGGGCGAACTCACCGTCGGCGAGCCCGACGACGTGCGCGAGCTGACCGACGGCAGCGTGCTGGAGCTGGCCGGCCTCGCCCTCACCGTCGACCACGCCCCCGGCCATACCGGGGGGTCGGTGACGTTCCGGACACCCGGCGCCGAGGACCTCCCTCCGGTGCTCTTCTCGGGTGACCTGCTCTTCGCCGGCTCCATAGGGCGAACCGACCTCCCGGGCGGGGACGGCGAGGCGATCATGCGCTCGCTGGCCCGGGTGTGCCTGCCCCTCGACGACGCCACCGTGGTCCTCTCCGGCCACGGCGGACAGACCACCATCGGCCGTGAGCGCGCCACCAACCCCTACCTCCGACAGGCAGCGGGGGCGTCCGGCGCCCCGGCCTTCCCGCGACGAGGAATGTGACGGAAGAGAAGTTGAGCACCTTCACCGCCCCCAAGGGCACCTACGACCTGCTGCCCCCCAGCTCCGCGACCTTCCTGGCGATCCGCGAGGCGATCGCCGCGCCCGCCCGCCGGGCCGGCTACGGCTACGTCGAGACCCCGGTCTTCGAGGACGTGAAGCTCTTCTCCCGCGGCGTCGGCGAGTCCACCGACATCGTCTCCAAGGAGATGTACAGCCTCACCACCAAGGGCGGCGACGAGCTCGCGCTGCGCCCCGAGGGCACGGCCTCGGTGCTCCGCGCCGCGCTCCAGGCGAACCTGCACAAGCAGGGCAACCTCCCGGTCAAGCTCTGGTACTCCGGCTCGTACTACCGCTACGAGCGCGCGCAGAAGGGCCGCTACCGCCAGTTCTCGCAGGTCGGCGCCGAGGCGATCGGCGCGGAGGACCCGGCGCTGGACGCCGAGTTGATCATCCTGGCCGACGACGCCTTCCGGTCGCTGGGCCTGAGCGACTACGCGCTGCTGCTCAACAGCCTCGGCGACAAGCAGTGCCGCCCGGTCTACCGCACCGCGCTGATCGAGTTCCTGGACGGCCTGGACCTCGACGAGGACACCCGCCGCCGCGCCGGGATCAACCCGCTGCGCGTCCTGGACGACAAGCGCGAGTCGGTGCAGGCCCAGCTCGTCGGCGCCCCGATGCTGCGCGACTTCCTCTGCGAGGACTGCAAGGCGTACGACGAGAAGGTGCGCGAGCTGCTCACCGCCAACGGCGTGGCCTTCACCGACGACCCCAAGCTGGTCCGCGGCCTGGACTACTACACCCGCACCACCTTCGAGTTCGTGCACAACGGCCTCGGCGCCCAGTCCGCGATCGGCGGCGGCGGCCGGTACGACGGCCTCTCCGAGATGATCGGCGGCCCCGCGCTGCCGTCCGTCGGCTGGGCCCTGGGCGTGGACCGCACCTTCCTCGCGCTGGAGGCCGAGGGCGTCGCCCTCGACCTGCCCGCCGCGACCTCCGTCTACGCCGTCGCGCTCGGCGAGGAGGCCAAGAACGTCCTCTTCGCCAAGGTGGTCGAGCTGCGCCGGGCCGGCGTCGCCACCGACCTCGCCTTCGGCGTCAAGAGCATCAAGAACGCCATGAAGTCCGCCGACCGGTCCGGCGCCCGCTTCGCGCTCGTCGCCGGGGACCGGGACCTCGCCGAAGGCGTCGTCCAGCTCAAGGACCTGACCACCGGCGAGCAGAACCCCGTCGCCCTCGACGCACTCGTCACCACCCTGAAGGAGAAGCAGCTGTGATCCGCACGCACGACGCGGGCACGCTCCGCCCGGAGCACGCAGGCACCACCGTCACCCTGGCCGGCTGGGTCGCCCGCCGCCGCGACCACGGCGGCGTGGCCTTCATCGATCTGCGCGACGCCTCCGGCACCGTGCAGATCGTGGTCCGCGACCTCGACTCGGTGCACGGCCTGCGCGCCGAGTACTGCGTCAAGGTGGTCGGCGACGTCCGCGTGCGGCCCGAGGGCAACGAGAACCCGGACATCCCGACCGGCGCCGTCGAGGTCGTGGTCAGCGGGATCGAGGTCCTCTCCGAGGCCGCGCCGCTGCCCTTCCCGGTCGCCGAGTACGAGCCCGGCACGGTCAACGAGGAGGTCCGCCTCCGGTACCGCTACCTCGACCTGCGCCGCGAGGGCCCGGCCAAGGGCCTGCGCCTGCGCTCCAAGGTCAACAACATCATCCGCCGGGTGATGGAGGACAACGACTACCTCGACATCGAGACGCCGTACCTCACCCGCTCCACCCCCGAGGGCGCCCGCGACTTCCTCGTCCCGGTCCGCCTCCAGCCCGGCCACTGGTACGCGCTGCCGCAGTCGCCCCAGCTGTTCAAGCAGCTGCTGATGGTGGCCGGCATGGAGCGCTACTACCAGATCGCCCGCTGCTTCCGCGACGAGGACTTCCGCGCGGACCGTCAGCCGGAGTTCACCCAGCTGGACATCGAGGCCTCGTTCGTCGACCAGGAGGACATCCTGGCCCTCGGCGAGAAGATCATCGGCTCGATCTGGCGCGAGGTGCACGGCTACGAGGTCCCGAACCCGCTGCCGCGGATGACCTACGCCGACGCCATGGGCCGCTTCGGCTCGGACAAGCCGGACGTCCGCTTCGGCCAGGAACTCACCGACCTCACCGAGTACTTCCAGGGCACCTCGTTCCGGGTCTTCCAGGCCCCGTACGTCGGCGCCGTGGTCATGCCGGGCGGCGCCTCGCAGCCGCGCAAGCAGCTCGACGCGTGGCAGGACTGGGCCAAGGCGCGCGGCGCCAAGGGCCTCGCCTACGTGCTCATCGACGCCGAGACCGGCGAGCTGCGCGGCCCGGTCGCCAAGAACCTGTCCGAGGAGCACCTGGCCGGCCTGGCCGCCGCCGCGGGCGCCAAGAACGGCGACGCGATCTTCTTCGCGGCCGGCAAGCAGCGCCCCTCGCAGGAGCTGCTCGGCGCCGCCCGTCTGGAGATCGGCCGCCGCTGCGAGCTGATCGACGAGTCCCAGTGGGCCTTCCTCTGGGTCGTCGACTTCCCGATGTTCGAGCCCATCGAGGACGACAAGGGCGAGTTCCAGGGCTGGCACGCGGTGCACCACCCGTTCACCGCCCCGACCGCGGAGTCGCTGGCCACCTTCGACACCGACCCGGGCTCGGCGCTCTCCAACGCCTACGACCTGGTGCTCAACGGTTCGGAGCTGGGCGGCGGTTCGATCCGTATCCACCAGCGGGACGTCCAGAAGCGGGCGTTCGACGCGATCGGCCTCTCCGAGGAGGAGACCGCCTCGCAGTTCGGCTTCCTGCTGGACGCCTTCAACTACGGCCCGCCGCCGCACGGCGGCGTCGCCTTCGGCCTGGACCGGATCGTCACCCTGCTCGGTGGGTACGACACGATCCGGGACGTCATCGCGTTCCCGAAGACGTCCACCGGCGGCGACCCGCTGACCGGTGCGCCCACCCCGATCACCCCGGCGCAGCGTCGCGAGGCCGGCGTCGACGCCCAGCCGAAGGTCCGTGAGGACGCCAAGTCCGAGGCCCAGCCGAAGGCCTGACGCCGCATCCGCCGACATCGGCTAACCTTTCACGGCCCCGGACGGCATCACCGTCGTCCGGGGCCGGTCCACAACGGTGTGTGACAGAGAGAGGGTTCCCCCATGAAGGTCAGTACCAGAGTCGAGTGTCCCGAGGACGCACCCGCCACCAGACGCGTCCACATGGCCGCGTTCCCCGGCCCGGACGAGGCCGACCTGGTGGACGCGCTGCGCCGCGATCCCGCCTGGCTGCCCGGCCTGTCCGTGGTCGCGGTCGACGGCTCCGGGCTCGTGGTCGGGCACGCGCTGCTCACCCGGCTGCGGGTCGGCGAGGGCGAGGGCCTCGCGCTCGCGCCGGTCGCGGTCGCCCCGGAGTGGCAGCGCAAGGGAGTCGGCGAGCTGGTGGTCAAGGCGGCGCTGACCGCAGCCGAGGAGGCCGGCGAGACCCTGGTCGTCGTCCTCGGCGACCCGGAGTACTACGCGCGGTTCGGCTTCCTCCCGGCCCAGCGGCACGAGGTCACCGGCCCCTTCGAGGTGCCGGACGCGTACTTCCAGGTGCTCGCCCTGTCCGGGTACGACGGGTCTCCGCGGGGCCTGTGCCGGTACCCGGAGCCCTTCGTGGCCGTCTAGCCTCCCGGCCGCCCAGGGCCTGACGCCTGGGTCCCGATGCCTGCGGGCCGCTGCCGACGGTCCGACGCCCGGGGCCCGGCGCCGACGGTGCTAGGGCCTGGCGCCGAAGCCGACCGTCGCCCGGCAGCTGCGGACGAACGCGGCCATGGCGGGCGTCAGCCTCCGGTCCTTCGGCCAGTACAGCCCGACCTGGCTCGGGCTGAGTCCCCGCACCGGCCGGTACGCGACATCCTCACGCGGTGCCAGCCGGCTCATCGTTCCCGGGGCGAAACCGATGCCCTGGCCGCACACCACCGCGGTCAGCCACTCGTCGGTGTTGTGCGCCACCGCGCCGATCCGCACAGGTCGCCCGCCCCGCTCCCGGACCGCCAGCCAGTAGTCCCGCCAGTGCCCGGACTCGTGCGGAATCGCCACGAAGGGCTCGTCGAGCAGCTCCTCGAAGTCGATGACCGCACGGTCGGCCAGCCGGTGCCCGGCGGGCAGCGCCGCACAGCGCGGCTCCTCGCCCAGCACGGCGACGTTGTACCGCTCGGACAGCGACGGCGGGGCGTGCCAGAGCGTCAGGTCGATCTCGCCGGTCGCCAGGCCCGAGGTGGGGTCGAACCAGTTGTTCTGCCGCAGCTCCACCTGCCAGCCCGGCATCCGCCGGGTGAAGTCGGCGACCGTGCGCTGGGTCATCAGGTTGATGATGCCGCCCTCGAACCCCACCCGCAGCGTCGAGCCCTGCTCCGCCGAGGCCGCCCGGGTCGCGCGCAGCGCCTCGTCCCACCCGGACATGATCGCGCCGGTGTGCGCGGCCAGCGCCCGGCCCGCCCGGGTGGGCGCCATGCCGCGCCTCGACCGTTCGAACAGCTCCACCCCGAGCAGGGCCTCCAGCTGGCGGATCTGCTTGGTCAGCGTCGGCTGGGAGACGAACAGCCGGGCCGCGGCTGCGGTCAGCTGGCCCTCCTCGCAGACCGCGGCGAAGCTGCGCAGCAGCCGGGTGTCCACATCCATGCCCCAAGGTTATGGAACCGGAAATTGGACCCGTCCGGCAGGTCTGGGTCAAGGTTGACCGTCCGGCCTCCGGGCCGGCCCACGGGGGAGCCCGGCAGCGGCGGTTCAGGGGGCCGCCGCTGCCGCGCCGGGCACCCGGACCTGCGGGAGCCGCGTTCACCGCCTACCGTGAGGGGTCATCAGCACCCCGCCGAACGGAGGCACCCAGGTGGCAGCCAAGGCCCAGCGCGAGCAGACCGGTCAGGGCGGGAGGGCCGACAGCGGCGGGCGGCCGGACGCTCCGGCGGCCGGGCGGCTGGAGCGGAAGCCCTACGAGCGGGAGCTGCTCCGGCTCCAGGAGGAGCTGGTGAAGCTCCAGGAGTGGGTGCGGGCCGAGGGCGCCCGGCTGGTCGTGGTCTTCGAGGGGCGGGACGCGGCCGGCAAGGGCGGCGCGATCAAGCGCGTGACGGAGTATCTGAACCCCCGCATCGCCAGGGTCGTCGCCCTGCCCACGCCCACCGAGCGCCAGCGCACCCAGTGGTACTTCCAGCGGTACGTCGAGCACCTGCCGGCCGCCGGGGAGATCGTGCTGTTCGACCGCAGCTGGTACAACCGGGCCGGGGTGGAGAAGGTGATGGGCTTCTGCACCGACGAGGAGTACTGGCAGTTCCTGCACCAGTGCCCGATCTTCGAGCGGATGCTCGCCGAGTCCGGCCTGCTGCTGCGCAAGTACTGGTTCTCGGTCAGCGACACCGAGCAGGAGCGGCGCTTCCGGGACCGGCTGGCGGACCCGATGAAGCGGTGGAAGCTCTCGCCGATGGACGTCGAGTCGGTCGCCCACTGGGAGGACTACTCGCGGGCCAAGGACGAGATGTTCCTCCACACCGACACCCCTGAGTCGCCCTGGCACGTGGTGGAGAGCGACGACAAGCGGCGGGCCCGGATCAACATGATCGCCCACCTGCTCTCCACCGTCCCCTACCGGGAGGTCAGCCCCCGGGAGATCGTCCTGCCGCCCCGGCCCGCCTCGCGCGGCTACCAGCGGCCCCCGCGCGACCTGCAGAAGTACGTCCCGGACCACGCGGCGGGCCTCGGCCGGTCGTAGGGCTCGCCCGGCCGGGGACCGCCGTGCCCGCCCGGGCCCCGGCCGGGGACCGCTCCGGGAACGGGGAGGGGCCGGGAGGGGGCGTACTGCTCCGAACGGCTCCGCGGCGTTGCCGGACTCCCGCCCCCGGCGTGCGATGGACGTGCTCGGGAAGGCGCGGGCGGCCGGCACGGCGCCCGCCGGAGGTCAGGAGACCCGCCCATGTTCGTTCGCACGGTCTACGCCACGGGCGACCCGGCCGCACTGGACCGGACCCTCGACGGCCTCCGCGCCGAGGCCGTCGGGCTGCTCGCCCCGCAGCCCGGCTACCGCGGCTTCGGACTGTTCGCCGACCGGGAGCTCGGCATCCTCACCATGGGCTCCTGGTGGGAGAGCGCCCGGGCGGAACGCGAGAGCGACGAGCGGCTGCGCGGACGGCGGGCCGAACTGCTGGCGCCGTTCGCCGGGACGGTGACCACGGACCTCTGGCAGGCGGTGGTCGCCGCCCGGCCCGTGCAGGCCGGTCCGGGGGCCTGGTTCCGGCTGGCCCGGTTCGACTTCGACCGGGTGCAGGGCGACCGGATCGCCGCCGCCTTCCGCGAGCGGGCGCTGCCCGCGATGCAGCGGATCGACGGGTTCCTCGGCGGCTCCATGCTGTTCGCCGTCGAGGACGAGCGTGGTTCGGTGGGCGGGCTCTTCGCGGACCGGGCCGCGCTGGTGGCCTCCCGCGGCGCGGTCGCGGAGGCCCGGGCCCGGGCGGTGGCCGGCGGCGGGGTGAGGCTGCGCTCGCTGGAGGAGTTCGAGGTGATCCTGCTCGACCTGCCGAAGCAGTCGTCGCCGTAGTCGTACGCCGCGGTCGTGGTCGTGGTCGTGGTCGTAGGCCGTCGTCGTGGCCGGGGCGCCCGCGGGCGGCGGGCGGGCCGGGCTGTCGGCGGGCTCGCATAGGCTTCCGGTGTGGACGAACCGGACCTCTTCACCGCCGCCGCCGAGGAACGCCAGGCCAAGGAGCCCGGCCGGGCCCCGCTCGCCGTGCGGATGCGCCCGCGCACCCTCGACGAGGTGGCCGGCCAGCGGCAGCTGCTGAAGCCCGGCTCGCCGCTGCGCCGCCTGGTCTCCGGCTCGCGCGGCCCGGCCGCGACCAGCTCGGTGATCCTCTGGGGCCCGCCCGGCACCGGCAAGACCACGCTGGCGCACGTGATCAGCCAGGCCGTCGAGGGCCGCTTCGTCGAGCTGTCCGCGATCACCGCCGGGGTGAAGGAGGTCCGCGCGGTCATCGACGGCGCCCGCCGCGCCGTCGGCATGACCGGCCGGGAGACGGTGCTCTTCCTGGACGAGATCCACCGCTTCTCCAAGGCCCAGCAGGACTCGCTGCTGCCCGCCGTGGAGAACCGCTGGGTCACCCTGATCGCCGCGACCACCGAGAACCCGTACTTCTCGGTGATCTCCCCGCTGCTCTCCCGCTCGCTGCTGCTCACCCTGGAGTCGCTGACCGACGACGACGTCCGGGCCCTGCTGCACCGCGCGGTGGCCGACGAGCGCGGGCTGGCGGGCGCGGTGGAGCTGACCGCCGAGGCGGAGGACCACCTGGTCCGGCTGGCCGGCGGGGACGCCCGGAAGGCGCTCACGACGCTGGAGGCCGCGGCCGGGGCGGCGCTGGAGAAGGAGGAGGCCGCGATCACGCTGGCCACCACCGAGACCGCCGTCAACCAGGCCGCCGTCCGGTACGACCGGGACGGCGACCAGCACTACGACGTGGCCAGCGCGCTGATCAAGTCGATCCGGGGCAGCGACGTGGACGCCACGCTGCACTACCTGGCCCGGATGATCGAGGCGGGGGAGGACCCGCGGTTCATCGCCCGCCGGCTGATGATCTCGGCGAGCGAGGACGTCGGCCTCGCCGATCCGACGGCGCTCCAGACGGCGGTGGCGGCGGCCCAGGCGGTGGCCCTGATCGGGTTCCCGGAGGCGCGGATCATCCTCTCCCAGGCGGCGATCGCGCTGGCGCTGGCGCCCAAGTCCAACGCCGCCTACCTGGCGATCGACGCGGCGCTGGCGGACGTCCGGCAGGGGATGGCCGGGTCCGTCCCGCCGCACCTGCGGGACGCGCACTACGGCGGCGCCGGCAAGCTGGGGCACGGCCAGGGGTACCAGTACCCGCACGACCTGCCGGAGGGCATCGCGACGCAGCAGTACGCGCCGGACGCGGTGCACGGCAAGGAGTACTACCGGCCGACCCGGCGCGGCGGCGAGGCCCGGTACGCGGACGTCGTGGAGTGGACCAGGGGGCGGCTCAGGGGAGAGTGATCCCCGGGTATACTCGTGCGAAGTGCCATGTCCCGGGACGGCGGCAGGGGAGACCCTGACCGACCGGCCGCACCAGCGGGACACCGGCCACGGCCCTCCTCGGAGGGCCCAGGAGCGTCGCGCACCGTTTCGGTGTCGCGTGCAGCCCACCAGAGCACCGTGGTGGGCCACTCGTGTGCAAGCACTTCCGTGCCCGGCTCCGGAGAGCGGCTGATCGCACTGCCTTCAGGGCGGTGGGGTTGTCTCCGGGTCGCGACGAGCGACCTCCGTCAACACCTGGTGAAGCCGTAGTCGGAAGCAAGGAAGGTTTGGTTCATGGCGAACCAGAAGCGTCCCAAGGTCAAGATCGCGCGTGCGCTCGGCGTGCCGCTGACCCCGAAGTCCGTCAAGTACTTCGAGGCCCGCCCGTACCCGCCCGGCCAGCACGGCCGTGGCCGCAAGCAGAACTCGGACTACAAGGTCCGTCTGCTGGAGAAGCAGCGTCTGCGCGCCCAGTACGACCTGAGCGAGAAGCAGATGGCGCGCGCGTTCGACCGCGCGAAGAAGGCCGAGGGCAAGACCGGTGAGGCGCTCGTCGCCGAGCTGGAGACCCGTCTGGACTCGCTGGTGCTGCGTTCGGGCATCGCCCGCACCATCTACCAGGCCCGCCAGATGGTCGTCCACGGCCACATCGAGGTCAACGGCGGCAAGGTCAACAAGCCGTCGTACCAGATGAAGCCGGGCTTCGTGGTCACCGTCCGCGAGCGCAGCAAGGAGAAGGTCCCGTTCCAGGTCGCCCGTGAGGGTGGCTACGCGGGTGAGGGCCAGACCCCGAAGTACCTCGAGGTCAACCTGAAGGCCCTGGCCTTCCGCCTGGACCGTGCGCCGCAGCGCAAGGAGGTCCCGGTGATCTGTGACGAGCAGCTGGTGGTCGAGTACTACTCGCGCTGACCCGCGAGCGGTACGCCTGTCGTACCCAGCGAGCCCCCGTCGCCTTCGTGGCGACGGGGGCTCGCCCCTTTTCCGGTGCCCCGGGGACGGTGCGTCACCCGGACCGGTTCAGTACTCCTCGCCGGTCATCGCGGCGACGAGCCGCAGGTGCGGGCGGGCCTCCTCGGCGCGGTTCTGGCGCTCCAGGGTGCGCCCGAGCATCAGCCGGGCGTAGTCCTCGGCGGGGTTCGCGTCGAGCACCCGGCGCAGCTCCGCCTCGGCCCGGGACAGCTGGGCGGAGTGGAAGTAGCTGCGGGCCAGGAGCAGCCGGACCGAGAGGTTGGCCGGCTCCTCGGCCAGCACGTCCTCCAGCATCCGGGCGGCGTCCGTGTACGCCTTGGAGTCGAAGTAGAACGTCGCCATGCGGTAGTCGTCGGCGGTGTGGGTGGTCACGGGGTGCTCCTTCCGTACGGGCCGGGTGTCTCTGGCCGCTCCAGCAATGGACAGGATTCAACTATTCCCGCCCGGATCCTCGCCCGCAGCCGACGGCGGCGCCCTGCCCGGCCCGGCGGCGGTGCGGTCGCCGGCCCCCGCCGTCCCGGCCGCCGCGGGCTCAGCGCCAGACCGGTGACGGCCGCGGCGTCGGCGGCATCGGCCCGGGACCCGGCCCCGGGCTCGGCCCCGGGCCCTCCGGACGCCCGCCGCCGAGGGCCCGGCGCACGGCCGCGTCCAGGTCCAGCCGGGCGCCGCTGGCGAAGAAGTCGGTGAACTCCTGCTCGGTCAGCCCCGCGCCGGCCCGCTCCTCGCAGGCCCTGTGCGGACCGTTGAAGGTCCGCGAGCCGAAGAAGGGCTTGCCCACCGTCTGCCAGATCCGGTGCGCCGCGCCCTGCAGCACCCGGGCCTCCCGCAGGTCGCCGGGCTCGCCCGGGCCGCCCGGCTCCGTCTCCAGCAGCGCCAGCAGGTCGATCGCCAGCACGATCCCCAGCAGGTCGTTGAACAGGTGGTTGAGCCGGACGCTCTCGCGGGCCAGGGCCCGGGCCGGCCGCACCTCGCCGTTCAGCCAGTGCGAGTACGCGAGGGCGTAGAGCGCGTACGCGTACGCCCACTGCTCGCCGTGGTCCTCGCACAGCTCGCGGACCTGCGCCAGCCAGAGCTCGCCGCTCTCGCGGTCGCCCTGGAAGAGGTAGGCGATGCCCAGCTCGAACATCGCCATCAGCACGTTGCTGTTCAGCTCGCCGATGGTCCGGTAGTGCCAGAGCGCCTCCTCGAACAGCTCGGCCGCGCGGACCGGCTCGTCGCCGATCAGCGCCGCGCAGCCCTGCCGGTGCACGGCGTAGGCGAGCGCCCGGTCGTCCCCGGTGGCCAGCGCCTGCCGGCGGCACTGCTCCAGCGCGGGGCGGGCGGCGACCAGGTCCCCCTGGAGGGTGGCCGTGTAGCCGGTGACCCAGAGCGCCTTGGCCCGGGCCTCGGTCGGTTCCGGGTCCAGCGCCAGCGCCCGGTCCAGCCAGTGCCGCCCCTCGCCGAGGTGGCCGCAGCCGACCCAGTAGAACCAGAGGGTGCCGGCCAGCAGCAGCGCGAGCTGCTCCTCCCCGGGCTCGGCCAGGCAGAACTCCAGCGCGGCCCGCAGGTTGGCGTGCGCCAGCTCGGTGCGTTCGGCGGTCTCCGCCTGTCGGGGGCCGAACCACTCGACCTCGCCCCAGGTGGCCACGCCCAGGTACCAGTCACGGTGCCGGCGCAGCAGCCGCTGCTCCTCGCCGGCCGCGCGCAGCCACTGCAGCCCGTACTCGCGGACGGTGTCCAGGAGCCGGAACCGGACACCGAAGGCGCAGTCCTCGCGGAGCACCACGGACTTGGCGACCAGCTCGGTCAGCAGGTCGAGCAGCTCGTCCGGATCGACGCCGCCGCCGGCGCAGACGTACTCGGCGGCGTCCAGGTCGAAACCGCCGGCGAAGACGGAGAGGCGGGCCCAGAGTAAACGTTCCTGCACCGTGCAGAGCTCGTGACTCCAGCCGATCGTCGTGCGTAAGGTCTGATGGCGCGCGAGCGCCGTCCGGTCGCCCCCGGTCAGCAGCCGGAACCGGTCGTCCAGCCGGGCGCCGATCTGCGCCACCGACAGCGTCCGCAGCCGTCCGGCGGCCAGCTCCACCGCCAGCGGGATGCCGTCCAGCCGCCGGCAGAGCTGGGCGATCGTCTCCGCGCTCTCGGCCGTGACCTCGAAGGACGGCACCACCGCCCGGGCCCGGTCCTCGAACAACTGCACCGCGTCCGGCAGCGCCCCCGGGTGCACCGGGCCGACCGGCAGCGGCGCCAGGGTCAGCAGGTGCTCGCCGGCCGTCCGCAGCGCCACCCGGCTCGTGGTCAGCACACGCAGGCCGGGCAGCGCCCGCAGCAGCGCCCGGACGAGCTCCGCACAGGCCTCCGCCAGGTGCTCGCAGCCGTCCAGCACCAGCAGCAGCCGGCGGCCGACCAGCTGCTCGGTCAGCACGTCCAGCGGTGACCGTGCGGTGCCGTCCGTCAGCCGCAGCGCCTCCAGGACGGCGTGCCCGAGCAACTGCCGGTCCTGGACGGGCGCGACCTCGACCAGCCAGGTGCCGTCCGGGAACGCCCCGCCCGCCCGGGCCGCCGCGCGGAGCGCCAGCCGGCTCTTGCCGACCCCGCCCGGGCCGGTCACCGTCACCAGCCGCTGCCCGGCCAGCAGCCGGGCGAGTTCGGTCAGCTCCGGCTGCCGGCCGACGAAGCTGGTGACCTCCGCCGGCAGCCGCCCCGGTGCGGTCGCCCCGGGCCGCGGTGTGGATTCCCCGTCCAAGCGCTGCTCCCCGTGTGTCCCGGCCCGGGCCTGCGGTCCGGGCGTCCGTCGGGCCGCGTGGATGGCGGCCTGCCTGGCAGAACGAGGTGACCGGCGGGTAGGTTACGCGCGCGGATCGCACACCCGACCGGATCGCCGGGCGGTCCCGTCCCGGCAACCCGGTCCGGAAACCGGGCGTGGTCGCGATAGGGTTCCCCTGGAGAACCGCAAGGCGAGGGAGCGCGTCGAAGTGTCCGTGGGAGAGCTGGCCGGTCTGCTCGTCGCCGTGTTCTGGGCGGTCCTGGTCACCCTGCTCGCGGTCGTGCTGGTCCGGCTCTCGCGGGTGCTCAAGGAGGCCACCGTCCTGGTCTCCGCCGTCACCGAGCAGGCCGTGCCGCTGCTGACCGACGCCGGAGCGGCCGTGCGCAGCGCCAACGAGCAGCTGGAGCGGGTGGACGAGATCACCGCCAACGTGCAGGACGCCGCCGCCAACGCCAACGCGCTCTCCTCCACCGTCGCGGCCACCCTGGGCGGGCCGCTCGTCAAGGTCGCCGCCTTCAGCTACGGCGTGCGCAAGGCCGTCGCCAAGCAGCAGGGCGGACCGGTCCTGCCCACCCAGCCGTCCGAGCGCGAGGAGCTGGCCCGGCTGATCCGGGCCGAGGTGCGCGCCGCGACCGTCCCCAAGAGCGGCCTGCTCGCGCGGGTCCGGCGTGCGGTGAGGAGCTGACGGCATGGTGCGACGCATCTTCTGGATGGCGGTCGGCGCCGGTGCCACCGTCTGGGCCATGAACAAGGCCAACGAGGCGGTCCACCGGATCACCCCGGACAGCCTCTCCGGCACCGCCGCGCGCGGCGCGCTGAACCTGGGTGACGCGGCCAAGCGGTTCGCGCTGGACGTGAAGGCCGGGATGGCCGAGCGCGAGGAGCAGCTGCGCGAGGACCTCGGACTGGACGGCACCGCCGTCGTGGAGCCCCGTCACCGCCGCGTCCTGCGCGGCGAGCCCCAGTACCGAGCTATCTCGGCGGCGCCCGGCAGCCCGGCCGCCGCCCTGCCTCCGTCCAGCAGCGCCCGCGCACCGTCCGACGGTGCCCGCACCACCCCCCAAGCCATCGAAAAGACGCCCCGACGTGCGCTTCCGCCGCGGGGCGGTACTGACCGGAAGGACCACTAATGGAGTCGGCAGAGATCCGCCGCCGCTGGCTGCGCTTCTTCGAGGAGCGCGGCCACACCGTCGTTCCGTCGGCGTCCCTGGTCGCCGACGACCCCACCCTGCTGCTGGTCAACGCCGGCATGGTGCCGTTCAAGCCGTACTTCCTGGGCGAGGTCAAGCCGCAGTTCTCGCGCGCGACCAGCGTGCAGAAGTGCGTCCGCACCCTGGACATCGAGGAGGTCGGGAAGACCACCCGGCACGGCTCCTTCTTCCAGATGTGCGGCAACTTCTCCTTCGGCGACTACTTCAAGGAAGGCGCCATCAAGTTCGCGTGGGAGCTGCTCACCGGCTCCGTCGCGGACGGCGGCTACGGCCTGGAGAAGGAGAAGCTCTGGATCACCGTCTACCAGGACGACGACGAGGCCGAGCAGATCTGGCGTGACGTCATCGGCGTCCCGTCCGAGCGCATCCAGCGGCTCGGCATGAAGGACAACTTCTGGTCGATGGGCGTCCCCGGCCCGTGCGGCCCGTGCTCGGAGATCAACTACGACCGCGGCCCCGCGTACGGCGAGGAGGGCGGCCCGGCCGTCAACGGCGAGCGCTACCTGGAGATCTGGAACCTGGTCTTCATGCAGTACGAGCGCGGCCACGGCGACGGCAAGGACGGTTTCGAGATCCTCGGCGACCTGCCGAGCAAGAACATCGACACCGGCCTCGGCCTGGAGCGCCTCGCCGCCATCCTCCAGGGCGTCGACAACCTCTTCGAGATCGACACCAGCCGGATGATCCTGGACCGGGCGGCCGAGCTGACCGGCCACACCTACGGGGCGGACCGCCGCTCGGACGTCTCGCTGCGCGTGGTCACCGACCACATCCGCACCGCCCTGATGCTGATCGGCGACGGCGTCACCCCCGGCAACGAGGGCCGCGGCTACGTGCTGCGCCGCATCCTGCGCCGCGCCATCCGCAACATGCGGCTGCTGGGCGCCACCGGTGTGGTCGCCAAGGACCTCACCGACGTCGCCATCAAGGCGATGGCCCCGCAGTACCCGGAGCTGGAGGCCGACCGCAAGCGCATCGAGACGGTCGTCGTCGGCGAGGAGGCGGCCTTCCTGCAGACCCTGAAGGCCGGTACCAGCCTGCTGGACGCCGCGGTCACCGAGACCAAGCAGGCCGGCGGCGCGGTGCTCTCCGGCGACCAGGCCTTCAAGCTGCACGACACCTACGGCTTCCCGATCGACCTCACCCTGGAGATGGCCGAGGAGCAGGGCCTCCAGGTCGACGAGAGCGGCTTCCGCCGCCTGATGCAGGAGCAGCGGGACCGCGCCAAGGCGGACGCCAGGGCCAAGAAGATGGGCCACGCCGACGTCGCCGCCTACCGCGAGGTCGCCGACAGCTCCGGTGCCAGCATCTTCACCGGCTACACGCGCACCGAGGGCGAGGCCACCGTGGTCGGCCTGCTGGTGGACGGCGTGCCGTCGCCGGCCGCGTCCGAGGGCGACGAGGTCGAGATCATCCTCGACCGCACCCCGTTCTACGCCGAGGGCGGCGGCCAGCTCGCCGACCACGGCCGGATCCGGCTGGACTCCGGCGCGGTCGTCGAGATCCGTGACGTGCAGCAGCCCGTCCCGGGCGTGGTCGTGCACTCCGGCGGCGTGCTGTTCGGTGAGGTCGTGCTCGGCTCCGCCGCGTACGCCACGATCGACGTCGAGCGCCGCCGGGCCATCGCCCGCGCCCACTCGGCCACCCACCTGACCCACCAGGCGCTGCGCGACGCGCTCGGCCCGACGGCCGCCCAGGCCGGTTCGGAGAACGCGCCGGGCCGCTTCCGCTTCGACTTCGGCTCGCCCGCCGCCGTGCCCGGCAGCGTGCTGGTCGACGTCGAGCAGAAGATCAACGACGTGCTGACCCGCGAGCTGGAGGTCACCGCCGAGGTCATGACGATGGACCAGGCCCGCAAGGCCGGCGCCATCGCCATGTTCGGCGAGAAGTACGGCGACGAGGTCCGGGTCGTCACCATCGGCGACTTCTCCAAGGAGCTGTGCGGCGGCACGCACGTCGGCAACACCGCCCAGCTGGGCCTGGTGAAGCTGCTCGGCGAGTCCTCGATCGGCTCCGGCGTGCGCCGCGTCGAGGCGCTGGTCGGCGCCGACGCGTACCGCTTCCTGGCCCGTGAGCACACCGTGGTCGCCCAGCTCACCGAGCTGGTCAAGGGTCGCCCGGAGGAGCTGCCGGAGAAGATCTCCGGCATGCTCGCCAAGCTCAAGGACGCCGAGAAGGAGATCGACCGCTTCCGCGCCGAGAAGGTGCTCGCGGCTGCCGCGGGCCTCGCCGACTCGGCCGAGGACGTGCGCGGCATCGCCGTGGTGGCCGCCAGGATCGGCGACGGCACCGGCGCGGACGAGCTGCGCAAGCTGGTCCTGGACGTGCGCGGCCGGCTGGGCTCGCGCCCGGCCGTGGTCGCCGCGTTCACCGTGGCGAACGGCCGCCCGCTGACCGTGATCGCCACCAACGAGGACGCCCGCGGGCGCGGCATCAAGGCCGGCGAGCTGGTCCGCACCGCGGCCAAGACCCTCGGCGGCGGCGGTGGCGGCAAGGACGACGTCGCCCAGGGCGGCGGCACCGACCCGGCCGCGGTCGACGCGGCCATCGCGGCCGTGCGCGGCCTGGTCGCGGAGCGCGCCTCCTGATGGACGAGCAGGTCGAGGAGCGGCCCTTCCGGCGCGGGCGGCGGATCGCCGTCGACGTCGGGGACGCCCGGATCGGGGTCGCGTCCTGCGACCCCGACGGGGTGCTCGCCACGCCGGTCGAGACCGTCCCGGCCGGGGCGAAGTCGCAGGCCAGGATCGCCGCGATCGTCGAGGAGTACGAGGCGGTCGAGGTGATCGTCGGACTGCCGCGCTCGCTCAGCGGCAAGGAGGGGCCGGCGGCGGAGAAGGTCCGGGGCTACGCGGCCCGGCTGGCCAACCGGCTCTGGCCGGTACCGGTCCGGCTGGTCGACGAGCGGATGTCCACCGTCACCGCGACCCACGGGCTGCGCGCCTCCGGGGTCAAGGCGAAGAAGGGCCGCTCGGTGGTCGACCAGGCCGCCGCCGTGGTGATCCTGCAGACCGCCCTTGAGTCCGAACGGGTGAGCGGACGCCCGCCCGGTGAGAGCGTCGGGGCGGACGGCTGACCGCCCTGGTCTAACGTCCCGGTGAGGGGCCCGTGCGGACGCGTCCGCACGGGCCCCTCTGCCGTTGCCGTCGTGCGCTTTCCGCGCGGGCCCGCCGAGGGGGCGCAGTGACCGACCTGGACTTCACGCCCGGACTCACCCCCGGCCACCTCGGTGCGCCGGTGCTCGAACCGGAGGGCCGCCCGCCGGGCGCGCCCCGCCCGAGACCTGACGCGCCGGACCCGCACCGCCGGCGCAACGGGCTGGCCTGCCTGCTGACCGCGCTCTCGCTGATCGCGGTGTTCGGCGGGGCCGGGCTGGCCGGGTTCAGCTGGATCCAGGGGCAGCGCAAGCCGTCGGTCGCCGCGGACTACGCGGGCGCGGGATCCGGTTCCGTCCAGGTCTCGGTGCCGGAGGGCGCCGGGCTGAGCCAGATCGCCTCGGCGCTGGTGCGCAACGGCGTCGTCGCCAGCTCGACCGCCTTCACCCGGGCGGCCAAGGGCAGCGCCGCCGCCGCCGGGCGCATCCAGCCCGGCACCTACACGCTCCGGCAGAAGATGTCGGCGGCTGCCGCGCTCGCCGTGCTGGTCGACCCGGCCAACGCCAACGGCCTGACCATCCCCGAGGGGTGGCGCGGCAGCCAGATCTACGCGGCGATCGACCGGAAGCTCCAGCTGCCCGAGGGCAGCACCGAGAAGGCCGCGCAGGAGCAGGCCGCCGAACTGGGCCTGCCGGAGTTCACCAACGGCAGCCCCGAGGGGTACCTCTTCCCCGCGACGTACAGCGTCACCGAGGGCACCGACGCGGTCGACCTGCTCCAGCAGATGGTCGAGCGGGCCGGCAAGGAGTTCGCCCGGGACGACGCGGAGGTCGTCGCGCAGAACCTCGGCCAGAGCCTGTACGGGCTGGTGACCATCGCCAGCATGATCCAGGGCGAGGCCGACAACGCCGAGGACATGGGCAAGGTCTCCCGGGTCATCTACAACCGGCTGGCGAAGAACATGCCGCTCCAGCTGGACTCGACGATCAACTACGCGCTCGGGCGGTCGACGCTGAACACCAGCGTCACGGACACCCGGCTCGACTCGCCGTACAACACCTACCGGCACGCCGGGCTGCCGCCGACGCCGATCTCCAACCCGGGGCGGCAGGCGATCATGGCGGCGGTCGACCCGACGGCGGGGGACTGGCTCTACTTCGTCACGGTGAAGCCCGGGGACACCCGGTTCACCGACAGCTTCGAGGTGCAGCAGAAGAACGTGGCGGAGTTCAACGCCACCCGGGTGTCGGCGAGCCCGACGGCCACGGCGTCCGAGTCCTCCTCGGCGTCGGCCGGTGCGTCGGCGCCGTCCGGGGAGGCCGGGCACTGACGGTGTCGTCCCTGCCCCGCGGGGGTGAGGTGACGGTTCGGGGGTGGTGCGGCGCCGGTCCGGTGAAGGTCCGCCGGACCGGCGCGGCGGTCGTTCCCCCGAGGTCCACCGGCCGCGTACGGAGGGCCCCTTCGACGGCCGACGGCTCGGCCGGGAGACGGTCTGCGGTACGGTAGCGTCTCCGTCCAGGTGTTGCGCTAGCACGCCGGTTCGAGAATCAGCCGGGACACCGTCCCGGACGGCCGGGCCGATCCTCCGGTCGTCTCCGTCGGTATAAGGGGATCAATGACCGATCTGGGTCGGGGCTACGGCCCCCAGGGCTCCGAGCCGTGGAATCCGGACGATCCCGGGTACGGCGGTCAGCAGCCGGTCCCCGGCCAGCAGGACGGGCAGTGGCAGCAGCACTCCCAGCAGGCGCAGTACGGCGGCGGTGAACAGGGGTACCCGCAGCAGCAGATGCAGCCCGGCGCGGGCCAGCAGGGCATGGGGCAGCAGGGTTACCCCCAGCCGGGTCAGCAGCAGGGGCACCAGCAGCAGGGTTACCCGCAGCAGAATCAGCAGCAGGGCTACTCGCAGCAGGGTCAGCAGCAGGGCTACCCGCCGCAGGGGCAGGGCCAGCAGCAGTTCGCCGGCGGCCAGCAGGGTTACCCGCAGCAGCAGATGCCGCAGGGCACGCCGCAGCAGCCCGTACCGCAGCAGCCCGTACCCCAGCAGGCCGGGGCCCCGCAGGCCGGACCGCGGCAGCAGAAGGCGCCCGCCGCCGCGCAGCCCTCGGGCCCGGGCCCGGACGGCATCGACTGGGAGGCCGAGGCCGCCGCGCTGGAGGCCGGCGCCGACGGGCCGGAGACCGGCCCCGAGCACGCCGAGGACGAGTGGGACGGCCACGAGGAGGAGTACTCCGAGGACGCCGGCGAAGCGCCCGACGAGCAGGACGGGTTCCTCGGCGACCAGGACCAGTCCCGCGAGGCCAAGAAGAAGCGCAAGGAGAAGGGCAAGAAGTCGGGGCGCCGCAACGGCGGCGCCTGCCTGGTGGTCGCCCTGGTGCTGGTCGGTGCCGTGGGCGGCGCCGGCTGGTGGGGCTACGGCTTCTACCAGGACCACTTCGGCCCGCCGCCGGACTTCGTCGGCCAGGGTTCCGGCTCGACGACGGTCGAGATCAAGCAGGGCGCCGTGGGGGCCCAGATGGGCGCCGCGCTGAAGGCGGCCGGCGTGGTCAAGAGCGTCGACGCCTTCAGCAAGGCGTGCGAGAAGAACCCCAAGTGCACCACCATCCAGTACGGCACCTACACCCTCCCCCGCGAGATGTCCGCCGAGGCCGCGGTCGCGGCCCTCGTGGACGCGAACGGCGGCGAGAAGCTGATCGTCCAGGAGGGGCTGACGTCCACCGCCACCTTCGTGAAGATCGACGACAAGCTGAAGCTGGCCAAGGGCACCACGGCCGAGGTCGCCAAGGCCCAGGTCGGCAGCCTCGGCCTGCCCGCGTACGCCAACGGCAACATCGAGGGCTTCCTCTGGCCGGCCCGCTACTCGATCTCCGAGGGCATGAAGCCCGAGGACCTGCTCAAGCAGATGGTCAAGAACGCCGTCGAGCGCTATGCGAGCCTGGACGCGGAGGCCCCCAAGATCGGCCTCAAGAACGGCTACGAGGTGGTCATCGAGGCGAGCATCCTCCAGGCCGAGGGCAACAACCCGCAGGACTTCGCCAAGATGGCCCGGACCATCCAGAACCGGCTGGCCGACAAGGGCAAGATCGACGGCAAGCTCGGCATGGACACCACGCTGCAGTACGCGCTGGGCCGCAAGGTGCTCGACAAGAAGGACATCAACGACGCGTCCAACAAGTACAACACCTACTACAATCCGGGCCTGCCGCCCGGGCCGATCTCCAACCCGGGCGACGCCGCGCTCAAGGCGACGCTGAACCCGGCGGACGGCAAGTGGCTGTACTTCATCGCGATGTCGCCGGAGCTGACCCTGTTCGCGGACACGGACACCGAGCACGCGACCAACGTCGAGCAGTACTGCAAGGCGAACGGCCAGAAGTTCGACAAGGTGGCCGTCCACTGCACGACGAAGTGACAGCTGCTCAGGGAGACACCAGCGTGACCAGCAAGCACCGGGCCGCCGTCCTCGGCTCGCCGATCGCCCACTCGCTCTCGCCGGACCTGCACCGGGCGGCCTTCGCGGCGCTCGGGCTGGACGGCTGGCGCTACGACCGCTTCGAGGTCGACGAGGAGGGCCTGCCCGCCTTCCTCGACGGGCTGGACGAGGCCCAGTGGGCGGGCTTCTCGCTCACGATGCCGCTCAAGCGCGCGGTCATCCCGCTGCTCGACGGGATCAGCGACGCCGCCCGCGCGGTCGAGGCGGTGAACACCGTGGTGTTCACCGCCGACGGGCGGCGGACCGGTGACAACACCGACATCCCCGGGCTGGTCAACGCACTGCGCGAGCGCGGCGTCACCGACGTCCCCTCGGCGGCCGTGCTCGGCGCCGGAGCCACCGCCTCCTCCGCGCTGGCGGCGCTGGCCCTGATCGGCACCCGCGAGGTGACCGTCTACGTGCGCAGCCCCGAGCGGGCCCGGGAGATGGCGGAGCTGGGGGAGCGGCTCGGCGTCGTCGTCCGGACCGCCGACTGGGCGCGCGGTGCGGAGGCGCTGGCCGAACCGCTGACCGTCTCCACCACGCCGGCCGGGGCCACCGACGGCTTCGCCGACGCGCTGCCGGCCGAGCCGGGCGCGCTGTTCGACGTGCTCTACCACCCGTGGCCGACGAAGCTGGCGGCGGTCTGCGCGGAGCGCGGGTCGACCGTGCTGGGCGGGCTGGACCTGCTGGTGCACCAGGCGGTGCTGCAGGACGAGCTCTTCACCGGGCGGGTGCCCGGCCCGCTGGCGGCGGTCCGCGCGGCGGGCGAGGCGGCGCTCGCCGGGCGCTGAGCCCGACCTCCCCCGGTCGTCCCGTCCGCCGTTCGGCCGGTCGCTGTCCGTCACCCGGACCGTGCGTCCGGGTGGTCCCGCGGCATGAAAGGATTCGGGGGAGAAGGCATGCACGCCCGGGCGGGTCGCGGCTGCGCGGCCGGTCCGCTGATGAAGGAGCTCCGTTGGGTACGTTGCGCTGGCTGACGGCGGGGGAGTCGCACGGCCCCGCACTCGTCGCGACGCTGGAGGGCCTGCCCGCCGGTGTACCGGTCACCACGGCCGTGGTGGCCGACGCGCTGGCGCGTCGCCGGCTCGGCTACGGCCGCGGCGCACGGATGAAGTTCGAGCAGGACGAGGTGACCTTCCTCGGCGGCGTCCGGCACGGCGAGACCATGGGCAGCCCGGTGGCGATCATGGTCGGCAACACCGAGTGGCCGAAGTGGGAGCAGGTCATGTCGGCCGACCCGGTCGACCCCGAGGTGCTGGCCGGTCTCGGCCGCAACGAGGCGCTCACCCGCCCCCGCCCCGGCCACGCCGACCTGGCCGGCATGCAGAAGTACTCGCTCGACGAGGCCCGCCCGATCCTGGAGCGCGCCAGCGCCCGTGAGACGGCCGCCCGGGTCGCGCTCGGCGCCGTCGCCCGCGCGTTCCTCAAGGAGACCTGCGGCATCGAGATCGTCAGCCACGTGGTCGAGCTGGCGGCCGCCAAGGCCCCGGCCGGTGTGCTGCCGCTGCCGTCCGACGAGGCGAGGCTGGACGCGGACCCGGTCCGCTGCCTGGACCCCGACGCCTCCGAGGCGATGGTCGCCGAGATCGACCAGGCCCACAAGGACGGCGACACCCTCGGCGGTGTGGTCGAGGTCCTCGCCTACGGCGTGCCGGTCGGCCTCGGCTCCCACGTGCACTGGGACCGCCGGCTGGACGCCCGTCTGGCCGCCGCGCTGATGGGCATCCAGGCGATCAAGGGCGTCGAGGTCGGCGACGGCTTCGACCTGGCCCGGGTGCCCGGCTCCCAGGCGCACGACGAGATCGTCCCGACCCCCGAGGGCGCCCGGCGCACCTCCGGGCGTTCCGGTGGCACCGAGGGCGGCCTCTCCACCGGCGAGCTGCTGCGGGTGCGCGCCGCGATGAAGCCGATCGCGACCGTTCCGCGCGCGCTGCGCACCATCGACGTGCGGACCGGCGAGCCGGCCAAGGCGCACCACCAGCGTTCCGACGTCTGCGCCGTGCCGGCCGCCGGCATCGTCGCGGAGGCGATGGTCGCCCTGGTGCTGGCCGACGCGGTGAGCGAGAAGTTCGGCGGTGACCACGTGTCGGAGACCCGCCGCAACGTGCGGAGCTACCTCGACCACCTGGTCGTCCGATGACCGCACCCGTCGTGGTGCTGGTCGGGCCGCCCGGCAGTGGCAAGTCCACCGTCGGGCAGACCGTCGCCGAGCGGCTCGGCGTCGGGTTCCGGGACACCGACGCGGACGTCGAGGCACAGGCGGGCAAGCCCATCCCCGACATCTTCATCGACGAGGGCGAGCCGCACTTCCGCGCGCTGGAGGCGGCGGCCGTGCGGGCCGCCGCCGCGACCCACGGCGGCGTGCTCGCGCTCGGCGGCGGCGCGGTGATGGCGGACGCCACCCGAGACCTGCTGCGCGGGCTGCCGGTGGTCTTCCTGGAGGTCCCGCTGGCCGACGCGGTCAAGCGGGTCGGCCTCGACGCCCCCCGCCCGCTGCTGGCCGTCAACCCGCGGGCCCGCTGGCGCGAGCTGATGGAGGCCCGTCGTCCCCTCTACCTGGAGGTGGCCACCGCCGTCGTCGACACCGCCGGCCGCACCCCCGGGCAGGTCGCGGACGCCGTACTGGAAGCACTGGAGCTGAAGACCCCCCATGACTGACATCGTCACGATCCACGTCGGCGGCAGTGCCGGCCACGACCCGTACGACGTGCTGATCGGGCACCAGTTGCTCGGCGAGCTGGCGCCGTTGATCGGCGGCCGGGCCCGGCGGGTGGCGATCATCCACCCGGAGGCGCTGGAGGCCACCGCCGAGGCGGTCCGGGAGGACCTGCTCGGTGAGGGCTACGAGGCGATCGCCCTCCAGGTGCCCAACGCCGAGGAGGCCAAGAGCGCCGAGGTCGCCGCCTACTGCTGGTCGGTGCTCGGCCAGACCGGCTTCACCCGCAGCGACGTCGTCGTCGGCCTCGGCGGCGGTGCCACCACCGACCTGGCCGGCTTCGTCGCCGCCACCTGGCTGCGCGGGGTCCGCTGGATCTCGATGCCCACCACGCTGCTCGGCATGGTCGACGCGGCGGTCGGCGGCAAGACCGGCATCAACATCGCCGAGGGCAAGAACATGGTCGGCTCCTTCCACCCGCCGGTGGGCGTGCTGGCCGACCTCGGCACCCTGGAGACGGTTCCGAAGCACGACTACGTGTCCGGCCTCGCCGAGGTCGTCAAGTGCGGCTTCATCGCCGACCCGGCCATCCTCGACCTGATCGAGGCCGACCCGGAGGGCGCCAGGACGCCCGCCGGGCCGCACACCGTCGAGCTGATCCGGCGCGCCATCCAGGTCAAGGCCGACGTGGTCTCCGGCGACCTCAAGGAGTCCGGCCGGCGGGAGATCCTCAACTACGGGCACACCCTCGGTCACGCCATCGAGCGCAACGAGCGGTACAAGTGGCGGCACGGCGCCGCGATCTCGATCGGCATGGTGTTCGCCGCCGAACTGGGCCGGCTGGCCGGGCGGCTGGACGACGAGACCGCCGACCGGCACCGCAGCGTGCTGGCCTCGGTCGGTCTGCCGCTCAGCTACCGCGCGGACGCCTGGCCGAAGCTGCTGGACGCGATGAAGATCGACAAGAAGTCCCGCGGCGACCTGATCCGGTTCATCGTGCTGGACGGCCTCGGCAAGACCTCCGTGCTGGAGGGCCCCGACCCGTCCCTGCTGGTCGCGGCCTACGCGGAGGTCTCCTCGTGACCAGGGTCATGGTGCTCAACGGCCCCAACCTCGGGCGGCTCGGCAGCCGGGAGCCGGACGTCTACGGCTCCACCTCGTACACCGGGCTGGTCGAGCGCTGCACCGCGCTCGGCACGGAGCTGGGCTTCGAGGTCGAGGTGCACGAGACCAACTCCGAGCAGCAGATGGTCGAGTGGCTGCACGAGGCGGCCGACGGCCGGGTCCCGGTGGTGATCAACCCTGGCGCGTTCACCCACTACTCGTACGCGATGCGGGACGCCGCCGCGCAGCGGACCGCGCCGCTGATCGAGGTGCACATCTCCAACCCGTACGCCCGGGAGACCTTCCGGCACACCTCGGTGATCGCCGCGGTGGCGTCCGGCACGATCGCCGGATTCGGGCTCGGCTCGTACGAGCTGGCCCTGCGCGCGCTCGCCGAGCAGCTCACCACGGGCTGACGGGCGGACGGCGCGCGTGTCGGCGGCCCGGCGGCGGACTGTGTCAGCTGCCGGGCCGCCGTGTAGTGTCCCCGCTGAAAAGAAGTCGGGAGGTGACCGTGACGCAGTACACCGGGGATGGCGGGCTCCCCCCACGTCCCGTCGCTCCGCCGGTCCCGCCGGGTCCCGGTAGCGCCGCCGGGCCGGTCGCGTCCGCGTCCTCGCAGGACTCCCTGTCGGGGCCGCCGACCGTACCGGTGCCGGTGGTCCGGCCCGGGCCGCCCACGGGCCCGCCGGCCGGTCCGCCCCCGGTGCCGCCCGCGCCCGGCCCGGCCTCCGTGCCCGCCCCGGGACCCCCAGGTCCGCCGCCCGTGCGGCTGGCCCCCGCCCCGTCCCCGGTACCGGCCGGCGCCACCGGGCACTTCCTGCTGCCCTCCGGCTCGCCCGTCCAGCTCCCGGCGCACCCGCCGCAGCCGCACGCGCCCTCCGGCCCGATCGCGGTCCTGCTGATCGGCCCTGCCGGGGCGGGCAAGACCACCGTCGCGCGGCACTGGGCCGAGCGGCGCCCCAGCCCGACCGCGCACATCAGCCTCGACGACGTCCGCGAGTGGGTGCAGTCCGGCTTCGCCAACCCGCAGTCCGGCTGGAACAACGCCTCCGAGGCGCAGTACCGGCTGGCCCGCCGGACGTGCGGCTTCGCCTGCCGCAACTACCTCGCCAACGGCATCTCCTGCATCATCGACGACGCGGTCTTCCCCGACCGCCCGGCGATCGGCCTCGGCGGCTGGAAGCGGCACATCGGACCCGGCATGATCCCGGTGGTGCTGCTGCCCAGCCTGGACTCGGTGCTCAGCCGCAACGCCCGGCGGGGCGGCAACCGGCGGCTCGGGGACGAGGAGGTGGCACGGATCCACGGCCGGATGGCCGGCTGGTACAACTCCGGGCTGCCGATCATCGACAACTCCCACCTGGACGTCGCGGCGACCGCCGCCGAGCTGGACCGGGTGATCCTGGCCCGGCTGCTGGGCATCCCGGTGCGCTGAGCGGCCCGTCCGGCCGGTCCGTGCGGCCCTCCGACCGTGCGGCCCTCCGTCGTCGCGGCCGGCCTGTCGGTGCCGACTGCGATGATGGACGGGTCCTGATCGAACCACCGGGGGGAGCCGCGCCCGTGCCGGAAGGCCACATCATCCACCGTCTCGCCGCCGAGAACCACCGGGCCTTCGGCGGCCGTCCGGTCCGCGCCAGCAGCCCGCAGGGCCGGTTCACCGACAGCGCCGCGCTGATCGACGGCCAGGAGCTGGTCGCGGCGGAGGCCACCGGGAAGCACCTGTTCCTCGGCTTCGCGGACGACGCGTGGGTGCACGTCCACCTCGGGCTGTACGGCGGCTTCACCTTCGGCGACGGGCCCGCTCCGGTGCCGGTCGGCCTGGTCCGGCTGCGCCTGGAGAACGACGACCACTTCGCCGACCTCCGCGGCCCCAACACCTGCGCGCTGATCACCGGTGCGGAGAAGGCGGCCGTCGCCGCCCGGCTCGGCCCCGACCCCCTGCGGGGCGATGCCGATCCGGAGCTCGCCTGGCGGCGGATATCCGGCAGCCGGACGACGGTCGCGGCGCTGCTGATGGACCAGAAGGTGCTGGCGGGGGTCGGCAACGTCTACCGCGCCGAGGTGCTGTTCCGGCACGGCATCGACCCGCACCGGGCCGGCCGCGACCTTCGCCGCGCCGAGTGGGACGCGATCTGGACGGACCTGGTCGCGCTGATGCACGAGGGTGTCGGCGCGGGCCGGATCGACACCGTCCGGCCGGAGCACACCCCGGAGGCGATGGGCCGCCCGCCGCGCGTGGACGACCACGGCGGCGAGGTCTACGTGTACCGGCGGGCCGCGATGCCGTGTCTGGTCTGCGGCACCGACGTCCGGACCGAGGAGCACGCGGCGCGGAACCTCTTCTGGTGCCCGTCCTGCCAGCGGGCGTAGCCGTTCCGGGCAGCTGACGGGGGCTCCGGGGCGGAGCCGCCCGGCAGCCGACCGGGGTGCCGACCCGGGGTCGCCCCCCTGCCCGGCCGGTCGGTCAGCCGGCCGCGGCGGCGCTCCCGGGCTCCACCCCGTCGGCCGGCTGGTCGGGGAACTCGACGTGCTCGTCACCGGCGCACTCGTCGAGCAGGGGGCGCATGGCCTCGTCCACAAGCCGGTAGCGCACCACACGTCCGTCCTTCTCCCCGGCCACCACGGCGGCGGTGCGCAGCAGGCGCAGTGCCTGCGAGACGGCCGGGTCGCGCATGCCGGTGGCGACCGCCAGGTCGCTGACGGCCAGGGGACCGGCCCGGTGCAGGGCGAGCAGCAGGGAGAGCCGCCCGGGGTCGGCGAGCAGGGAGAACCGCTCGGCCCAGGCGCGGACGTGGCCGGTGTCGCCGATCGCCGCGATCGCCTCGCAGACCCGGTGTCCGTCGATGGTGCGATGGCCCGCGCGGTCGGCCGGTACGAGATGCATGCCCGCATTCTTGCAGCCGGCGACCTGTGATCCTTGACACCTGCGCAGGTGCGCAGCCTTGCACGGGTGTTCGGGGACCTCTACGTTGATCCCCGCCGTGGTGCTCGGGAAGACCGGTGGAGGACCCCAGAGGTCCCAGTCCGGAGCGGCCCTCGCCACTGTGATCGGGGGAGTCGTCCGTGCCCACGACGCCACTGGGTGCCTCGCGCACCTGGGAAGGCGGGTACGGAAGCCCGTAAGCCAGGAGACCGGCCACGGCATCTCACGAGGTATTTCCACGAGGTGCTGGAGCGTGATCCCACGATGACCCTGCCCGAGACCGCCGCCGATCCCGCAGTGTCCGCCGCCCTGCCGACCTTCCGCTGGAGACGGGCGGACACCCTCCGCACGGCCGGCCTGATGGGCGTGATCCTGGCCATGCACGTGGTGGCCTTCGGCACCCTGATCTTCCTGGTCGCGCCGGAGAAGTACGAGGTCGGAACCCAGGTCTTCGGGGTGGGCCTGGGCATCACCGCCTACACCCTCGGTATGCGGCACGCCTTCGACGCCGACCACATCGCGGTGATCGACAACACCACCCGCAAGCTCATGGCGGACGGCAAGCGGCCGGTCTCGGTGGGCTTCTGGTTCGCCCTCGGGCACTCCTCGATGGTCGTGCTGATGGCGGCCCTGGTCGCGGGCGGCGCCCAGCTCGCCGGCACGCTGATGGACGACGAGTCCACCACCCACCAGTGGCTGGGCGTGGTCGGCACCTCGGCCTCCGGCGTCTTCCTCTACCTGATCGGCGCGCTCAACCTGGCCGCGCTGTTCGGCATCCTCAAGGTGTTCCGCTCGATGCGCGCCGGGCGGTACGACGAGGCCGAGCTGGAGGAGCACCTGAACGCGCGGGGCCTCCTGGCCCGGGTGCTCAACCGGGCGACCCGTTCGATCACCCGGCCGGGGCAGATGTTCCCGGTCGGCATGGTGCTGGGCCTGGGCTTCGACACCGCGACCGAGGTGTCGCTGATGGTGATGGCCGGCTCCGGCGCCGCCTCCGGCCTGCCCTGGTACGCGATCATCTGCCTGCCGCTGCTGTTCGCGGCCGGGATGAGCCTGTTCGACACGCTGGACGGCACGTTCATGAACTTCGCCTACCAGTGGGCGTTCTCCAACCCGGTGCGGAAGGTGTACTACAACCTGACCATCACCGGGCTGTCGATCGCGGTGGCGTTCATCATCGGGACGATCGAGCTGGTCGGGGTGCTGCACGAGAAGCTCGACCTCACCGACCCGGTGAGCGGCTGGGTCGCGGAGATCTCGCTGGACAACGTCGGCTACGCGATCGTCGCGCTGTTCGTGGTGGTCTGGGCCGCGGCCATCGCGTACTGGCGGCTGGCGGGTGTCGAGCGGAAGTGGAGCCCGCAGGCGGTCCGGCCGGTGCCGGCCGCCGGACCGGTCGTCGAGCCGGCCGGCGACGGCTCGTAGCCGACGCGGGACCGGACGGCGCCCGCCGGACCCCTCCACGGGTCCGGCGGGCGCCGCCCGCGTGCCCGGGTGGGGGCGTTCGGCGGGCGGATCGGGGTGCGGGTTCGTACGCTCGACCCATGTCTGATGCGTACGCGGGCCGGCGGGAGCGGTTGCGGGAGCACTGCAGTGCGACCGGGGCCGACGCGGCGCTGATCACCAGGGCGGCGAACGTGCGGTACCTGACCGGGTGCCCGCCGTGCGGCGCGACGCTGCTGCTCACCCGGGATCAGGTGCTGCTGACACTGCCGGACGACCTGCCGCCGGACGACACGGGGGAGCACCTGATCGCCCCGGACGTCACCCAGGTGCCGGTCGCGGCGGGCGCCGACACCGCGCTGGCCGCCGCCGCCTCCGTGGCGGGGCTGCGGGTGGGACGGCTGGCGGTCGAGGAGCACGACCTGACCGTCGCCCGGCACCGGGCGGTGGCGGGTCTGGCCGAGGGGGCGCGGCTCGGTGACCTGGGCCAGGCGGTGGAGCGGCTGCGGGTGGTGAAGGACGAGCACGAGATCGCCGACCTGCGGATCGCGGCCGAGATCGCCGACCAGGCGCTCGGCGAGCTGCTGGAGTCGATCCTGGTCGGCCGGACCGAGCGGCACCTGGCGATGGAGCTCGAACGCCGGATGATCGACCACGGCGCGGACCGGGCGGCCTTCCCGGTCTCGGTCGGCACCGGCAGCCACTCGGGCCAGCAGGCGCACCAGCCCACCGACCGGAGGGTGGAGGAGGGCGACTTCCTGACCGTGGTGCTCGGCGCGCGGTACCGCGGGTACGGGGTGTCGACGGCCCGGACCTTCGTGATCGGAGCGGCCCCCGCGCCCTGGCAGGTGGAGCTGCACCGGCTGGTGTTCCGCGCCCAGCGGGCCGGCCGGGAGGCGCTCGGACCGGGCGTCGAGCAGTGTGTGCCCGACCGGGCCGTGCGGGAGATCCTCAAGGCGGCGGGGCACACCGAGACCTCTCCGCGCCCGGTCGGTCACGGCATCGGTCTGGAGATCCGGGAGGCGCCGCGCCTCGGTCCCTCGGACATGGGTAAACTGGACAGCCGCGTGCCGGTCACCGTCGGTCCAGGAGTCCACCTCCCGGGCCGGGGAGGCGTCCGGATCGAGGACACGCTCGTGGTGCGCCCCCTTGAGGAGGGCGGGCCCGAGCTGCTCACCATCACCACCAAGGAGCTCCTCGCCCTGTGACCCAGGACGCAACCCCTTGGTTCCTTGACAGCTATATCCAGGAGTAAGTGCGCCCGTGGCTTCCACGAACGATCTCAAGAACGGCATGGTCCTCAAGCTGGAGGGCGGCAAGCTCTGGTCCGTCGTCGAGTTCCAGCACGTCAAGCCCGGCAAGGGCCCGGCCTTCGTGCGCACCAAGCTCAAGGAGGTCCTGACGGGCAAGGTCGTCGACAAGACCTTCAACGCCGGTACCAAGGTCGAGACCGCCAACGTCGACAAGCGCGGCATGCAGTTCTCGTACAAGGACGGCGAGAACTTCGTGTTCATGGACACGGACACCTACGACCAGATCCCGGTCGAGCCGGCCGTCGTCGGCGACGCCTCCAAGTACCTGCTGGAGGGCTTCGAGGCCCTGGTCGCCATGTACGAGGGCGCCCCCCTGTACATCGAGCTGCCGGCCTCGGTCGAGCTGCTCATCTCGCACACCGAGCCGGGCGTGCAGGGCGACCGCTCCACCGGTGGCTCCAAGCCGGCCACGCTGGAGACCGGCGCCGAGATCGCCGTCCCGCTCTTCATCGTCACCGGCGAGAAGATCAAGGTCGACACCCGCGACGGCAGCTACCTCGGCCGGGTGAAGTAAGTCCGTGTCGTCCGCACGCACCAAGGCCCGCACGCGAGCCTTCCAGATCCTGTTCGAGGCCGACCACCGTGGGGTCGACCCGCTGACGGTCCTCGCCGACTGGGTGGCCCGGGCCCGGGAGCCCAAGCCGGACGAGGGCACCCCGCAGGTGGGCGAGTACACGATGGAGCTGGTCGAGGGCTACGTCCAGTACGCCCGCCGCATCGACGAGCTGATCTCGCAGTACTCGGTCGGCTGGACGCTCGACCGGATGCCGATCGTGGACCGCAACGTCCTGCGGCTCGGCGCGTACGAGCTGATCTGGGAGGACGGCGTCCCTGACGCGGTCGTCCTGGACGAGGCGGTCGAGATCGCCAAGGAGTTCTCCACGGACGACTCCCCGGCCTTCGTCAACGGCCTGCTCGCCCGCTTCATGGAGCTGAAGCCCGGCATCCGCCGGTAGCGGCTCCCCACGTCACCGACGGCCGTCGGACCGGGAACGGTCCGACGGCCGTCGTGCGTTCTCCCGTGGTGGCGTATGTTGGTGCCCTACTCGCCAGTAACCCGGTGCGCCGGCGGCCCACGCCCGTCGGCGACCCCGCAGCGAAGGGCAGGCCACCCCCATGACCACGGCGATCCGCAGCGAGTTCGACCAGGGCATCGCGCTGACCCCGCATCCGGACGAGTCCGGCCGGTACGACGGCGAACTCGGCGCCGGCTGGCAGATCGGCGGCGGCGTCAACGGCGGACTGCTTCTCGCGGTGGCCGGCCACGCGCTCGCGCTGGAGCACGGCTCCCGCCCGGAGAGCGCCGACCACGCCGACCCGGTCTCGATCAGCGGTTACTACCTCTCCGCCTCCACGCCCGGCCCGGCCACCGTCCGGACCGAGGTGATCCGCACCGGCCGCTCGCTCTCCACCGGCACCGCCTCGCTCAGCCAGGACGGCGTCGAGCGGCTGCGGGTGATCGCCACCCACGGCGACCTCGCCGCGGTCGAGGGCGAGGTGCGCACCAGCGCCCGGCCGCCCCAGCTGCCGCCGCCGGACCAGTGCGTCGGCGTCGAGCACGCGCCCAAGGAACTCATCGCGCAGGCCGCCCTGTTGGAGCGGTTCGACATGCGGCTCGACCCGTCCACCATCGGCTGGGCGCTCGGTCAGCCGTCGGGGGAGGGGCGGATCCAGGGATGGTTCCGGCTCGCCGACGGGCGCGAGCCCGACCCGCTGCTCCTCCTGCTGGTCGCCGACGCGCTGCCGCCGGTCACCTTCGACCTCGGCATGCCGGGCTGGGCGCCGACCGTCGAACTGACCGTGCACCTGCGGGCCAAGCCCGTTCCGGGGTGGCTGCGGGTCGTGCACGCCACCCGGAACCTGGCCGGCGGGTACTTCGAGGAGGACGCCGAGGTCTGGGACGAGGCCGGCCGACTGGTCGCGCAGTCCCGCCAGTTGGCCCGGGTGCCGCGCCAGGCGTGAGGCTGTACGGGACGGGCGCGCGGTCGTGTCGGAGCGCCCGGCGTGCGGAGTGGGCAGGCCGGCGCGAGGCCGGTCGAGTGCGCCGGTTCTCCTGAGCTCGGAGTGATCGGGCCAGTACGAGGCGTGACCGAGCGACGGCGCGTGAGCCGGATGCGCGGGGCGTGACGGCCCGTCCGCACAACCGTGCGTGACTCCAAACACCCGATTCACCCTCGGTTACAGTCCTGTGACACGCCGTACGTGTGCGCCACGCGGGGTTGGGGAGGACAACGGTCGGCGGCGACCCCCGCCGCCGACCCGACCGCCGCCCGCCCGCCCGAGGAGTCCCGATGAGCCGCAACGGCCGCGCCCGCCGCACCCCCGACTGCACCGCCGCCGGTCCCCGGCCGCGGGCGCGCTCCCGGTACGAGCGGGCCGAGCGGGCGGACCGGGCGGAGCGGACCGAGGGGCACGAGCGGATCGAGGGACGCGACCGGCACCGGGCCGACAACGGCGGCCAGGCCTTCGTCATCGGCGTGCTGGCCAGCGCGGCCGACTTCGAGCGGGCCCGCGCCTGGCAGCTCTCCGACGCCCCGGACCACGAGCAGTACCTGCACGAGACCGCCGAACTGCTCGCCGAGGCCCGGCGCCGCTTCGACACCGTCCGGGCCCGGATGTTCCACCCGCAGGACTTCGCCGACTTCTGTCTGCTGCACGGGCTCGACCCGGCCGAGCCGGCCGCCCGCGACCGGTACCTCGTCAACCCGCCGCTGCAGACCCAGCTCCTGGCCTACCAGGGTGAGGAGCTGGTCGGCGACTACGTCCCCCGGCTGGTCCGGGCCCGGGAGAACGGGCTGACGCTGCGCCATGCCGACCTCCTGCTCGACGGCGGGCTGTACGGGGAGCGCGACGAGGCGGTGCAGGCGGCCTACGAGCGCGGCGCCGAGGTGTTCCGCCGGATGCTGCTCGGCGCCGGCAGCGGGGTCTACGAGCTGCGCCTCGCGGTGGACGCGCCGGGCGGACGGCTCACCGCGGCGGCCCGGGTCCTCCAGTGGGAGGACGGTGTGGTGCGGATCAACGACGAGGACCTGGAGCTGCTCTGCGCGGTGCTCTGCACGGGGCTGGCCCGCGAGCTGCCGGCCCTGGCGGTGCTGCACGGCGCGCAGGGCTCTGCGGCGTCCTGCGGGGAGTACCGGCCGACGGCCTGGGCCTGGGCGAGCGAGGGCCGGGTGTGGGCGCCGGCGGGCGGCCCGGTCCGGCTGGACGGGGTGGCCGCGGAGCCGGGCTACCGGCTGGAGACGGTCTGCTGAGCGGTCCGCCGAGCGGCCCGCCGGGGGGCGGCGGGCCGGTGGGGCGGAAGCCGGGGCGGCCGGTGCGGCGTCGCCGAGGACGCGCCGCGGCGCGGCTCCCGGAAGGGGAGCCGCGCCGTGACGTTTCTGCTGGGTACTGACCCGGCCGCTGCTTCGGGTACTTCCGGTCTCCCGCGGCGGCGGGAGACGGTGCGGCCAGCCTCAGCCCGCCTCCTCCTCGCGCACCGCGCGGCGCGCGTCGGGGTTGAGCACACCCCAGGAGATCAGCTGCTCGGTGAGGATCGACGGCGACTGGTCGTAGATCACGGCGAGGGTGCGCAGATCGTCCTGGCGGATCGACAGCACCTTGCCGTTGTAGTCGCCGCGCTGGCTCTGGATGGTCGCCGCGTAACGCTGCAGCGGACCGGCCTTTTCGGACGGGACCTGGGTCAGTCTCTCCAGGTCGAGGACCAGGCGCGGCGGCGGCTCCGCCGCACCGCCGGGCGTCCCGCCGGGCAGCAGCTCCTGCACCGGGACCCCGTAGAACTCCGCCAGTTCGGCCAGCCGCTGCACGGTGACCGCACGGTCGCCGCGCTCGTACGAGCCGACGACGACTGCCTTCCAGCGCCCCTGGGACTTCTCCTCGACACCGTGCAGGGAGAGCCCCTGCTGAGTGCGGATGGCTCGGAGCTTGCCTCCGAGCTGCTTCGCGTAGTCGCTGGACATTGATCTCCCCGGACGAGATTGCTTCGCGTTCAGTGGTGGGTCACGGGCGATTGCCGGCGTCGCTACCGGTAGGTTCGACGCCCATCTCGTAACTCACTGTGAGGTTACGTAGAGTGAGGTAGTTGCGTCAAGCCGAATGGGGCAGTCGTGCGAATGGCCCGCATCAGCCGTGCGTCCGGCGCGTGAACCCGGAGAAGCGGAATGATGGACGTCGGTTAGCCGGCGGCCGCGCTGATACGATGAACCGAGGCCACGCCGCGTCGGCGGGGCCCTTCCAGACATCCTTTAAGACCCGTCCCGTGAGGCGGGGAAGGAGGTCCGCTTCGGCATGACCGCACACCACGAGACCGCTCCGCGACCGCCGCACCAGGTGCTGGACGGCACGGACATCGCCCGGGTCGTCACCCGGATAGCGCACGAGATCGTCGAACGCGCCAAGGGCGCCGAGGACGTCGTGCTGCTCGGCATCCACACCAGGGGCGTCCACCTCGCCAAGCGCCTGCACACCCGGCTGGCCCAGATCACCGGACGCGACATCCCGCTCGGCACCCTGGACATCACCATGTACCGGGACGACCTGCGGCTGAAGCCCGCCCGCGCCCTGGAGCACACCGAGATCCCGCCCGGCGGCATCGACGGCAGACTCGTCATCCTCGTCGACGACGTGCTCTTCTCCGGCCGCACCATCCGGGCCGCGCTCGACGCGCTCAACGACATCGGCCGGCCGCGCGCCGTCCAGCTCGCCGTCCTGGTCGACCGCGGCCACCGCGAGCTGCCGATCCGCGCCGACTACGTGGGCAAGAACCTGCCCACCTCGCTGCGCGAGGCCGTCCAGGTGCGGCTCGCCGACCGCGACGGCGTGGACGCCGTCCTGGTCGGGGACCGCGACTTCGCGGCCCGCTCCTCGCAGGCCCTGGCCGCCCAGCCGTCCGCACCGCACCTCCCGGAGTAGCCCGCGTGAAGCGCCACCTCGTCTCCGCCGCCGATCTCACCCGCGACGACGCGCTGCTCATTCTGGACACCGCCGAGGAGCTGGCCCAGCTCTCCGGTCGGGCCGTCAAGAAGCTGCCCACGCTCCGCGGCCGGACGGTCGTCAACCTCTTCTTCGAGGACTCGACCCGGACCAAGACCTCCTTCGAGGCCGCCGAGAAGCGGCTCTCCGCCGACGTCATCAACTTCTCCGCCAAGGGCTCGTCCGTCTCCAAGGGCGAGAGCCTCAAGGACACCGCGCTCACCCTGCAGGCCATGGGCGCCGACGCGGTCGTCATCCGGCACCACGCCTCCGGCGCGCCGGCCCGCCTCGCCCAGTCCGACTGGCTGCACGGCAGCGTGATCAACGCCGGTGACGGCACCCACGAGCACCCCACCCAGGCGCTGCTCGACGCGTTCACCATGCGCCGCCACCTCAACCCGGGCCACGGCCACGACCTCGCGGGCCGCCGGGTGACCATCGTCGGCGACATCCTGCACAGCCGGGTCGCCCGCTCCAACGTGCACCTGCTGACCACGCTCGGCGCCCACGTCACCTTCGTCGCCCCGCCGACGCTGCTGCCGATCGGCATCGAGAACTGGCCCTGCGAGGTCAGCTACGACCTGGAGAGCGTGCTCCCCAAGTCGGACGCCGTGATGATGCTCCGGGTGCAGCGCGAGCGGATGAACGCCGCCTTCTTCCCGACCGAGCGCGAGTACAGCCGCCGCTACGGCCTCAACGGAGCCCGGATGGCCCAGCTGCCCGGGCACGCCATCGTCATGCACCCCGGCCCGATGGTCCGCGGCATGGAGATCACCGCCGAGGTCGCCGACTCGCCGCGCTGCACCGTCGTCGAGCAGGTCGCCAACGGCGTCTCCATCCGGATGGCCGTGCTCTACCTGCTGCTCGGCGGAGCCACCCTCAACGACGCCCCCCGCACCGACTCCGTGGAGACTGCTCAGTGACCACCTACCTGATCCGCAACGCCCAGATCCTCGGCGGTGCCCCGCAGGACCTCCACCTCGCCGACGGCATCGTCCAGGCGATCGGCACCGGCCTCGACGCCGAGGTCGACATCGAGATCGACGCCGGCGGGCTGATCGTCCTGCCCGGCCTTGTCGATCTGCACACCCACCTGCGGGAGCCCGGCCGCGAGGACGCCGAGACCGTCCTCACCGGCACCCAGGCCGCCGCCAAGGGCGGCTTCACCGCCGTCCACGCCATGGCCAACACCTTCCCGGTGGCCGACACCGCCGGCGTGGTCGAGCAGGTCTGGCGGCTCGGCCAGGAGTCCGGCTACTGCGACGTGCAGCCGGTCGGCGCCGTCACCGTCGGCCTGGAGGGCAAGAAGCTCGCCGAGCTCGGCGCGATGCACGACTCCGCGGCCGGTGTCCGGGTCTTCTCCGACGACGGCAAGTGCGTCGACGACGCCGTGATCATGCGCCGCGCCCTGGAGTACGTGAAGGCCTTCGACGGCGTCGTCGCCCAGCACGCCCAGGAGCCGCGCCTGACCGAGGGCGCCCAGATGAACGAGGGCCAGGTCTCCGGCGAGCTCGGCCTGGGCGGCTGGCCCGCCGTCGCCGAGGAGGCGATCATCGCCCGCGACGTGCTGCTCGCCGCGCACGTCGGCTCCCGGCTGCACGTCTGCCACGTCTCCACCGCCGGCTCGGTCGAGATCGTCCGCTGGGCGAAGGCCAAGGGCTGGGACGTCACCGCCGAGGTGACCCCGCACCACCTGCTGCTCACCGACGAGCTGGTCCGCTCCTACGACCCGGTGTACAAGGTCAACCCGCCGCTGCGCACCGCCGAGGACGTCCAGGCGCTGCGCAAGGCGCTCGCCGACGGCACCATCGACGCCGTCGCCACCGACCACGCGCCGCACCCGTCCGAGGACAAGGACTGCGAGTGGGCCGTGGCCGCGATGGGCATGGTCGGCCTGGAGACCGCGCTGTCGGTCGTCCAGCAGACCATGGTCGAGACCGGCCTGCTGAACTGGGAGGGCGTCGCCGACCGGATGTCGCACCGCCCGGCCCGGATCGGCCGTCTGGCCGGGCACGGCCGGCCGATCTCGGTGGGTGAGCCCGCCAACCTGGTGCTCTTCGATCCCGCGTACCGTGGTGCCGTGAATCCCGACAGCTTCGCCACCCGCTCCCGGAACACGCCCTACCGGGGCCTCGACCTGCCCGGACGGGTGCACGCCACCTTCCTGCGCGGCACCGCGACCGTGCTGGCCGGCGAGCTGGTCGAGCAGGGCGGGCTCGCGTGACCTCCGCCCTGCTGGCCCAGGAACAGGCCAGGGTCACCAACTGGCCCGGCTACATCGGCTGGGCGATCGGTCTGCTCCTGGTGATCAGCCTCGTCTACTGGCTGATGCGCCAGGGCTGGAACTGGCGCCGCACGCTGCAGTCCGGCATCCCGCCGCTGCCCGCCGTGCCGGAGCGCGCCGGCCGGACCATCCTGGAGACCAGCGGCCGGTACCACGGCAGCACCACCGCCGGGAACTGGCTCGACCGGGTCGTCGCGCACGGCCTGGGCACCCGCAGCCGCGCCGACCTGACCCTCGGCGCGAACGGCCTGCTGGTGCAGCGCCCCGGCGACGTCGACTTCTGGATCCCCGCCGACCACCTGACCGGTGCCCGTACGGACTCCGGGATAGCCGGCAAGGTCGTCCCGTCCGGACTCCTCGTCGTCTCCTGGACGCACGAGGGCACCGAGCTGGACTCCGGGTTCCGGTTCGACCACCCCGACGAGCACGCCGCCTGGGTCGAGGCGATCGCTCGATTTGCCACACGTACGACCACGAAGACGGAAGAGGCCGCGCAATGACCGCACCTGCCCCCACCACGCAGCGCCAACGGCGGGAGCGTATTCCCGCCGTGCTCGTCCTGGAGGACGGCCGGACCTTCCGCGGCGAGGCCTACGGTGCGACCGGCGAGACCTTCGGCGAGGCGGTCTTCAACACCGGCATGTCCGGCTACCAGGAGACCCTCACCGACCCGTCGTACCACCGCCAGGTGGTCGTGATGACCGCCCCGCAGATCGGCAACACCGGCTGGAACGACGAGGACGACGAGTCCAAGCAGATCTGGGTCGCCGGGTACGTCGTCCGCGACCCCGCCCGCGTCGCGTCCAACTGGCGCTCGCTCCGCCCGCTCGACGAGGAGCTCGTCCGACAGGGCGTCGTCGGCATCAGCGGCATCGACACCCGGGCGCTCACCCGCCACCTGCGCGAGCGCGGCGCCATGCGCTGCGGGATCTTCTCCGGCGAGGCGCTGGCCGACCAGGCCGAGCTGCTCGGCCGGGTGCAGTCCTCGGCCGAGATGAAGGGCGCCGACCTGTGCGCCGAGGTCGCCACGACCGAGTCGTACGTGGTCCCGGCGATCGGTGAGAAGCGCTTCACCGTCGCCGCGCTGGACCTCGGCATCAAGGCGATGACCCCGCAGCGGATGGCCGAGCGCGGCATCGAGGTGCACGTGCTGCCGGCGAACTCGACCGTCGAGGACGTCTACGCCGTCAACCCCGACGGCGTCTTCTTCTCCAACGGCCCGGGCGACCCGGCCACCGCCGACCACCAGGTCGCCGTGGCGCAGGCGGTGCTGGAGCGCAGGACCCCGTTCTTCGGGATCTGCTTCGGCAACCAGATCCTCGGCCGCGCGCTGGGCTTCGGCACGTACAAGCTCAAGTACGGCCACCGCGGCATCAACCAGCCGGTGCAGGACCGCACCACCGGCAAGGTCGAGGTCACGGCGCACAACCACGGCTTCGCCGTGAACGCACCGCTGGACAAGGTGAGCGACACCCCCTTCGGGCGCGTCGAGGTCTCCCACGTCTGCCTCAACGACGACGTGGTCGAGGGCCTCCAGGCCCTGGACGTCCCCGCCTTCAGCGTGCAGTACCACCCTGAAGCGGCAGCGGGTCCGCACGACGCCGCCTACCTGTTCGACCGCTTCGTGAAGCTCATGGAGGGCCAGCGTGCCTAAGCGCAGTGACATCAAGTCCGTTCTGGTGATCGGTTCCGGCCCGATCGTGATCGGTCAGGCGGCGGAGTTCGACTACTCGGGTACGCAGGCGTGCCGGGTGTTGCGGGCCGAGGGTCTGCGGGTGGTGCTGGTGAACTCGAACCCGGCGACGATCATGACG
>NZ_JAQYWZ010000710.1:0-336 GCF_036290945.1 Streptomyces sp. BE303
CGGGCGCCCGCCCGGCTCCAAGAACCGCCGCCCCGCGAACCGCTACGACGTGGGCCTGCTCCTGGCCACCGGCGAGCCCTACCGCCGACCGGCTCATCACAAGGTCGGCACCAAACCCCGCCGCACCGGATAAATCACAAGTTCAGTACAGACACGACATCAGCGTTCAGCGACACACAGCACTGACCGGCAGGGCGCGGTCTGCCCGCGCGCTTCCTCCCCCGCGACCTCGGGCTCGGCCGCCCGGGCCTCCAGGCCCGGCTGGACGCCGCCCACGAGGACACCTTCAGCGGCATGCGGGCCGAACTGCCCGGCTCGGTCGCCACGGTGGAGGAC
>NZ_JAQYWZ010000711.1:0-683 GCF_036290945.1 Streptomyces sp. BE303
CCCTTCATCGCCACCGCCCTCGTCGCCGGCAGCCACTCCATCACCCCCGTCGTCCTCTACGTCATCGCCGGCTGCGCCGTCACCGCACTCGCCGTCCTCACCGGCCGCGAGACCGCCCACGGCGAGATCAGAGACACCTGAACACCCCCATCAGCCATCCTCCCGGCCGGGGCAACACCGCACCGGCCCGCCTCCCGCCGACGGCACCGGAATGACGGAGGTCAACCAGACCGACAACGCAGCTGCTCCATGCTGTCGAGCCAAGCGATCGCGAAGAGGAGCGACGATCTCTTGTGTCAGGCCCAGACGCCAGGTTCAGATCATGTACAGGGCCTAGGCAACCCGGAGCCGGGCCCGGGTGAGGCCGCCCATTCAACTGTCGTCGGCACCCGCGACACGGGAACCAGAACCGGCAGAACAGCACCTCGCCGCCAACTCGCTGAGAAGTGATCTAGAAGCAATGCCGTGTAGATAGAGCTTGCGGATTCCTGTCACGGGTCTGGTGTGGTCAGGATGTCGATGCTGATGGTGGCTTTGTAGCTGGTGTCGCGCGTCAGACTTTGTGGCAGGGCTTGTTTCTTGCGGGTCCTGCCCTGTGAAGGAGTCTGATCGATCATGGTGAGGCCGCCGGCGTTGCCGCCGGAGGAGAAGGTCCGGATCGTGCTGTCGATCCTGGCCGGTGA
>NZ_JAQYWZ010000712.1:0-45126 GCF_036290945.1 Streptomyces sp. BE303
CGCCTGGCGGGCGAAGTAGCCCAGTTCGGGGTGGTGCCGCTTGGCTTCCAGCTCGGTGACCACGACCACCGGGAGAACGACCTCGTGCTCCTCGAAGCGGGTCATGGCGAGAGGGTCCGCCAGGAGCACGCTGGTGTCGAGCACGTATGTGCGCCGGTCGCATTTGCGGGAGCGGGCCGGTTGCGGGAACCGAATGCCGCGGTCTTCGCTGCTCATGAGACGTCTCCTTGCCAACGGTGCCGGTGCCGGTGCCGGTGTCGTGCGGTCGGAGCGGGAGTCACGGCCCGATCGACGGCTCGGACGGCTCGCGGTCCGGCACGGCGGGTGATCCTTCACGGGGTCGCGGTGGACGCCGAATCGACGAGGTGTCCCGCGATCGACGTCCGGGCGCCGCCCGTGGTCGCAGGAGCATGCGGGAAACCTCGGTGGACGGGGCCGGCGGAAAATGCCGACCGGTACGACGTTCTTTTCCGGGCGTTCTCCCTCCGCGGGTGTGAGGAGTGGGATTCCGAGGTTTCCAAGGATTCCGAGGCCACCTGGCCAGTGGCGAAACGGTGTCTGACGAATACCGGAAGAAAGTCCGACGGCCCACCGTGGGTGGCGATTGAGGCGGGTGTTCGTAGAAGATCGGTCTGTCCGGAAGAAATCCGGGATGAGGGTCACCGGTAATCGACGGGCGCTTCGTTGAGAGCACGATAACCAGTGAGGCGCGCCGCCGGAATGTGAGGTGGATCACAGTGTGGTCCGGTTCGCGCGCGGTAAGGCTGTTCTCCTGCGGTGTCGAGCGCAGTGTGCGTGGGCGGGGTGGTGTCGAGGTCTTCCCGGCGGGGTCGGGCCCGGTCCGCCGGGCGAAGGGGGTGACCGGTGCGCCGGGTTGGGTGTTTTTCACTCTCGTTCCGGAAAAGCTGCGTGCCGGGAACATTTCGGTGGGGCGCTCGGTCTGACGCTCGGTCATGCCCTTGATCGCGTTCCCCGGAGTGCTCTTGCCTGAAACGTCGTCCACCGTCGCGACCGTGCCTCGACCCCGCACGGCCGTGGGCGGACGCCGTCGTCAGTGCGGGCGGCGCAGCCCTGCGACGAGGAGCGCGACCAGCGGGCGTGCGTCGTAGCGGGGGTCGCTGTCGGCGCCGATGCAGAGGTTCCCGATGCCGCGCATGAGCTGGTAGGCGTCGAGGTCGTCGGAGATCTCTCCGTCGGCGACGGCTGCGTCGAGGAGCTGGGTGCACGCCGGCAGCAGGCGGTCGAGGAAGTAGGCGTGCAGTGCCTCGAAGCCGCTGGTGTCGTTCTGGAGTGCGGCTGCCAGGCCGTGTTTGGTGACGAGGAAGTCGACGAAGAGGTCGAGCCACCGTCCGAGGGCGGCGTGCGGGGTCGGGCCCGCCGCGAGCAGCGCCGGCCCGGCTTCGGCACAGGCTTCGACCTGGTGGCGGTAGACGGCGATGACCAGGTCCGCCCGGGTGGGGAAGTGCCGGTAGATCGTGCCTGTTCCGACGCCGGCCTCGGCGGCGATGTCGCGTACGGGTGCGTCCACGCCCGAGGTGAGGAAGACCGCGGCGGCCGCGTCCAGCAGGGTCTTCTGGTTGCGCCGGACGTCCTTGCGCTTCGACTCGGGTGTGGTTCCGGTGCCCTGGCCGCTGTCACCCACCGTGGCGTTCCTCTCGTGAGCCTTGCGATACGGAACGACGTTCCGTATCGTTTGCGGAACGAGGTTCCGTTTTGCTCATGATGGCAGACCCGGAGGCCGGCGACCAAGCCGTCCGCCGCGCTCGCGCTCCACCCGGACGTGACCGGACGCTGCCACCGACACACGCTGCGCCGACACCGCTGCCGACGCGGCCGCGCGCGAAACGGCCCCCCGACCGGCCCGGCCCGCGGTGCGACCAACTGCCAGGGCCCAACCGAACCCCACGTTGCGAGAAGTCCGAACGGAAGGTCCTTCCATGTCCGACTCCACCGCCACCGGTGCGCCCGCCGTGGTGTTGTCCGCGAAACCGCTCGTCCTGCCCGCCCCGGGCCGCGGTGACGACCTCCAGGTCCGTGTGTCCGCGCCCGTGACCGGCAGCGATCTGCCCGTCGTCCTCTTCTCGCACGGCTTCGGCTGGTCGATGGACGGCTACGCCCCGCTGGCGGACCACTGGGCGGCCCAGGGCTTCGTCGTCGTCCAGCCCACCCACCTCGACTCCCGGACACTGGGTCTGCCGGCCGAGGACCCGCGCACGCCGAGGATCTGGCGCCTGCGCGTCGAGGACCTCACCCGCGTCATGGACGGGCTCCAGGTGCTGGAGGCCGCCGTGCCGGGCCTCGGCGGGCGCGTCGACCACGGCCGCATCGCCGTGGCCGGCCATTCCTGGGGAGCCCAGACGGCGAGCACACTGCTGGGCGCGCGCGTCCTGGACCCCGACGGCGTCCCCGGCGAGGACATGACGGACGCCCGCGTCACGGCAGGTGTGCTGCTGGCACCGGCCGGCCTGGGGGACGACCTGGTCCCCTTCGCCGCCGAGCACTTCCCGTTCATGCGGCCGTCCTTCGACGCGATGGCCGCACCTGCCCTCGTCGTCGCCGGCGATCGCGACCAGTCCCACCTGTCCACGCGCGGACCGGACTGGTCCACCGACCCGTACACCCACAGCCCGGGGCGCAAGAGCCTGCTCACCCTGTTCGGGGCGGAGCACTCGCTCGGGGGCATCCCCGGGTACGAGGTCGCCGAGACCACCGACGAGAGCCCGGCCCGGGTCGCTCTGGTCCAGCAGCTCACGACCGCCTTCCTGCGCAGTGCCCTCCACCCCGGGGACGCGGCCTGGCGGACGGCGGCCGCCGCGTTGGCGGAGAGCGCCGACCCGCTGGGGAGGCTGGAGAGCAAGTAGCGCCGTCCTCACCGGATTTCGGCCCGGCCCGGTCGGCCCGACCGGGCCGGGCCGGCGGGTGCAGCCGTCTTCGCCGCGGCCGGGTGTCCTGCACGGCCGGTCGGCGAATCCGGATGTTTGTCCGCGCGGATCGGGGTGAGGAGAGGGTCCGGGTGGGCACAGCGTGGTCCGGGCGGCGGGTTTCCCCCCTCTCGCCGTCCGGGCCCGTCCCGCCACGGCTCAGAGCCCGGCCGGCGTGACGTCCCTTCACCGGCGGCCGGGCGTCGCATGTCCGGCCCTGCTGCGGGAGATGCCGGTGACCAGGCCGTCTCGGTGCCTGACTGTAGAACCGGTGACGGTGCGAGTGGTCGGCGCCGTTCGCCGGCGATGAGGTCCGGGAGTGTCCGGGGAACTCCATCGCGCTGTACGGTCGGGCGAGTACCGCAGCCGTCGACCCAGGAGCCGCGATGGGACCGGATCATGTTCCTGATTGGTTCTGGGAGGTCCTGGAAGCGGCACGACCGCGTCTGTCTGCCCTGGAGCTGTGGTTGGAGTCCCCCTCGCGGGAGGTGCTCGAAGCCTTCGCGCTCGCGTACGAGTCCGCGGCGGAGTCGCTGGCCGACTTCTCGGAAGGTCTGAGCGTGGACGGGGACGTCTGGTCCGAGGACAGCACCGAGGATCTGTGCCTGTGGGTCGTCGGGCAGGGCCACGGGCTGTGGAGCTCGGTGGTGGCGGGTGAACTACGGCTGGAAGAAGTCGCTCAGATGTATCTGGGCCGTGCTCCGTTGCTTCCCGAAGGCACGGAGCCGTGGGACGAGGATGTCTCGGCCCCTGAGCACCGGGGCTACCAGTCTCCCGGGGCCATCGTCCACGGCGTCTACCGGACACGATTCGCCGAGGAGCTCCATGAACGGCTTGAGGGTAGGTGAGCCCGGAACGGGTCCAGGCTGTGTCCGCGACTACGAGCGGCTGCCCGAACACCACGAGGCCATGGTGAAGTGGTCGATGACCATCCTCGGGACCCGCCGACTCGCCCCGATCCTCAGCCGTCTCCCGCACGACGTGACCGCTTCTCGGTCAGGCGCCCGGATCAGGAGTGGTCGAGTCGGTCCTCGCGGACTCTCCGGGCGAGGTCGATCTTGGTGTGGGTGGGCCGCCCCGCCGCCCGGTACTTGGCCTTGACCCTGCCGAGGTAGTCCTTGGCCGTGTTCGGGGTGATGCCGGCGCGGCGGGCCGCGGAGTCCAGCGTCATGCCCGACGTGTAGTCGAGCAGGATGCGAAGTTCCTTGGGGGACAAGCGCGGTGTGCCGGACGGGCCGGGTCCCGGCGCGGGCGCGTCACCCCTGGCGATCCGGCCGAGCCAGTCCGGCAGGGCGGTGGCCGCCAGGTCGTTGCTGAAGACTTCCGGGTTCCGGCCGCAGCGGTAGACGTCGTCACGGATTCCGCCGTGCCCACGGAAGCCGAGGCCGCGGATCAGGTTCTGGTAGTCGGGGCTCGCGGTCGAGACGACCAGGCGACCGGCTTCGACGCCCTGCCGTAGGACGTGGCGCAGGAGGTGGGCGCGCGCGGCCGGGTCGCGGCAGTGCGCGGCGCCGAGGAACAGCCCGCCGCCGGTCAGGGTTCCGCTGTGCTGCTGGAGCAGCGGTTCCACGCCGTCGGCCGTGCGCGCGCCGATCGGCATCAGATTGGCCACCCCGATCGCCCGGCCGTCGCGGTCGAGGGCGAGGTGGAAGGCGGAGATGTCGTCGGCGGCCCACCGTTCGGTGAGGCGTTCGCAGCGGCGCGGGTCGAAGCCGCTGTGGAGGGCCCACTCGTGCATCAGCCGGGCGATGTCGTCGCCGTCCGTGGCGAGGGCGGTGCGGAAGCCCACGGTGCGTTCGCCGGCGGGGAAGAGTTCGCGGCGCAGCAGCGGATGGCCGGTGAGGAAGAGCCCGTGGTCGGCGAGTTCGGCGCGCTCGCGGCCGTGGTGGGCGCGGCCGAGAAGGGTGAGGCGGTAGTCGCGGGCGTGGCTGCGGGCACTCTCGTGTGCTTGCGGCCGGCGCCAGCGGTAGGCGAGTTCGAGGATCGTTCGGTACGGCTCGGTGATCCGCAGTCCGAGGGCGCCGCGCTCGACGATGCTGAGCGCGGCGAGCCGGGTGAACTGGTCGGGACCTCCCGGGAGGAGCTCCTCGTCCGCGGCCCGGACGGTGGCGAGGGTCCGCAGTGCGTGTCGCCACCGCCGGCCGGGCAGTTCGCGGCCGACGCGCTCCAGGATCACCTCGGCGAGCTGGTCGGCGATCGCACCGGGGGATGCCGGCGGCGGGGAGCAGGCCAGGGCGCGGCAGGCGGCGTCCGCCAGCAGCGGGATGCCGCCCGCGAGTCGAACGGCCAGTGCCCGTCCTTCCTGGGACTCGACGGCCGCCGCCATGGTGGTGATGAGCCCGTCGCAGGCCGGTGGCAGGGCGAGGGCGGCGATGTGGGGGTGTGCCCAGCGCGGATCGGCCAGGACCGGCCGGCGGCTGACGACGACCAGGCTCGGACGCCGGGCGCCAGTGTCCTCGTCCAGTGCGGCGCTCACCGCCTCCCGCCGCTGCCGGCCGTCGACGCCGTCGATCACCAGCGTGCGGCGTGCGGTGGCCGGGTCGGCCAGAGCCCGGCGCAGCACGGACAGCGCGCGGGGCAGGTCGAGGTCGATTCTTGTCGTGTCGTCCAGTCGTGCTGCCAGTCGGGACTTCCCGACCCCGAGCGGGCCGGTCAGGTTGACCAGCCGATGGGCGGCCACCGCCCCCCGTAGCTCCTCCAGCGTCTGCGAGCCGTTCCCCCCGGAGCCGCCCACGAACACCCCCTGTCGTGCCGGGTTCGTTGCTTGACGCACCGTACCTCCGGTGAGCCTTCGCGCCGGGAGTGACACGCCGTCAAGTTGCTTCGCGGGTGCGGGTGGCGTTGCAGACGGCCGGTCGATCGGCAAGCCCCCCGAACGGGTGGCTGACGGGCGCCCGACGCGCGGAACTAGCGTGCGGTCAGGGCCACCACCGCACGACCGGCGCCGCGAACCCGCTCCTGTGTCGAGGGGCCTTCACGCGGGGGTGGTGGCCGAAGGACGCAAGTGAGAGGAGAGACCCGGATGAGAACCCGGATGAGATGGCCGAAGACGGTCCGCGGCGCGGTGACGGCGGCCGGCGGACGTGGGGGACGGACGGGGGCCACGGCCGGTGTGTCCTTGGCAGACCGGCCCGGACGCAGGAGGGACCCGGCCCGTACCGCGGAGCCGACACCGGCCGGGGCCGTGCGCGTCGACCGTTCCCGTGACCGCCGAACCGACGACCGAGGAGTTCCCGTGGGCCGCTCGTCCGCGTTCCGTCTCCGTCCCCTCGCCGTGGCCCTCGCCGCCTCGGCGTGCCTCGCCGCAGGAACCGCGTCCGCCCAGGCGGCCCCGGCCGGAGCCGAGGCCGTCGCGGGAGGCGCGTACGCGAACCCCGACGGCCTGTCCGAGGTCAGGACGTTCACCGGCAACGGGGTCGGCACCTCGCCGTCCCAGGCGGTGGACGGCGCGGTCCGCACGGCCCGCGCGGTCGCCCAGTCGGCCGGCTGGCAGGCGAGCCAGTGCCACGTCCGCGCCACCGACGTCCGGTCGGTCGGCGGCGGCGTGTACGCCGCCGTCGCCAGCCTGTTCTGCCAGCGCTGAACCCCACCGATGTCCACCCAGAAGGAGATACCGACATGACCTCGATGCTCGCCCGGAGTGGGGCTGCCGTCGTTCTCGCGGGCCTCGCCGTGCTCGCGCCGACCGTCGCGCACGCCGACGCCCGCGTGCAGGAGACGCGGAACTTCACCGGCTCCGCCTACGAGAACAGCCCCAAGGAGGCCAAGCGGGAGGCCGAGAAGACGGCCCGCCGGAGCGCGTTGATCAGCGGATTCCTCAACGAGCAGTGCGTGCTGCTCTACGCCGACTCCTACCGGCTCGCCCCCGGCTACTACGGGGCCAACGCCGCGATCAGCTGCACGCGCTGATCCGTCGGATCTCCCGCTGGGGCGCACCGGTGCGCCCCAGCGGGACTTCGCGGTCCGGCGCGCGCCGTGCGACTCGGTCCGCCCCGCGGTCGTCCCCCCGCACCCGTCCCGGCACCCTCCCCCGCGGCCCGCTCTCCGAGCCGCGGGGGAGGGCGCCGGTCGTCGAACGGAGATCATCAAGCAGTAAGATCGTTTCGCAACACGACGCGAAGGGAAGCTCTGTGGCGCGGGTTGCGGTGATCGGTGGAGGCATCGGCGGGCTGGGGACGGCGCTGATGCTGGGGCGGCGGGGCCATGCGGTCACCGTGTTTGAGCAGGACGCGCGGCAGGCCGGAGAGGATCTGGACCGCGACTTCTTCCACTGGGCCAGGCCCCGCATACCGCAGGCCGTCCAGCCCCACTCGCTCCTCGCACCCGTCCGCGCCGTGCTGCGCACCGAGGCCCCCGACGTCTACGCGGACCTGCTGGCGCGCGGGGCCCGGGAGTACCACGAGTTCGACTGGTTCGGCGAGCATCCGCCGCATCGCGACGGCGACGAGGACCTGGTGACCCTGCGCACCCGGCGCATCGTGCTGGAGGCCGCCCTGACCGCGGCCGTGCAGCGGGAACGCACCGTCGACGTGCGGCGGGGCTGCCGGGTGAGCGCCCTCACCGTCGAGGAGGGCCGCCCCGCCCGGGTCACCGGCGTGCGGGTGGGCGCGGAAGGGCACGGGGCCGACCTCGTCGTCGACGCGTCCGGTCGTCGCTCGCCGGTGCCCGCCTGGCTGGTCGAGGCCGGCTGCCGTCCGCCCGTGGTCGACAGCCACCGCACCGGGATCGCCTACCTGTGCCGCTGGTACCGCCTGCGGGCGGACGGCCCGCGCCACCCCGGGCGGGTGGCCAACGGTTCGGCCGCACCGTTCGCGCTCGCCGGTGTCTTCCCGTCCGACAACGACACCTTCGCGGTGAACCTGGTGCTCTCCACGGGCGATCCGACCCGCGGCGCGCTCACCGACCCCGCCGTGTTCGAGGCCGCCGCCCGCCGCTTCCCCGCCACCGCCGCCTGGCTCGACCTGGACCCCGAGCCGCAGTCGGCCGTCCTGGCGATGGCCGGCCTGGACAACCGCTGGACGTCCCTCAGCGACGACGACGGACCCGTCGTCACCGGTCTGGTCAACGCCGGGGACAGTCTCGTCCACACCAACCCCACCCTGGGCCACGGTGCGGCCCTCTGCCTGCGCGCCGCCCAGTACCTCGCCACCCATGTCGACCGGATCGCCGAGGACCCCGCCGACTACCACGCCTGGACGAGGCAGGTCCTGCGCCCGTGGTTCGACGACCAGGTGGCGGCCGACCGCGTCAACGAGCAACGCCTCGCCGAGAACGCGCCGCCCCCGGACCTGCGGGCCGCCGCGGTGGCCGCCTGCGCCTTCGACGATCCCGTCGTCATGAGGGCCCGGGCCCAGGTACGCCATCTCCTGCGACCGGCCGGCGACGCCTACGGCACCGACGAGGTGGACCGGCACGTCACCGCCTGGCTGGACGCGAACCCGGACTTCTCGCCGAAGCACGACGGCCCGACCCGGCGCCAGTGGGACGCGGTCGTCGCGGGCTGAGGGCGTCCTGGCGGGTACGCGGTGACGGTCGGATGACGGAGGGCTGTCGGTCGGCTGCCGGTCGCCTGAGGGCGGGGTCTGCGAAGTTTCCGGAGACGGCCGCCGGAAGCCACCGGGCGGCTCGAACCCGAGGAGCCAATCATGGACACCCACATCACGATCATCGGCGCCGGACTCGGCGGACTCACGCTCGCCCGCGTCCTGCACGTTCACGGCATCCCGGCCACGGTCTACGAGGCCGAGGTCTCCCCGACGGCGCGTACGCAGGGCGGGATGCTCGACATCCACTACTACAACGGGCAGCTCGCCCTCGACGCCGCCGGCCTGATGGACGAGTTCCGCGCCGTCGTCCTGGAGGGCCGCCAGGCGATGCGGATCCTCGACCGGGACGGCACCGTCCTGCTCGACAAGGCCGACGACGGCACGGGCGGACGCCCCGAGGTGCAGCGCGCCGACCTGCGGCAGGTCCTGCTCGACTCGCTGCCCGACGGCACCGTCCGGTGGGGGCACAAGGTCACCGCCGCCCGTGCTCTCGGCGAGGGCCGCCACGAGGTGGCGTTCGGTGACGGCAGCACGATCGTCACGAGCCTGCTGGTCGGCGCGGACGGCGCGTGGTCGCGGGTGCGGCCACTGCTCTCCGACGTCACGCCCGAGTACACGGGCACGTCGTTCGTGGAGACCTACCTGTTCGACGCGGAGACCCGGCATCCGGCCGCGGCGCGAGCGGTCGGCGGCGGGTCGATGATGGCACCCTCGCCGGGCGCGGAGATCTTCGCCCACCGGGAGAGCGGCGAAACCCTGCACACCTACGTGAACCTGACGAGGAGTCAGGAATGGTTCAAGGAGGTTGACTTCACCGATCCGGCCGCAGCCGCCGCGCGGATCGCGGGGGAGTTCGACGGGTGGGCGCCGGAGCTCACGGCCCTGATCACCGACGGGGACACCGCGCCGGTCCTGCGTCCCCTCTACGCCCTGCCCGTCGGGCACGAATGGGACCGGGTGCCGGGGGTGACCCTGATCGGGGACGCCGCGCACCTGGTGGCCCCGAACGGCGAAGGCGCCAACCTGGCGATGCTCGACGGCGCCGAGCTCGGCAAGGCCCTCGCCGCGCACCCCGGCGACGTCGAGGCCGCGCTCACCGAGTACGAGCGCGCCATGTTCCCGCGCAGCGCCGAGTTCGCCGAATTCGTGTACCTCGACCCCGACGGGATCGACTTCGGCGACAAGGCGGCCCCCGGCCCGGCCGGCACGATCGCGGGGGAGGGCCACTGAGCCGGGAGCCGGCAGCGGAGGTGGTCGGCGCCCGGGTGGGCGCCGATCCGGCCCGGCGGTACCTGTCTCCCCGGCTCCGAAAAATCTGAGCGCGCCGCAGTAGACATTGCCTGGGGGCGGGTCTAGCGTTTCTCTCGTAGGCAGCAGTCGGCGGTACCGGCCGGTCAGTTCCGGCCGGGGTCGTCGAGCGCAAGTCTGCAGTGCGGTACGGCAGTGGAGTCCCGAAGCCAGGCAGGTGCAGGACGGTGACGGGACTGGCCGCCGGACCGGGTGGCCCGCAGGTGTCAGGGGCCGCCGAGTACGCGCAGTACGCGGTTCCGTAGGTGCAGTACCAGCAGTCACACAACGGACACGACCTCGGCAAAGGCGTCAGGACTGCGGGCGCGCGTGCCGAGGAGTCCGGGCAGTGGGGTTCCAAGCCACGAAGGCGCACGACGGGCGACGGGGCTGGCTGCCGGACCAGGTGGGCCCTCACGGCCACCGACCGGAAGGTGCAGGTCAGAAGACGCAGTACCCCGCAGTAGCGCACTACCCGCAGTACCGCAGTACGGAAGCGACAGGTCAGTACCGAGGATGAAATGGAGGGCGCAAGCGCCATCAGGATCGCCCGGCCCGTGAACACTCGTCCGGGCGGACACCGCAGACCCCAAGGCAAGGACGGTGGTTTCCGGTCACGCATACGCGATCCCCGCACATCCCCCCAGGGGCTGTGCGGAAGCAGAGGACCGGCCCAGGCCGGTAGATGGTGTTGTTTCCCCTTCGGGGCCCCGGAGCCGCCACGGCGCCGGGGCCCCTCGATGCGTTCTCCCGAGAACCAGAGAGGTGCAGTGACTACAACGACCGGCCCCGGCACGCCCGACAAACTCGACGACGACGACTACCCCGCCTACACCATGGGCCGCGCCGCCGAGATGACCGGTACCACGCCCGGATTCCTGCGCGCCCTGGGCGAGCACCGCCTCATCACCCCGCTCCGTTCCGATGGCGGCCACCGCCGCTACTCCCGCTACCAACTGCGCATCGCCATGCGTGCCCGCGACCTCGTCGACCAGGGCACCCCCGTCGAAGCCGCCTGTCGCATCGTCATCCTCGAAGACCAACTCGAAGAAGCCCTGCGCCTCAACGAACAGCTCCGCCGTTCCCAGCCCGGTCAGGAGCCCCCCGCGGGTAGTTGACCCACCGGCGCCCGGACTTCACGGCGCCCGGACTTCACGGCGCGGCCCGGCCGCCCGGCCGGCGTGACGCCCGTTCACCGGCGGCCGGGCGGCGCACGTCCCGCGTGCGGCCGCCCGGGGGCGCCGGGCGGGGGGCTCGGTGTCAGGGCGAGTCGCCGGTCGGGGCGATGACCGGGGTGGGGGCCGGGGTGGCCGTCGCCTCAAGTCGTTCGCGGACCCAGCTCAGGAAGGCCCGTACGTCGGCCGCGGGCAGCGTGGCCGTGGCCGGACGGGGCTGTTCGAAGCTGCGCAGCGCGCTCTCGATCAGCGGCCGGAAGCCGGGCTCGGCGGCGGCTGTCGTGCGGGCCGCCTCCCGCTTGGCCTTCCACCGGCCGGTGCGGCGGTACACCAGCGCGCGGCAGCCGTTGAGCACCCGGTTGTCCGCGAGGTGGCCCTCGCCGTCGGCGTGTTCGCGCACGCAGGCGCGCAGGGCGGCGGACACGTCGGCCGGGTCGGGTTCCGCGATCACCTGGCACGCCGCCTCGCCCCACAGGGTGATTCCGGCCCGGTGGGCGATCGAGCGGTCGATGACGAACCAGAACGCGGGTGTGCCGGAGGTGTCGTGATCGGCCCGGTCCGGTAGCAGCGGGCCGGTGTTGAGGTTCAACAGGTACCCGGGAGTGCCCGAGGGGCGGGCGGCGAAGTCCGCCCCGTACACCACCAGTTCGAGCCCGGCCGCCGGGCAGGGCAGCCGGGGGTGGGCGAGCTCCCCGGCCAGCTCGCGCAGGTTCGGCGCCGGCGGGTCCGGCTTGACGACGACCACCACGTCCACGTCGCTGCGGCCGTGCCGGTAGTCCCCGAGTGCCACCGACCCGACCGCGAGCACGCTCACCAGGTGCGGCCCGCACACGGACCGGGTGCGGCGGACGAGCTCCGCCAGGTAGGTGCGCAGTTCGGCGGGGATCGACCGCCGGTCCTCGGCCTCGTGGGTCATGGGCCCAGTCTGCCCGGACGAGCCGTCACCCGGGGGACAGGCTAGGCCGTTTTGCCAGTAATCCACTGTGCCTGGTACTCAACGCAAAACTCGGTGAACGTTCTGACGAAGGGCGACCCGAATGTCACCAGTACACAAGTTCCCTCTGACGTTCGTCCAGCCGGAGGCGTCTCCCCTGATTTCGGCCCTGTGGGGGGACTACGTGAGTACGGCCAGTTCCTGCAGCATGACGGCGTACAACGGCGCATCCTCGAAGGGGCGGTGCTCGCCGACCTTGGCGTACCCCCAGCTCTCGTACATCGCTTGGACCCGGGGGTGGGTGGTGTCGACGTAGAGCACCGCGAGGGCCTCGGAGCGTTCGGCGACGAGGGCGGCGTGGACGGCTTGGGCGATTCCTTGTTTCCGCCATGACGGGCGCACCATCACCTCGGAGACGGCGAACGTTCGGGCCGGATCGGGTGCCGGGTCGAGATGAGGGCGCCACCACTCGGAGCCGTCTGTCAGGGGTGCGCCGTAGGCGAAGCCGACCGGAGTGTCGCCTTCGTATGCGACGACGCAGGAGTACCCGGACCGCGTGGTCCAGTGATCGACGAACCAGCCGAATCGTTGAACGAAGGGATCGTCCGCGTGTTCCCGATAGGCATCGGAGTGGACCTCAAGCAGTACCTGGCGGTGTTCCTCAGGCAGGTTGTCGCCGTGGAAGTGGCGGAGGTCTATGGTCATCGCGAGCCTTCCGGGGTACGAAGGTAGTCGGTCCACTCTCGCGTCACTGGGGAGTCTGGCGCCAGGGTGATGAGTTCTCGGTGGCGTTGATGTCGATCCCGCCATCATGTTCGATCGTCAGCCCGGCAGGGTAGGCCCCCGGGTCTGCCACCGTGGCCAGCGCGGCGACGGCGTTGCTGCCCAGGCGAACAGCGCCGCCAACTCAGAATCCAGTCGGGATGCCTACTGTCTCCGCGAGCTCCAAGGTCTCCTCGCGCATTGACCGTGGAGCCCGACGCCAGAGTTCGGCAGCCACCGTGCGGGCCTGAGGGGTGAACTGGACAGTCTCCCGGGAAACCTTCAACGCCCTACCCATGACGTGCAGCGCAGCAGTGCGATCTCCCCTGTCCAGGTGCGCACGAGCAGCATCGACCCACAGCCGAGTACGTCGCTCGGTCGAAGGAATCGCATCGGGATCGATTGCGTCCGTCAGGTTCAACGCCTTGCCCGAGCTGCGTAGTTCGGTATTGATGCTGATGGCGTGCAGGTCCGTGTTGGCCCGTCCGAACACGGTGGAGAGCTCCGCGTACCCAGCCGGCAGCGACTTCGCGACCTGGTCGGCCGTGTCCCAGAGCCGCCACGCCTGCCCCTCGCGACCGTTTTTGGCCTCGGTGATCGAGGCGTGGAGGTGCAGGGCACCGTAGAGTCCCCGCCAGTGCAGCGGCGCCTCGGGCAGGTGCGGGCGCAGGCGTTCGGTGGCCGTGGTGGTCAGCATCATTGCGCCCTCATGCTCACCGACCGCCCGGAGCGTGTTGGCCAGGTTCCACGCGGCCGCGCCCATGGCTGCGGGGTCGTCGGCATCGGCTGCTGCCGCCATGGCCCGATCGCCCAGCATCCACACGGCCTCGGCCGGCCCGATGTAGGCGATCACCTGCTGTGCAAGGCGGTACGAAGCAGCGAGCGCGCTGAGAACGCGCCGACGTTCCTCGCCTGCGCTGTGGGCCGCGAGCGCCTCACCCAAACGGATGAGGTCAGGAACGATCAGACCGACATCGGTCCGGTTGTCTGCTGCCCGGTGCCAGAGCTTCCACCCGGCATCCACATCGGCGCCGTAGCTTCTCGCGGTCGCGCCTTCCGGAATCTGTGCCGGCCCGCAGGTCCCGCGTTCCAGCAGGACCGCCCACACGGCTGCCGACGCCGGGTGGTACAGCCGTCCGGTACTGATCGGCTGGGGTGAGGATGCGGGCCCGGTGAGAACCGAGAGGTCGTCGATGCGCAGCGACAACGCGATCCTCTGCAGCGCGGCATGGGAATTGAGGGGGCGCTGGTTCTGTTCGATCTTCTTCAACCAGGCGGTACTCCGGCCGACCAGACCGGCGAGGACGGCTTGGGTCATGCCGCGGCGCTCGCGCTGAAACTTGATGCGCTCGCCTACGGTCAGTTCGTCGGATTGCTCGGACATACGCCTCTCCCTGGCTGCTTGCGGCCTCCGGGACGCTGACCGATCCCGTGGCCCCACAACACACCGTAGAGCGGGCAGAACCTGCTGCACAGACGTTCACCCGGACGTGGTGGGGGGCAGCCAGGCGAGGGGGGCGGGTTGGGTCCTCTCACGTGATGCCGTCACTGTGCGGTCCTTTTATGTCACCCTCCACAGTGCATGCCTCCCCGCGTCGGGGCGGCGAGATCAGCTACGACCCGCTGAGTGGTGAGATCCGGATACCGCTGGACCTGGCCCGGCCCCGGCGTCCCTCGGCGACGCGATACTCGTACGCCCCCGGCGCCCGAGCCTGCGCCGCCCCACTCCGGCCGCGTAGCACCTACCGACTCCCGGGGTGTGCAGCCTCCCACGGTGCTGCACACCCCGGGCTCCAACCCCCTCCCCGGACGCCCTCCGGGAAGGGGACGCGGAAGAGCAGCGGGTCCCCCCACCGATCACGCCTGAGCTCACCGCGCGGACCGCGCCCGGAACGCCTCCCCGGGAACTCAGCATCCACTCGGCCTCGGCCCCATCAGAACGTCGACGCCGGTGACGGTCTCGCAGGCCCGCCCGATCTCGTCCTGATCGAGTTGAGCCAGAGCAAAGCGAGCAGTGGCCAGCGCCCAGCTTTGCCGTTTCGATCGTCATCCCGGGAGAGTAGCTCCAGGGCCTGTCACCGTAGCAACGCGGTGACAGGCAGGACCATGGCGTTGTACACCGGGGAGTCCGGAGCGTGCTTGATCTGCCCGATGATCTTGTACCCCCAACGCAGGTACGCGTCGTGCGCCGGCTGGTTGGTAGGGATGCACGTCAACGTCGTCCACTGCTGCCCCCGACCGATCACAGCCTCGTCGTGAAGCCGCCGACCAACACCCTTGTTGGTGTGGATCGGCAGCACCATCAACTCGCGCAACCAGAAGACGTCCCCGGCCTGCGAAGCCTTCAGGACGTCGTCCGGCCGCTGCTCGCCGACGGACAGCCACCAGGTGCGGTCCTCGGGCAGGGTGACACCGTGCAGGTACCCGATCAGCACGCCGCCGTCCCGGGCCGTGACACACTCGAACCCTGGCATCTCCATGGCACCGAGCAACCGTTCCTGAAAGGCCTCCGGCGTGAAGAACGGATCCCCCTGGTAGGGCGGCACGTCATAGACCTGGGCGTACACCGCGATCAGATCCGGAAGCAGCTTGGCGGTGCCGGCTGCGGTGTGCCGTTCAAGGTGAAGGTCGGTCAGTGACACGGGGGCTCCTCGCTGGTTGGTCAGGCCGCACAGGCGGTGATGCGTTCCACCGTCTCACGGGCCCGCGGCTCGTCCTCGTAGGACCGCAGACCACCGGCGACAGCGAGCAGGACCCGTTTGTTCCGGGCGGATGCCATGCCGTTGCCGATCATCCGAACGGATTGGTCGGCCGCCTCAACGGAGTGATCCAGATCGCCGGCTGACAGGGCGGCGCTCGACAGCCGAACCAGGCACATACCGCGGTTGCGGTCGTGCGCGGTGTCCTGCATCTGAGCGGAACGGTCCAGCAGGCCAACGGCCGGTCCGTGTTGGCCAAGGTCGCTGCGGCACATCCCCTCAAGGCACGTCAGTTCTGCCTCGTTCAGGAAGAGCGTCCACTGCGGGTCCCGATCCGTGGAGCCTTTCTCGAACGCCCGCCAAGCCCGCGTGATTGCCTCGTTGGCGCTGGCGACGTCTCCGAGGCGGGCATACCCCTGAGCTTCGCGGACAGCCAGCAGGGAGTGCACCCGGGCCGGCGCCCACCGTCCCGCGTGGCGGGCAGCGAGCTGGGCATATCGAACGGCGTCCCGTGCCTTCCCGCCAAGGTCAACGGCCTGACGGGACATGTTCGCCAGCGTCCGTACCGTGAGGGCGTCATCACCGGACAGCAAAGCCGTGTTGAGGGCCTGCGACCAGAACACTGACGCCCGTTCCTGGAGCTCGGCGTCGTAGCAGTACCAGCCCAGCGACGTGGTGAGGGAGCCGGCAATGCCGTGCAATTCCGCACCGATCTGGTCGGTGTACTGGGCCCGGTCCAGCAGGTCGTGCACCACATGAAGCGTGTGCTGAGCTGAACGCCAGAGCAGGTTTCCACCAAAGCGCTGGTCAAGGGCATCGAGGTTGCCGAGCGTCTCTCGCAGTTCCTCGACCTGGTCGTCACCGACCCGGACAGTTCCAGCAGGACTGGCGGCAGCAGAGGAGGCCAGCCACGGCAGCCGACTGAGGACGGCGGCCGTGCCGGCGGCAGACAGAAGGTCTCGTCGGTTCACAGGCGGGATGATGGCTCCTTCACTGGGTCGCGCGCCAGAGGCCGTTGGCCGGAATTCGACCGGAAGAGCGAATCCAAGCTCGTCGTACGCCATGCCGAAGGTCTCGCAGAGCGCTCGCAGCGCATCCGGCCGGGGCAGCGGCGGATCGGCCTGTTCCCACCGTCGCCACGATCGCTCCGATACCTCGAAGGAGTCCCGGCCGATCAGCCGCTTCCCGGTTTCAGATACCTCGCGGACTGCTCGCTCTTGCGTCCACCGGCGTTGCCTGCGCGCTTCGTACAGGCGGTCATTGCGCCCTCGCCGTACGGGGGTACTCATGGCGCGTTCTTACGCATTGTCACCTTCCAAACATAGAACGTGAATCGGCCGACTGGCCGCCACTCTGACCGAATTGGGCGCAACCGGCCACTCAGTGGCCGGTCGAGTGGCCTTCTCCCCGTTGGGGCCCGCTGCTGAGATGGGGGCCCTGCTACGGAACGGCTTCCGGCATCGTCACGTGTTTCGTTCCGTAGCAGGGCCCCAGCACCTCCAATCGGTAACGTCGCCACCGGAGGAAGTCATGCACCAGCCCAACCCTCCCCGGTTGGCCAACCCCGCCAGCCGAGTCCGCGTTCTGCCTGCTGTGCTCAGCAGCGCCCGTACAGCCCGGCAGGCCACTGCTCAGGCGGTCAACGAACTCGGCCTGGTCCTCGACGAGGACCAACTGGACGACGTCAAGCTGCTTACCTCCGAGCTGGTCAGCAATGCCGTCAACCACGGCAGCTCCGACGGTGGTGAGTTGCGCGTTGTCTGGACGGCCGTTCCCGGTGCGTTGAAGGTCGCCGTGACCGACCGGAGCAGCACCCCGCCCCGCCTCCGGGCGGCCACCGAGGACGACGAGAGCGGCCGCGGCCTCGCCCTCGTCCGTACCTTGGCCGACCGCTTCGGCTGGCACTCCGAACCCGGCGGCGGCAAGACCGTGTGGTTCACGCTGGCGCTGAACCAGACCGCCGTCAGCCGGCCGCTGACCACCGGGGTGCCCTTGCCCACCGCCGCGGTGACGACCGCCGTTCTGCGGGCCCACGGTCTGATCGGCCAGGCCCGGCCCCGGCCGTCTCTCGGCGACGCGATACCCGTACGGCCCCGGCGCCCGAGCTCGCGCCGCCCCACTCCGGCCGCGTAGCACCTACCGACTCCCGGGGAGTGCAGCCTCCCACGGTGCTGCACACCCCGGGCTCCAACCCCCTCCCCGGACGCCCTCCGGGAAGGGGACGCGGAAGAGCAGCGGGTCCCCCCCACCGATCACGCCTGAGCTCACCGCGCGGACCGCGCCCGGAACGCCTCCCCGGGAACGCGGCCCGGACCGCGCCGGCCTCGCTGTCCGGCGCCGGCACCGGCCCGTGGAACACCACGGCCGATGCCGCTGGTGGGACCCCTCTCGTGCGGGGGGTCCCACCATCACTCCCAGCGTCCACGACCACGAACGGCTCACCGTGACCATCGGCATCCAGCCCCGCAACGGCATCCCGCACTCACCGTCCGTCTTCGGCGCCCCGTGTCCCAGGTGCAACGACCACCTGATCCTTGACCGGACCGGCCAGCAGACGCTGGAGATGATCGCCGGCGGCATGGCCGACGACGAGATCACCGAACGGAACGGCTGGAGCCCGGGGCAAGTGCAGTGGCACGTCCGCGGCATCCTCGAACGCCTGGAATCCCGTAGCCGGGTCCAGGCTGTCGACATCGGGTACCGTGCCGGGCTGCTCCCGCCCCTGTCGAATCCGCCCAGCCTGAACCGACCGCTGGACCCGCTGGAGTTCTACGCGTTCGTCTCCTCCACCCGAGGCAACCCCCGGCGCGTCACGACGCGGCTGCTCGGCGTCGGTACCGAGGCCGTCAAGTCCGCCCTTCAGAGGGTCCACAAGCGGCTCGGGCTGACCGACGGCAAACGCTACGGCCCACGCGCCGTCTACCTCCTCCACAACGCGAAGCTGCTGCCCGACTCCCATCCGTGCCTGTGCCAGCCCCTCGAACCACTTCCCTCGCCTGGCGAACTCGCACGCCTCAGGCGGGAGTTCGACGCAGCGCTGATAGGTGGGCAGGGCACACCCTGCCCCCGGTGCGGTGTTCAGGTGAAGCTCAACATGACCGACTACCGGGCCCTCGTCCTGATGGCCCGGGGTCTGAGGAATCCCGAGATCGCCGAGATCCTCAAGACGGGCAGCCGGTTCGTCGCGTTCCGCATCAAGAGGCTCCGAAAGGTACTGGAAGTCGCCGCCCGCCGCCCGATCAACAGGGCCGGGGCCGTCGACTTCGGTTGGCGAGCAGGGATCCTGCCCGTACCGGCCAACCTGCCCGCACCCCCGCCGGTGATCGAGGACCGCGCTCTGACGGTCATGCGGCTGATCGCCCAGGGCTCCACCACGCTCCAGGCCGCAGAAGCCATCGGGGTCGTTCAGGAGACCGTTGCGAGGGCGCTGCGGCGCACCTACGAACAGGTCGGCGTCACCGGCTTCTGTCAGTCGGTCGAGGCCGTCTACCGGCTCCACGGCCTGGGCGTACTGCCCGACGGACACCCCTGCGGCTGCACGCCTTCGCCCGGCGCTGCCCCGACCGCGGGGACCTGATGACGCCCCCCACCGCGGGCGCCTGCCGTCCCGGTCCCACCCGCCGCTCCCACCCGAGCCCCACCAAGGAGGTCCCGGTGCTCCTGCCCCCGTCCCTCAGCGCCCTGCTCGGCCCGTTCACCCCGACCGCCGTCCCCGACACGGAAGACCTCCTGGACGCCACCTGGCAGGTCGACGCAGCAATCGACCACGTCCTCAAGCTCCTCGACCCCGACCCGGCCGGCCTCGCCGACGGCTCCTTCACCGGACCGACCGGCACCACGCTCATGCTCGCCGCCCCCGACCGCCACACCCCCGGCCTCTACCTCCGGCTCCCGGACGGCGGCACCACCCCCACGACGACGGCCCCGGTCGCGACCGTCACCCTGCCCCTGGCCGGTACCCTCCACCTCGCCGCCTACCGTCACCGCGTCGACGCCGTTCGCGGACGACCGCAGTACCTGCGCACGCTCGACCCCGGCCAACTCGCCGTCATCCACACCGGCGCCACCACGTCCCTGACCGGCAGCGCCGACAGTGCACAGCTCATCGTCGCCCACCAGCCGCCGGCACACCGCGGATCCCTGCCGCTCACGGTGGCCGACTGCCGGCGGGCCGGCGAGCACGCCCGGGCCTGCCTCACGACACCACCCGAACAGCACGACAAGTACTTCCGCACCCAAGGGCACTGGCTCGGCGACATCCCCGCGCTGCACCCCACCGACCTGGACAGGTTCCACCACCAGAGCGCCCCCGCGCTCACCCGGCTGGCAGCCGACCGGCCCCTGATGAACCGGCTCGTCGAAACCCTCCGCTTCGACCCGGAGAGGTTCGAAGCCAGCCGCACCACTCTCCTGACGGACCGTCTGGTCCTCCACGCCGCCGAACAGCGCGGCTTCGAGATCCGGCTGAACGCCTCGTTCCGCCCGGACAACCAGCGCGTACCGCACGACCACGCCCACCCGCTCACCACACGGGTCCTGACCGGCGGGTACGTGCAGCACGTCTACCGTCGCACCGACCGGGGAACCGGCCCCTTCACCTCCCGGGACCTGGCACCCGCCGTCACCACCACCGAGCTGCCCGGCAGCACCTACAGCCTCGCTCCCGCCCTGGTCCACCAGGCGGTGATGCTGCCCGGCAGCACCACGCTGCAGCTGCGCGGCCCCCGCACCCGCACCGCGACCGCCGCGAGCGACCTCGTCCTGTCGCCGATCCACCGGCCGGCCCCCGACGACGGCGAACCCCTCCTGCACTCCCGCCCTCTCACGGACGCCGAGCACGAGACCCTGCGCGAACACCTGGTAGGTCAGGGCCTGCTGTCTGGTCGGCCTCGCGCTCACCTTTGACCAGGCCGAGGAGGGCCGGCAGACGCTCGCGGCCCTCCTGGCGAGCACCGCCGGCAGATCGTCCGAGGTGCTCATGCCGCCGGGCCGCATCTCGATACCCGTGGCAGGTACCACGGCACGGCCGGGGCCGGCGGGCCGAACCCGACCCGGAAGACGGCGTCGTAGATGTCATCAGACTCAGCGACGGCGCCCACCGAAGCCGGCGCCGTGATCACCCACACCAGTTTGCCGGCCTCGGCAGGCCTTGGGTGGCGTGCGTGGTGTGGGCCGTACTGAGGGTCGGGTCGGTGGTCGGCGGCGCAGGTGCGGGGGGCTGGTTCGCGGGCGTGTGGGGCGCCGCGCGGTGGGCTTCGACGTGCTCGTGCGTCCTGTGCTGGTCCTGGCTGCCCATGAGGGTCCGTTCTGTGCGGTGGTTGATCGTCGAGAGGGATGGAGTTCCCACTTCCGGGGCACTCATGCGGCCGGTCACCCGCATGGCCGTAAAGCGCCATGCGTCGGGGGCGCGTGACCCCTACGGACACGCCCCCGAACCACGTGGCTCGTAGCGGGCGACGTCGTGGCGCGCCTCTCCTGCCCCGGCAAGTCCGGCCCCCGGGTGCGGAGGAAGTGTCCGCGCAGGTCAGCGAACGGTCGGAACGGGTCCGGGTAGCCCGTTCGGGTGGCGGTGAGGTTCGGCGGGCCGACGGGGCGGGCAGATCCCTCGACATGACGACATCTTCGACGAGGCGCCCTCGCCGCCGCCCGGCCGCCCGCGCCGTCCCCTCCACCGCTGCGCCCGCCCGCGTCCACGTGCCGCAGGCCTCGGCCCGGCCACGCGGAGCGGGCGGGTGCTGCCGGACGTGGTCCAGTGAGCACCTCGTGCGGGGCGGGGCGGTTGTGCGCACGACCTGGCACGAGCCCGCCTGCGCGACCTCGGATCGGGCGTGACAGCTCAGGCCCTTGGGACACCCGGTTCGGGCCCGGCGGCACGGTGGTGCGCCGCGACCTCCACCTCGGCCGGGAGTGGTCCGCCCGGCCTGTCGGGCGCTCGCCGACACCGGCACCGCGCTGCGCCCCGCCTCCTGGCCGGGCATCCGCTCCCTCGCCCCCTCCACCTGTGCCACTGCCCTGGGCACCGGTGACGACGCCGATCGGGCGGAACCGTAGGTCCGCCGCCGGGCACTGACCGCCCTCGCCTCCGCCGGGACCGAACTCACCCGGCCGAACTCAACCGGACCGGGGAGGCGGTACGGGCCGACCACGCCTGCGAACCGCGGCGGCCGGTGGTGCTCCGCGCGCGTCTGCGGCAACCGCACCAAGGTCCGACCGGCCCCGGCCCGTGCCCCGCACCCGGAACGCGATCGGATGCCGGTCCGGGGCCGGTCGGGTGGCCGACCCGTCCGCCGCCCCTCCGGGCGGCTTCGGCACGGGAGCGGCCACAGCCGCGTGGTGAAGGCCGCCGGTCGCGCCAGCCTGACGACGGTGACGGTGACGAGTCGGCGTCCATTCTCCGCCACGTTCGCGTGCGTCACGTCTCCCGTCCGTGCGGGCACTCGGCGGTCTGTCGGCCGGGCCTGCGTCCGACACCCGTCCGGGCGTGCTTCGGTGAAACGGGGGCAGCCGACCCCGCAAGGCAACCGAGGCAGAGGGAGCAGCACCATGAGCGGACAGGAGCCCGCGATGCGGGCGCTCGGCTGGGCCAGGGCACTGCCCGTCTCCGGAGGCGTGCGGGCGGGCCGGATCTGGGCCCGGCGGCACCTCGACGAACTGGGCTGGACGGAACGCGCCCCCGAGACGGCCGATGCCGTCGTCCTCACGATCTCCGAACTCATCACCAACTCCCACGTACACGCCCGCAGCGACGCGGAGCTGGTGCTGACGTGGGACGGCAGTTGCCTGTACGTCAGTGTCCACGATGCGTCCAGCCAGGAGCCGCGCCCGCGCGAGGCCGGGCAGGACGCCGTCTCGGGCCGCGGTATGGCCCTGATCGACGCCCTCGCCGACACGTGGCAGACCCGGCCCGACGAGCGCGGCAAGACGGTCACCGCCTGCTTCCACCCGCCCGGACAACCGGGGCACTGACCCCGGCCGCCGACCGGTGCTGCCCCTGAGCCGCCCCTTTGGACGGCGCTCTGCGGGCCGCGCGGGCCACTTCTCGAAAAGGGAGTCGGATGAAGACGAGCAGACTGGTCGCCGGAGCGATGGCCGCGGCGACGACGGGGGTCCTCACGGCGGCACTGCACGCCGTGGCGGTTCAGGCGCGGAACAGACTGGAGCGCATGCTTCTTGACCAGGCGGAAGGTTTACGGGCCCGGTCGGGCGTGCCGCTCCGGCCCGGCCGCCGCCGTCCTCGACGCGCGGGGGTCGGGCACCGCGCACCTGCGGGCGGGTTCGGCGGTCGGCCGGTCGGGTAGGGTCCGCCCGCCAGTGCTCCCGGACCGCCCCGGGCCGGTCCGTGTCGCACGTACCCGGGGCGCACCCGGAGGGCACCAGGACGCGGCCCGCCTCGGGGCCGCGGACTCCGGTGCGTCACGCCATGGTGATTCCGGTCGTCACCGGATCTCCGAGCGGGGCTTCGTCGGCCGGCAGGCCGACCCTGCGGAGCGCATCCGCCGCGAGGTCCCGCGCCTCGGCCTCCGCCGCGCCGGAATCGGCGGCCTCGACCTCCAGCCGCAGGCTGAAGGCCGACGAGTCCGGGTAGAGGGTGAGGAGGTCCAGGTCCTCGGCCGCCCCCAGGTCCGTCTCGCGCGGATCGGACGCGCGCAGCGCACGGACCAGCTCCGCGCGGGTCTCGGGGGTCGGCTCGGTGAGGAAGGTGCCGGGAACGGTCACGACGTAGATGGTCATGCGACACGGATGCCCCGAAACGGCGGAGGAAACCCACCCTTCACACGCGGTGCCGCATTCGGCCCAAGACGCTCTGCCGGGCGCGCGACCTGCGGGGCGACCACGTCCTCACTGGTGCTGACCAACCTGGGCACCGTCACCGCCGGCCGCTCCACCGGCTCCAGATGCGCGTCGGCCGGCGCGGGGGGCCGACATCCGCGCGGCCACCGCGACCACCAGCAGGGCGACGGCCGCCCGGGTGCGAACCTTCGACCTCATCCGTGACCGGGCGCGCTGTGCGTCGGTGGGTGGGAGGTGCCGTGCCGGGCGGTGGCGGCGCTGAGTGCCACACGCGGTGTGAGGAGCACGGCGGGGTGGGCGGCCATGGTGAGGACTTCGAGGAAAGCGGCCTGGGCATGGCGGTCGTGAGTGCCGGCGGCGATGACCCGGTCGAGGTGGCGGGCGAGGAGTCGTCGGACCGGGGAGGGGGCTGGTCCTTCCGTGCCTCGAAAGGCGAGGTCCGCGGTGGTCGCGAGCATCCAGGGAGTGCTGTGGAGTGCGTCGAGGCGATGGTGGTACCGGCGGGCGAAGCCCGGTCGGACGCCCTGTCGGTCAAGGCTGGAGGCCAGCACGCGCGCGGAGAGCGCGGCGACGGTCATTCCCTGGGCGTAGACGGGGTTGAAACAGCAGCTCGAGTCGCCGATGGCGACCAGGTTGTCCGGCAGACCGCCGGCGCGCGCCAGGTGCCGTCGGCGGTTGGTGGTCGCGTTGGTGCATCTCACAGGGGTGAGGGGCTCGGCGTCGGTCAGGGCTTCGGCGATGGCCGGTGCTGGCAGCGATCGGGCGAAGGGTAGGAAGTCCTCCGCGGCGGGGGTGGGGCGGTCCCGACCGATTCCGTAGAGGGTGACGATCCAGCGGTCGCCCTCGACAGGGGCGATCGCACCGCCGCGGGTGGTGTGGGGGCCCATGGCCATGACGTAGCAACTGCGCCACAGCGCGGGCGGGCGGGGCAGGCGGAAGAGGCGGGTGGCATAGCCGGTGTGGGCGTTGACGACGGTTTCCGGCACGGGTGGACAGCCCAGACGGGCCAGCCACTGGGGGAGGTGGGAGCCGCGTCCGCCGGCGTCCACCACGAGATCGGCCGCCAGCTCCGAGACGGTGCCGGTGGTCAGGTCGCGGACACGGACGGCGCCCAGGTGCTGTGGGGAGCCGATGAGGCCGTCGGCCTGGGTGTGCTGGAGTAGGTGGACGCCTGGCACCGCGAGGACGCGCTGCCTGACGGTCGCCTCGATCAGCGGGCGGCTGGCGCCTACGGCGTGGAGGCCGGAATCGAACCGGACGCCCCACCCGTGTCGGGTGGCCAGCGCGAGGTCGCGGCCGACGTCGATGCGATGGCCGCCGCGGTCGCTCAGCTCGTCGGTGAAGTCGGGGAGCAGGGCGTCGATGGCGCGCAGGCCTCCGGTGAAGAGGGCGTGCACGTGCCTGTCCTGAGGGGTCCCCCTGCGGTTGGCGGGCGTGGCGGGCAGCCGATCGCGGTCGAGGACGACCACGTCCGGATAGTGGTCGGCGAGGACGCGGGCGGCGAGCAGGCCGGCGATGCCGGCGCCGACGATCACGGCGCGGCGTGAATCCGCGTGGTTCGGTGGTTCGGTGGTGCTCCGGACCGCCCTGAGACGCTCCCAGAGGCCTGGTGGCGAGAGTTCCGGGCCGGTGTCTGCCGAGCCGCGTTCCAACTGCACGGTTCCTCCAGGGTCTGCGGGAGTCAGGTGTGCCAGAGCCAGCCAGGAGTGTCGGGCGGGAGGGGACCGGGGCCCGAGGCGGTGGCGAGGAGCGGGATGAGGACCCAGTAGAGGGCCATGACCACGTTCATGAAGCCCACGCCGGCCAGGGCGCGCAGCCAGGCGTCGGCACGCCGGGTGAAGCGTTCGCCGCCTTGGAAGATGTGTACGGGACGGCCGCTGCGCTGGGCGCGCAGGAGCATGAACGTGGGCATGCTGGCCATGGTGACGGCGCCGATGGCGATGTTGACCAGCGGAAGCTGGTACCAGTGGCCGCCGAAGAGGGACAGGCTCCAGTTGGCGGTGGGCCAGGAGTATGCCCCGAGCAGGGTGATGAGGGTGCCCTCGATCACCAGATCGGTGACGAATCCCGTGATCAGGAGGACCGGGAGCAGGCGGATCATGCCCCAGTGGGGCTTGCGCCGCAGGACGGGGCGCAGCAGGAGTTGCTGTCCCCACGGCCAGACGACGAGGGCGGTGTACATCAGGATCTGCGCCGCGACGAGGGTTTCGATCTGCTGTCCGGGGTCGGGACCGTGCCAGCCCGGAACGTACGGTGCCCAGCTGGTGATGTTCAGGGCGTATCGGTTGGCGGCGGCGTACTGGCGGTCCCAGCAGCTGAGGAATCCCAGCCAGAAGGTGAAGGTGCCGCCGATGACGAGGGCCGCGTTCCAGGAGACGTTGTGTTCCCTGCGGCTCTGTCGCAGGGCGACGATGACGCAGCAGACGACGATGAGGATCCCGGCGGCCTGCTCGGCCCAGACGAGGGCGGCGCGGTGGGCGGGGATGGCGAAGTCCTTCGGGGCGCTGTGGATGTCCCCGGCGGCGAGCCACCGCGCGAAGATCACGGCCTGGGCGAGGAGCGCGACGAATCCGCACCCGGCCCAGACCGCGACAGGGCTGCGCCAGCGGCGGGTGCCGGACCTCGGGGTGTGAGTGGTGGCGGGTGCCGCATCGGGGGGCCGGCTGGTCACGGGGCCTCCGTGGGATCGAGGTGTCCGTACGGCCTGGGCTCGGTGGCCGAGTCGAGGGAGGTCAGGAGCCGGCAGGTTTCGGGTCCTGCCCGTCGGCGGCGAGCCCCAGGTGGTCGAGCAGCCAGTCGGCGAGGGCGGCGGCGCTGGGTTTGACCCAGATCACACCTGGCTTCATTTCGGTGCGCAGGGCGCGCTGGAGGCGTTGCTGGAGCTGGACGGCGCCGAGGGAGTCGAGCCCGAGCGAGACCATGCCGGTGTGCGGGCCGATGTGGTGCGTTGTTCGGCCGAGCAGGTCGCGGACGGTCTCGATGACGAAGGCCACCAGGAGTTCCCGGCGCTGCGACGGGTCGCCCGAAGCCAGGAGCCGGGCGCGGATGTCCGTCGCGTCGTCCATGGTGTCGTCGGGGAGGAGGAGCGGGGCGAGGAGGACGGACGAGCGCAGGGCCGGGTAGGGGGCGGTCCACCGGTCGGGATCCAGGGGGGAGTAGGCGACCTGCCGGTGTCCGGCGCTCAGAATGCGTTCGAGGGCTTCGATGCCGTCGGCGGGCGTGATGGTGAGGAATCCGCGGTCGGCCAGGTGCCGGCCGCGGCCGACGTCGCTCCAGGCGCCCCATTGGATCGCGGTGGCGGGCAGGCCGTGGTGGAGACGATGCGCCACGAGGCCGTCGAGGAAGGCGTTGGCGGCGCTGTAGGCGGCCTGTCCCGGCGAGCCGATGAGCGAGGCGACGGAGGAGTAGACGACGAAGTGGTCGAGATCGGTCTGCTCGGTGGCGCGGTGAAGGGCCCAGGCACCTTCGGCCTTGCCGCGCCAGACGCGTTCCAGGAGCCGGTCGTCGAGGTTGGCGACGGTAGCGTCCTCGACGACCCCGGCTGCGTGGAACACCCCGCGCAGTGTGCCGCCGCCCCTGCCTGCTGCCGTGACCGCCCGTGCGGTGACGGCGGGGTCGGCGATGTCGCCGCGGACGACGACGACATCGCTGCCCGTCGCCCGCAGGGCCTGAAGCTTCACCCTGGTCCGGTCCGTCGGCGTGGAGCGGGCGTTGACGACGATCCGGCCCGCACCGTGCCGGGCGAGCCATTCGACGGTGAGCAGGCCCAGACCGCCCAGGCCGCCGGTGACGAGGTAGGCCGCTCCGGGGCGTACCGGTGGCGGGGCGGTCCGCGCGGTGTCCGGTCCGGCGAGCACCTGGGCGGTGCACCGCCCGTGCGGCAGCAGCGCGGTCTCGGTGAGGAGCTGCCGGTCGTCGAGCAGTTCCGCCACGATGTCCGCGTGCGGAGTCGTTCCCTCCGTGAACTCCAGCACGCTGGGCCATAGTTCGGGGTGCTCGTAGGCCAGAGTTCGGAAGAGTCCGCGCACGGCGGCCGTGGACAGCGGAGACCGGCCCGCGCGGCTGAGGGCCCACAGCCGGGGCGGGTGGTCCCACTGCGAGAGCCGTCGGACGAGGGTGACGGCGTGCGAGATCAAGGTGCGACTGGAGTCCGCAGGGCTCTCACCGGGTCGCTCGTCGCCCAGCGCGAGGACGACTCCTGAGCATCGGGGCGGTGCGGTCGGGTCGCCGAGGGCGCTGGACAGCGACTGGTGGCGGCAGCCTGCCGTTCGGGCGTCGAGCTGCGCGGCGAGCTCGGTGGACCAGGCGGTGTCCTCGGCGGCGAGCAGGGTCCATGTGCCATCGGTGGCACGGGGCCGGTCCCCGGGCGCGGCGGCGGGGACCCACTCCTGGTGGGAGAGGCGGGCGGTGAAACGCTCGGTGGGCGAGGTGACGTTGCGGACCCGCAGGCCGCGGATCTCGGCGACCACGGTGCCGTCGGCGGTGGCCAGCCGGGCGGAGGCCGTGCAGCCCAGGTCGTCGGCCTCGTGCAGACGGACAGCGGCTCGCCGGGTGTGGGCGGTCGGTCCGAAGACCCGGACCCGCTCGAAGCCGGTGACCACCACCGGGCCGGGGGTGAGGGTGTGGTGGGCGAGCCAGACCGCGACGGCGCTCTGCACCACCTGGTCGGCGAGGGCGGGGTGCAGGGACATCGGCCAGGCGGAGACTCTCGCGCTCTCGTGCGTGCGCAGCCGGGCGACGGCCAGATCGTCGGCAGGGTGCACCTGGACGCGGTCGATGGCGGTGAAGGCAGGGCCGTGGACGACGCTGTGCTTGTCCCTGAACGTCCGGTGCAGTGCGGCGACTTCGCTGTCCTGCCAGCCGTCTGGATCGAGCTCGGCGGGGGTGAGGGCCGAGGGGCCGTCGTGCTCGGGCAACGCACGTACGGTGCCGCGCGCGTGCACGACGACGCCACCGGTGTCGCCTGCGGTCACGATCTCGACGAGGGCGGTGTCACCGGTGCGGACCAGCCGGGTGGTGACCAGCGGCTCCGGATCGAGGATGAGCGGTGTCAGCACGCTGACACCGGTGGTCTCGACACGGTCGCTGCCGTACAGGCGGACGGCGGCGGCCAGCATCATCTCGACCATCCCGGTGCCGGGCAGCACGGGGACGTCCGCCACCCGGTGGTCGTCGAGCCAGGGGAGCCGGACCGGGCTGACGGGGGTCTGCCACAGGTACCGTTCGGTGTGGTCCGGGTCGTGGACGAAGCCGCCGAGAAGCGGATGCTGCGTCGCGGCGACCAGTTGCGGGGCGACGAGCCGGTAGGGGGCGGTGTCGCCGCCGTGGCGGGTGCGGTGCCAGGCGATGCCGGGCACCTCGGCCAGCCGGCCGGGGCCGTAGCGGGTGGAGAAGTCGATGCCGTCGTAGCCGGCGGCCAGAAGGCGGCCGAGGTGGGTGAGGAAGGCGTCCTGGTCCTCCTCGCCCTGTTGCAGACTGCCGAGGGCGACGGCATCGTGGACGCCGTCATGGCGGGCGGTGTCCAGGACGGGCCGGACCGCCAGGGGATGGGCGGTGCATTCGATGAACAGCCGGTGGCCGTCGGCCAGGGCCGCCGAAACGGCGGTGTGGAAGCGGACGGTCTCGCGCTGGTTGCGCACCCAGTACGCGGCGTCCAGCAGTCCGGGCTCGCGCGGGTCGTGGGCGACCGTGGAGTAGAAGGTGAGTGCGGGCCGGGCCGGGGGCAGATCGGCGAGGGCGGTGCGCAGCTCGTCGAGGACGGGATCCACCTGGGGTGAGTGTGATGCCACGTCGACGTCGATCCGTCTCACCACGACGCCGGCGGCCTCCCACCGCGCGGTCAGGGCGGCGATCTCGGCACTGTCGCCGGAGACGACGGTGCTGCCCGGGGAGGTGAGCACCCCCAGCGCAACCCCCGAGGCGCCGGCTTCGTCGATCGCGGCCCGCACGTCGTCGGCGCCGAGCATCACCGAGGCCATCGCCCCGCCGGAGACGGCGGCCAGCAGCGAGGAGCGCCGGCAGATGAGCCGTACCCCGTCCGGCAGGCTCAGCCCGCCCGCCACCACCACCGCGGCGACCTCGCCCAGCGACTGCCCGATCACGGCCACCGGTTCGATCCCCCAGGACCGCCACAGCCGGGCGAGGGCGACCTGGACGGCGAAGAGGGTGGGCTGGATGCGCGACAGTCCCACCAGTTGCTCGGGACGGTCGATCATCTCGCGCAGGGAGAAGCCGGCCTCCCGGAGGACGAGCCCTTCCATCTCCTCTATCGCGGCCCGGAAGGCCGCTTCGCCGTGCAGCAGTGCCTGGCACATTCCGGCTCGCTGGGAGCCCTGCCCGGTGAAGACGAAGACCGGCCCCGGGTGTGAAGGCGGTAGCTCGGGCACTCCCGACGCCACACCCGCCGTTGGCCGGCCTTCGACGAACGCGCGTGCCCGCGTGGCCAGTTCGTGGTGATGGCGGGCGACGATGCCCAGACGGTGGTCCATGGGCGAACGGCGCATCGTGAGTGTGTGCGCGATGTCCAGCAGGGGGACGGCGGCCCCCTCGTCCTCCGCCCAGTCCGCCAGCCGGGCGGCGGCCAGGGCGAGCGACTGCGGTGATGTGCCCGACACCGGGATCAGGAAGGCTCCCGCACTGCCGTCCGTGTCGCCCGGCGCGCTCGGGTCCTGGGCACCGGCCGGGCCGCTCCGGCTGCGCGACGAGGTCGGGCGGGTAGGTCGGGGCAGCGGCGGAGCGGCCTCCAGCACGAGGTGGGCGTTGGTGCCGGTGACCCCGTACGAACACACCGCCGCCAGCCTCGTACCGTCCTCGACGGGCCACAGGGTGAGCTCGGTCGGCACGAACAGCCTGGACCGGCCGTCGCGCGGGATCGCGGGGTTCCACTCCCGGAAGTTGAGGTTGGGCGGGATCACACCTCGCCGCAGGCATTCGAGGGCCTTGATGGTTCCGGCGATGCCGGACACCGGTTCCGAGTGCCCGATGTTGGTCTTGACCGACCCGAGCGCACAGCGACCCCTCCCTCGGCCGTAGACGGCGTCGATCGAGGTGTACTCCACGGGGTCGCCCACAGCGGTCCCGGGCCCGTGCGCCTCCACCAACCCGACCTCACCAGGGTCGATACCGGCCTTCTCCACAGCCTCCCGGAACAGCCTCTGCTGCATCAGCGTGGACGGCGCGGTCAACCGGCCGGACTGGCCGTCGTTGTTGACCGCGCTGCCCCGTATCACGGCGAGCACCCGGTCCCCGTCCCTGCGCGCGTCCGCCAGCCGCCGGAGGACGAGTACCCCGGCGCCCTCGCCGCGCACATACCCGTCGGCCCGTGCGTCGAAGGCGTAGCACGCCCCGCGTTGCGACAGGAGCAGCGGGGCCTCGCAGTACTGCGTCTCGGGCGAGACCATCAGCAGCACGGCCCCCGCGAGCGCCGTGTCGCACTCCCCCAGGGTCAGGGCCCCGCATGCGGCGTCCACCGCCACCAGCCCGGACGAGCAGTGGGTGCTCACCACCATCACCGGCCCGCGGAGGTCCATCGCGAACGCCACCCGGCCGGCGGCGCCGGCGGCGAAGTTCCCGAAGAGATAAGGACTGTTGGGCGCGTCCTCGACCGGGCGGGCCTCCCGGAACAGGTTGTCCGGCGCGTACGTGCCCACGTACACACCCGTCCGTGACCCGCGTACCCGCGCCATCGGGAGTCCGGCATGCTCGACCGCCTCCCAGGCGACCTCCGCGAGCAACCTGAACTGCGGATCCACCCATCGCTGCTCGGCCGGCGCCACCGACAGCGCTACCGGATCCCACGCCCAGATGTCGCCGTCCAGGAAGCAGCCCAGACCGGCCCTGGCCGCGTCGTCGGGATCGTGGCAGGCCGCCAGCCGCGCCGCCCTCCACCGTCCCGCGGGCACCGGACCGACCGTCTGGTGACCGGCGGCCGCCAGACGCCACAGCCCGGTCGGGGACTCCACACCGCCCGGGAACCTGCATCCGACCCCGACGATCGCGATGGGTTCCGCACTCGATGCCGACATGGCTCCGCCCGCTACTCTGCGATCGCGGTGCTGTAGCGCCACTGGAACACCGGCACCTGTCGGCCTTCGACCGTCTCGACCTCTCCGGTCCGTTCGAAGTGGAGGTGATGTCCGTAGTACGTCACGACGGCCGTCTCCGACGTCTCGTCGATCGCGGCCTGCTGTACGTGGTGGAGCCCGTCCGGCCCACCTCTGAGAATGATTGTGACCATGGCATGGATCCCTTTTCGCCGACGGCAGGCAACTGAGGCGCCGTTTGCCGCTGACGTGACGCGATGGAGGGAATGCGGATCGGGGTCACAGGCCCCGCATGTGCTTCCGGATCGCCGACGATCACGGAAGAAGACCGAGTCATCCGGGCCTGAGCACCCTGGGAGCGACCCAGGGGCCGACAGCCGTGGAGGTATTTCTCATCAGCACTGGCTGTTGTCCGGTGCCCCACACTGAACTACAACACGGATGAGCCGTCAACAGCCCTACAGAGAAAAGAATGTGGACGCAGCCGGCAGTGGGGCGCGAAACCCCTCTCCGAGTGAATCGCGGGCCCCCGCCGACAGGCGGGCAGAGCGCGAGCACGGCGAACGGGCCACCGGGCAGGACATCCGCCTCACCCGGCCTGGCCTCGATCCCCGGCGTCGACCAGTCCCACCCGCCGGGCCTGCACGTCAGTCGCAGGGCAGCTTCTGGTGCTACGCCGCCGGGCTACCTCGCCCGTCGCCGCGCACCGGCACGAGCAGGAGGCGCGTTCGCCCTCCGCCGGTCCGGGGTCGTCCGGTAGGAGATCATGGGTGAGGGCGCGAGGGCGTGCCACGAAGGACTTCCGCTCGTGTCTCGCCCCGTCCGGGCGCGGCGTGCCGAAGCCATCGCCGCTCGGCGGGCCGACGCCGACCCCCGACCGTCGGCAGGAAGCTCGCCGCCGAGCCCGGCATCAACAGGTTCGACGTCGCGGGCCGGGGGCTGTTCGCGGCCCGCGTCGGTGGTGGGCTCACCGGTAGGGGCGTCAGCTTGTCAGGACGGGACCAAGGGGTCGGCACCGTCCTTCGGTGAACCTGACCTCAACAGCCCTGCTCTGTCGGGAGATCCGAGAGACAGCACCTGACCTGACGCTACCGCCAAGCCTGTGTGGGGGAGCGGTTGCAGTCCCATTGGGTGACGACAGCGCCGTTCTGCTGGGAGCCGCCCCTGATTTCCAGGCACCGGCGCGAGTTCAGATTCCCGAGATTGCCGGTCTGCCAGTCCCAGAACCACTTCTGGGTGTCTGAGCCGTTGCAGTCCCACTGATTGGCGCCGGCGCCGTTCGCCTTGGAGTCACCCCGAATCTCCAGGCACTTGCCCGAGTTCGCGTTGACAATGGTGCCCCATCCGCTCGGGTTGGAGCTATACCACTTTTGAGTGGCCGAGCCGTTGCACTCCCACTGGTTGGCGCTGGCGCCGTTCTCGGTGGAGTCGCCCCAAATCTCCAAACACAGACCCGAGTTGCCATTCCTCCAAGTGAAGGGCCCTGCCGAGGTCGAGGCACTGGCGGACGGTGCGCTTGCAACGACCATGATCATGATTGCTCCGGCTGCCAGTGCCGTCGTTCCCTTACTGATGCGAAGATCCACAGTTCTCCCCAGTTCTCCCCAGGCCGGTGGTAGCCCAAAGCTTCCCCCCTGGGGTTCGGCTGAACGGTTCGGTTGCAAAGTGGCTCGAAAACATGACCGCCGCCCGGCGTTTGTCTTGAACGGATTTCACCGGAAGCCGGTTCCGGGAATGGGGTCGCGGCGTCGGGATCTCGGCCCGCGCGGCCGGTCGAGCAGTGGCGTCGGCGAGGGCTTGGAGGGCTGGTCGGTGGGGTGGGCCGACGGGGACTGCTCGACCGTGTCGAACGTGTGTGTACGGCGCACGGTGGTGCGGGGCGCGCCGGGGCGGTGATCCGCTCGGGTTTCGCGCGCCCTACCGACGACTGCGCGCCGCAGTGATGATGAACGGACTGTCAGACCGCGAGTGATCCGAATGGCCCCGTGCCCCTGCCCTCCGGCAGGTGCGCGGGCGATGAAATGGAGTCCCACGGTGTTGCTTCTCATCTCCCCGGACAGCGTCGAGGAGGCCCTCGACTGTGCCAAGGCGGCGGAGTACCTCGACATCGTCGACGTCAAGAAGCCCGACGAGGGCTCGCTCGGCGCCAACTACCCGTGGGTCATCCGGGAGATCCGCGACGCCGTGCCGGCGGACAAGCCGGTGTCCGCCACCGTGGGGGACGTGCCCTACAAGCCCGGCACGGTGGCCCAGGCGGCCCTCGGCGCGGCGGTCTCCGGAGCCACGTACATCAAGGTCGGCCTCTACGGCTGCACCACGCCCACCCAGGCCGTCGAGGTCATGCGCGGGGTCGTCCGAGCCGTGAAGGACTACCGGCCGGACGCGCTCGTCGTCGCCTCGGGCTACGCCGACGCGCACCGGATCGGCTGCGTCAACCCGCTGGCCCTGCCCGACATCGCCCACCGCTCCGGTGCCGACGCGGCCATGCTCGACACCGCGATCAAGGACGGGACGCGGCTCTTCGACCACGTGCCGCCCGACGTCTCCGCGGAGTTCGTCCGGCTGGCCCACCAGGCCGAGCTGCTCGCCGCGCTCGCCGGAAGCGTCAAGGCGGTGGACCTCGGTGAGCTGACCCGCATCGGCACCGACATCGTCGGCGTCCGCGGGGCGGTGTGCGAGGGCGGCGACCGCGACGCCGGGAGGATCCGGCCGCAGCTGGTGGCCGCCTTCCGGGCCGAGATGGACCGGTACGCCCGGGAGCACGCCGTCGCCGTCGCCGCCGCGGGCTGACCGGCGGCATGCCGACCGACGAGGCCGTGCCCTCCACGGGTGACCGGCGCTTCGCCGTCCTCGACCCGGCCACGGGCGAGGCGTTCGACGAGGCCCCCGACCAGCGGCCGGAGGAGGTGGACGCCGCCGTCGACCGGGCCCATCGGGCCTGGCGCGGCTGGCGGGCCGACCCCGCCGCCCGCACCGCCGCGCTGCTCGCGGCGGCCGACGCGGTGGAGTCGGCCGGGCCCGAGCTCGCCCCGCTCCTCACCCGCGAACAGGGCAAGCCCCTGGCCGAGTCGTCCGCGGAGGTCGCCCGTACGGTGGCCCGGCTGCGCTACTTCGCCGAGCTGGATCCGCGGTCCCGGCCGATCACGGACGGCCGGCCGGTGCGCAGCGAGGTCCGCTGGCGACCGCTCGGGCCGGTCGCCGCGATCGTCCCGTGGAACTTCCCGCTCCAACTGGCGTCGGCGAAGATCGCGCCCGCCCTCGCCGCGGGCAACACCATGGTGCTCAAACCCTCCCCGTTCACCCCGCTCGCCACCAGGCTGCTGGGGGAGGTCCTGTCCACCGCGCTCCCGGAGGACGTGCTGACGGTCGTCACCGGCCGCGAACCCCTCGGCGCCCGTCTCGCCTCCCATCCGGGCATCCGGCACGTGACCTTCACCGGCTCGGTCCCCACCGGGCGGGACGTCGCGAGGGGTGCGGCGGCCTCGCTGGCCCGGGTCACCCTGGAGCTGGGCGGTAACGACGCCGCGATCCTGCTGGACGACGTGGACGTGGAACGGATCGCGGACCGGCTGTTCTGGGCGGCGTTCCGCAACTGCGGACAGGTCTGCATGGCGGTCAAGCGCGTGTACGCCCCGGTCCGGCTCCACGCGCAGGTGGTCGAGGCCCTCGCCCAGCGGGCGAAGGCCGTCGCCGTCGGAGCCGGGACCGACCCGCGCACGCAGCTGGGTCCGGTCAACAACGCGCCCCAGCTGGCCCGGGTCGAGCGCTACACGGCCCGGGCTCTGGCGGACGGCGCCCGCGCCGCGGCCGGCGGCCGGCGACTGGACCGGCCCGGCTACTTCTTCGCGCCGACGATCCTGACCGACGTCCCGCCCGACAGTCCGGTGGTGACGGAGGAGCAGTTCGGACCGGTCCTGCCGGTCCTGCCGTACGGGAGCCTGGACGAGGCCGTCGGGGCGGCCAACGGCACCGGGTACGGGCTGGGCGGCTCGGTGTGGGGGACCGACCTGGACCGGGCCGAGGCGGTGGCCGACCGGCTGGAGTGCGGGACGGCGTGGATCAACCACCACGCGGAGCTGTCCCTCGCGCAGCCCTTCGCGGGCGCCAAGGAGAGCGGCGTGGGCGTCGCGGGCGGGCCGTGGGGGCTCTACGGGAACCTCAGGCCGTTCGTCCTGCACCGTCCGGAGGAGGCGTGATGAGGTTCGACGCCGCGGTGCTGCGCGGGTACGGGGGCCGGTTCGCCGTCGAGGAGGTCGTCCTGGACGGAGGCCCGGCGGACGGCGAGGTCCTCGTCAGGATCGCGGGCTGCGGGATGTGCCGGACGGATCTCGCGGTCCGGCGTTCGGCCGGTCGCTCACCGCTTCCCGCCGTCCTCGGCCACGAGGGGGCCGGGGTCGTGGCGGAGACCGGTGGCCCGGACACCGGCCTGAGTGTCGGCGACCACGTCGTCCTGAGCTTCGACTCGTGCGGGCACTGCCGGAGCTGCAAGGGCGGGGCCCCCGCCTACTGCGACTCCTTCGCTTCGCTCAACCTCTTCGGAGGGCGCGAGGAGAAGGCGGCGCGGTTCACCGACGCGGCCGGGCGCCGGCTGGCCCCCCGCTGGTTCGGCCAGTCCTCGTTCGCCGAGTACGCGATGGTCCCGGCCCGCAACGCCGTCCGGGTCGATCCGCTGCTGCCCGTCGAACTGCTCGGACCGCTCGGCTGCGGCTTCCTCACCGGTGCGGGAGCTGTGCTGAACTCCTTCCGGGCCGGCCCGGGCGACACCCTCGTCGTCCTCGGCGCCGGCGCGGTGGGCCTGGCCGCGGTGATGGCGGCGACCGCCGCGGGGGCGGTGACCGTGGCCGTCGACCGGCATCGCGAACGGCTGGCCCTCGCCGAGCGGTTCGGCGCGTTCCCGCTGCGCACCGCCTCGGCCGGCCTGTCGGGCCCGGCGGACCTGCCGGACCGCATCCGGCGGCTGACCGACGGCGGCGCGCAGTTCGCGCTGGACACCACGGCGTCGGCTCCGCTGATCAACGACGCGCTCCGGTCCCTGCGCCCGAACGGCCACCTCGGGCTGGTGGCACGGCTCCACACCCCGTTGCCCCTGGAGCCGGGGACCCTGGACAGGGGTCGGCGGATCTCCCACATCTGCGAAGGGGACGCGGTGCCGGGGCTGCTGATCCCGCGGCTGACCGGGCTGTGGCAGGCCGGTCGGTTCCCCTTCGACCAGTTGATCCGTACGTACCCGCTCGCCGCCGTCAACGAGGCCGAACGCGACTGCGAGGCGGGGCGGGTGGTCAAACCCGTCCTGGTGCCGTAGCGGAGGAGAGGCGGATGAGCGGGGGGCCGTGACAGCGGCCGGGGCCCGGCGGGCGGGAGCGGCTCCCGCCCGCCGGGCCCCGGCCTTCGTCGAACGGCGGCCCTTCGTCAAACGGCGGCCCGGCGTCGGACGGCGGTCCGACGCGCGGTGGTCCGGCCGGCGGGGCCGGTGCGCGGCCCTACGTGCGGGACCTGTTCGCGAACACCCACCGGTTGCCCGCCAACGCGTCGTTCTGCTCGGGCAACGGGCCGCGCCCGTGGCGGCGGGTGAAGTCGAAGGGGGTGTGGACCGACGTCGACCAGCCCTTGCCCGTCAGCCGGCCCGCGGAGTCGGGCCGGGGCCCGCCGTCGAACAGGCTGAGCAGGTCGATGCCGATCTGATGCTTCGTCGACGTGTAGATCGGGCTGTCGCGGTAGGCCAGCAGGTCCTTCTCCAGCTTGACCTCGAAGGCCAGGGCGCTACCCCCCGGACTCAACCGGTCCACCGTGTCGATGAGGTACGTCTCGGCCGCGGCGGGCAGGTAGAACAGCAGCCCCTCGGCGAGCCAGACGCTCGGCGCCGACGCGTCGAAGCCGGCCCCGGTCAGGGCGCCGACCCAGTCGGCGCGCAGGTCCGTCGGGACCGGTACGCGCGCCGCCTTCCGGGTGGTCGCCAGCCCGTCGAGCACGTCGTGCTTGAACGCCAGCACGCCCTCCCTGTCGATCTCGAAGACCACGCAGCCGGGCGGCCAGTCGAGCCGGAACGCCCGGGTGTCGAGCCCCGCCCCGAGCAGGACCACCTGGTGGGCCCCCGCGTGCGCCGACCGGAGGAGGAAGTCGTCGAGGACCTTCGTCCGCAGGCCGAAGTACCGGGCGAAACGCCCCCACAGCGGGTTCGCGTCGCCTTCCGGCACCTCGTGGAGGCGGACGGGCCACGCCGCGGACGCCGGTGCGGCGCGGACGAAGTGCTCCGCGTAGTCGTCGCGGGCGAGGCTGTCGTGCCGGTGGGTCTCGATCGCCCGCGCTGCGGCGACCAGGAGCGCGGTGATGCCGATGCCCCCCTTCACGCCGTCCGTACCTGTGCCCCGACGCGCTGCGTCGACCATGCGTCCTCCCTCGGGCGGGTGTCGAGACCCCTGGGTCGAAGCTCCCCGCGTCTCTCCCACTGTCCGCGCGGCGCCTGCCTCCCGGCCGGGGAGCCCGCCGGATTCACTGGAACGGGTGAATCCTGGGGTATTCCCCTCCGGGCGCGCCCTCGTCGTGGTCGGGTCCACGGGTGCCGGCGGGCATTCGGCGGTCAGTACCGGGGCGGGGCCTCAGCGGTGCGCACCGTGGGCGGGGCTGAGGGCGTCGTTCATGGCCGACAGGACACGGATCGCGGCGTGCATGTCGTCCGGGTCGAGGCGCGGCAGGAACGCCGTGCGGTCCCGGTGCAGGGCCGTGTCGCCGCGTCGGACCAGATCGGTGCCGGCCGGGGTGAGGAGGACGGCGTTCTCCCGGCGGCTGTGCGGGGACGGCCGGACCGCGACCAGTCCGGCGGAGACCGCGTGGTCGATCTGGCGGCTGACGGTGCCCTTGGTCAGGCCGAGCCGGTCGGCCACCTGCTGCTGGTTGAGCGGTCCGGGGTGGGCGTCGATGACGGAGAGCACGAGGAACTGTGCCAGGGAGATGCCCAGCTCCTGCTGGAAGAGCGCCTCGCTGGCACGGTCCATCAGGCCCGCGACCCGGCGGGTGAGATACCAGAGCGTGGCCAGATCGTCCGGCATCGGCTTGTTCATGGGGTCAGGGTAGCCCATTCGTTTGACAGGCGACGGTTCTGACTGCAACCGTTGCTGGCGAAACGGTTTCCTCTTCCTCCGGAGTACCGCATGCGCGTTCTGATGGTCCTCGACCACCCGTACACCTTTGCCTCGGCCGACAACGTTCCGCACCAGCGCAGCTTCACCGCCGCCGTCGCCGCCGCTGCCGTCCGGGGCGCCACCGCGGCGGGGCACGACGTGGACCTGATCGACCTGGCCGCCGACGGGTTCTCGCCGGTGATGACCCGGCAGGACCTCGTCGCGTGGCGGCAGGGCGCCGCGACAGACCCGCAGGTGCGCGACTACCAGGACCGCCTGCTGGCCGCCGACCACCTGGTGTTCGCGTTCCCGGTGTGGTGGGAGGCGATGCCCGCGGCCACCAAGGGGTTCCTCGACCGGGTGCTCACCAAGGGCGTGGTGTTCGCCGAACGGCCCGAGGCCAAGGGCAGCCCGTTCCGCAACCTGCTGCCGCGGCTGCAGGGGGTCACGGTCCTGTCCGTCATGACCACCCCGGACAGGGCCTACCGCTGGTGGTACCGCGACCCGTTGACCAAGATCCTCTTCAAGGGGACCTTCGGCAAGATCGGCGTCAAGGGCCTGCGGTGGGTCAACTTCGACCGCGTCACCCGGCGGACCCCGGAGGAGCGCCGGCAGATGCTCCTCGACACCGAGAAGCGGTTCGCCGCCCTCGCCCCGACCCGCGGCTCCGCGGACCCCGGAACGCACGGCCGGGAGGCCGCGCCCCCCGGCCGCTGAACGGGCCGGCGGGGCCGGGGGCGCGACGCTCCGTGCGGGCCGGCCCCGGCGCCCGGCGCGGCGCCCGCCGCCGATGCGGGCGAGGGCCCGGAAGCCGTCGGCGGCAGGGTCGACCGGTCGGCTCAGAACAGGGGCAGGCGGCGCAGGAAGACGTCCTGGTGCTGGTTGGTGTCCCCGGGTATCAGGGGGGTGTCGGCGGACGCGATCATCACCGACGTACCGAGCGCGTCGATGGACGGTCCGTCCGACTCGACCGCCGACTCGGAGCCGTCGGCGGACGGCGCGACCCGCTCGACCCGGCCCGTCCACAGGTCACGGCGGAAGACGTCGCCGACGCCGTTGGTGTCGCCGGGCACCAGGTTGGCGGCCGCCGAGGCGAAGTAGACCCGGCGGCTGTCGGCGGTCATCACGGGGGAGTGGGACTGGCCGTCCCCGGCGCCGGGCGCGCCGTCGTGGGCCGTGCTGACCAGGGCGGTGGTCTCCGTGAGGAGGTCGCGGACGAAGATCTGCGGATGGGTGTAGCCGGTGACCATGGACGTGTAGGAGCTGAAGAGCGCGTAGCGCCCGTCGGGGCTCAGTCCGCCGTCGAGGGCGCCGTACTTCTTGCCGTCGGGGCCGATGCTGGCGGGGCGGGTTCTGCCGGTCCGCAGGTCGTGGACGTACAGCGGGTAGGTCCGGGGCTTGGCGATCTGCGCGCCACCGCCGTCCGCCGGGTCCTCCGCCAGGTCCTCCTCCGGGCCGTCCTCGGGGGCCGGGGCGAGGCTGTCGCGGGAGATGAAGGTGATGCGGGTGCCGTCGGCGCTGAGCGCGGGGTGCCGGGCCGGGCTCCCGGCCTGGGTTCCGTCGTCGGCGACGTTGGCCCGCCGGGCGGTGCCGGTGCGGCGGTCGTGCACGAAGATGTCGGCGACGCGGTTGGTGTCGCCCGGGACCAGATCGCTTCGGCCGGAGGCGAACGCGACGTAGCGGCCGTCCCAGCTGATCACCGGGGTGTCGGTGCCGCCGGTCTGGGGCCGGGACGGGTCGCCGGCGGTGATCCGCTCGGTGTGCCCGGCGACCCGGTCGCGGACGTACACGTCGAAGGTGCCGTTGGTGTCGCCGGGCACCAGGTCGGGGGCGTCCGAGGCGAAGGCGACGTAGCGGCCGTCGGCGCTGATCGCCGCCCCCGAGGAGGTGCCGGTCGCCTGGGCGCCGTCGTCGGCGACGCTGACGCGCTCGGTCCGCCCGGTGAGCAGGTCGCGGACGAAGACGTCGGAGTCGCCGTTGGTGTCACCGGCCACCAGGTTGGCCGCGTCGGAGGTGAAGACGGCGTAGCGGCCGGTGGCGGAGAGCGCGCCGAGGTAGGAGTCGCCGTCGGCCTGTGCCCCGCCGGGGGCCTGGCTGATCCGTTCGACGCGCGGTGGTGCGGAGGCGGGGCGAGCCGTGGCGGGCCCTGTGGTGGCTGCCGTGAGAACGGCGGCCACCGCGCACGCGCCGGCGGCGGTGAGGGATCGGGCACGGTGCGGTGCGAACATCAGGTCCTCCCGAACGGGCTTACCCCCGGGCCTCGTTGGCCGGCGGGCCCCCTGAGCCAATAGCCAGGGCGGGTGGGCGGTCAACGCCCCGGTGGACGATTGTCCGTAAAAGAACGTGCCCGTGACGCCTCGTCAGCTCGGGGGTTCGGGTGGACGTGACCGACCCGCACGTCGCACGTCGCACGTCGCACGTCGCACGGCTGCGCCGGGGGCCGGGGCCCGGGGCCGGTGTGCGGGCTCAGCGCATGTGGGCGCCGCCGTTGATGTCGAAGGTGGCACCGGTGACGTAGCCGCCGTCCTCGCTCACCAGGTAGGCCACGAGGGCCGCCACCTCCGAGGGACGGCCCATCCGGCCGACCGGGATGGTCCGCGCCGCCGCGGCCACCGCCGAGGCGCCGAGCCGCGCCACCGCGGCGGTGTGGACGGCGGCGGGGGCGAGGGCGTTGACGGTCACCCCGTGTGCCGCCAGTTCACGGGCGAAGACCTTGGTCAGCACGAGGACCCCGGCCTTGGCGGCGGCGTAGTGGGGGCCGGCGAGCGTGCCGCCCTGCTGGCCCGCCAGTGAGGCGAGGTTGACCACGCGGCCCCATCCGCGCTCGCGCATCGCGGGCGCGCACAGCCTGGTCAGGGCGAGGACGCTGCGCAGGTTGGTCGCCATCACGGCGTCCCACTCCTCCACGGTCACGTCCCACACGGAGCCCGCGGCGGTGCGGGCGGCATTGTTGACCAGGATGTCGGGGGCGTGCCACGTGGTCCGGACCGCGCGCAGTGCGGCTCCCAGCGCGTGCGGGTCGGTCACGTCCGCCCGCACCGCGAGCGCGGTGCGCCCGTGCGGGTCGAGCGCGCCGGAGAGGTCGGTGACGGCGTCACCGTCGAGGTCCAGCAGGGCCACCCGGTGGCCCTGCTCGTGCAGGCGCGCGGCGATCGCTGCGCCGATGCCTCCTCCCGCGCCGGTGACCAGTGCCACCCGTCCGTCGGCCGTCGTCGTCATCGTCTGCTTCTTTCGGGTGATCGTGTGATCGGCTGGTCGGCGGATCAGATGAGCGGGCTGGGTGGCAGCGGGGCGCCGAGGAGGGTGCGGCCGTAGATCTCCTGGGCGCTCTGGACGCCGAGGGCGGCGTGCCGGGAGGCCGTCTCGATGTCGCGCCAGGCCCGTTGCAGGTCGGAGCCGTCCGCGAGGCTGCCCGCGCCGGCGGTGTCCAGCAGCAGGCTCACGGCCTGCCGGGCGCAGCGCATGGCGTGGGCGGCGTCCATGCGCAGCCGGGCCCGATCGGCGAGCTCGGGGCGGTGGCCGGCGCGGGCGTGCGCGTCCATCTCGCCGGCGGCGCGGCGCAGGTGCAGGCGTGCGGTGTCGATCAGGACGGCGGCGTGCGCCACGTTGAGCTGGTGGGCGGGGGATTCGGCGATCAGGTGGTGCAGGGGCGAGGGAGTGCGCCTGCCCCGGGCGGCGGCGCCCAGTACCTTCTCCAGGGTCGCCGCGGCGATCCCGACACCGGTCGCCACGAGTGGCGGGTTGATGGACAGGTGGAAGGTGACCGGAGGTTCGCCGGGATGGCGCCCGCGGTAGGCGCCCTCCGCCAGGGCGGTGAGCGAGAGGGTGCGGGAGGCGGGGACGTCCACCTCCTCGGCGTGGGCGGTGTCGCTGCCGGTGCCGCGCATGCCCGCGATGTGCCACACGTCCTCGACGGTGAGGGCGTGGGTGGGGACCAGGGCCATGCCGCGCTCCGGCTCCCCGTCGGAGCCGTCCCGGGTGAAGCCGAGCAGGGTCCAGGGCGCGTGGTGGATGCCGGAGATCCAGGGCCAGCGGCCGTTCAGCGTCCAGCCCGCGGCCGAGGGGCGCGCCGTTCCGGACGGGTTGGCGGTGCCGCAGACGACGGCGTCGGGGTCGTCCTGCCACAGGGTGGCGCGTTCGGGGTGGTCGAGTTGGGAGGCGAACAGGGCGCCGCCGTAGGCGATACCCACGAACCAGGAGGCGGCCGAGCAGCCGCGGGCCAGTTCCTCGCACACGTCCACCGCGGTCAGGACCCCGGCGCCGTGGCCGTCGAACCGCCGGGGTGTGCCGAGCCGCAGCAGGCCGGCGCGGCGCAGGGCGGTGAGGGAGGTGTCGGTGAGGCGGCGGCGCTCCTCGGTGCGGGGCGCCTGGTCGGTGAGGAGCGGGACCAGCGAGCGTGCGGCGGCGACCGGGTCGAGGTCCTTGGGAGCGCCGGGCCGGCGCACGGCGGTGGGGGGTTCGGCGGTGGGGTGCGTGGTGGCGGGATGTGCGGTGGTGGGGCGTGCGGTGTCCACGGATCGTCCCTGCTCTCTCGGTCGTCCCGCGCGGCGGGAGACGGGGGTGCTTCGGCGTCAGTAGGCGACGACGTTGTCCAGTTCCTCACCGGCGGCGAAGCGGTCCAACTGCCGGCGGACGAGGGCTTCGAGGCGGGGCCACATGGCGCGGGTGAACGCGCCGACGTGCGGGGTGACCAGGACTCCGGGCGCCGTGCGCAGCGGATGGCCGGCCGGCAGCGGCTCCGGATCGGTCACGTCGAGCGCGGCCCGCAGCCGGCCGTCGCGCACCCGAGCGAGCAGGGCCGCGGTGTCGACGACCGCTCCCCGGGCCACGTTCACCAGTAGCGAGCCCGCCCGCGCGCGCTCCAGCAGGTCCGCGTCGACCAGGTGGCGGGTCGCGGGCGTCAGTGCGGTCGTCAGCACGATGACGTCCGCGTCCGGGACGAGGCGGGGGAGGTCCTCGGCGCGGTGCACGGGGCCGCGCGGGCCGGTGCGGGCGGTTCGCGCGACGCGGGTCACCGCGCAGCCGAACGGGGCGAGGAGGTCGTCCAGGGCGGTGCCGACCTCGCCGTACCCGACGATGAGCACCGAACGCCCGTACAGGGACGGGGACACCACGGGCTGCCAGGCCCCGGCGTCCTGGGCGCGGGTGAACTCCGGGAGGTGGCGCAGGGAGGCGAGGACGAGCGTCAGGGCCAGCTCGGCGGTGCTGCGGGCGTGGACCTCGCGGGCGTTGCACAGGGTGACGCGGCCCGGGAGTCGGCGAAGTCGCGCCCCGAGGGCGTCGGTGCCGGAGCTGAGGGCCTGGACGGCCCTCAGGCGTGTCATCCGGTGCAGCGGCCTGCCGATGACGCCGATGTCCTGGACGAGGGGCGGTACGTAGAACTCCACGGTGCCCGGGTCCGACGGGAACGGCGAGTGGCCGTCCCAGCGGGCGTAGTCCAGCCGGTCGGGGAGGTCGGTGAGGGTGGTGAACTCGGCGGGCAGCCAGACCTGCCGGGGGTACGGGGGCGCGTGGGCTGGCACGGTGGTCGGCCTTCCGTCCGGGGGATGCCGGTTGGTACCGGTCATCCCACAGGACCGGACAGCCGCGCCGGTTGTGACAGGACGACAGCCGTGGCCGTCAGAGGGCGGCGTCGCGCATTCGGGCGCGGGTGACGCCGAGCTTCCGCAGGATGCTGGCGGTGTGGTGCTCGGCCGTGCGGAGCGACAGCGAGAGCGCGCGGGCGATGTCCTGGTTGGTGGCTCCGGTGGCGACGGAATCGGTCGCATTCGGTTCGATCTCCCGCAATTCCCCGGGCTGCGTTCGGCGCCCGTGGGGCCTCCCGCCGGCCGGGCAGGTCGAGGGCGCGCCGCCGTGCAGCCGGGCGCGGGTGGCGCCGAGCTTGGACAGCACCTTGGCGACGTGGCGCTCGGCGGTCCGCGGGGAGAGCGCGAGCGCGCGGGCGATCTACCGGTTGGTGGCGCCGCCCGCCGGCAACCGGGCGACCTCCTGCTCGCGTGGCGAGAGGTCGTTGCCGTAGCTGCGGTGGCCGCGGGCGCCGCAGGTGAGGACAAGCCTCAGCTGCGGCGGCGAGTTCCCGGCGAGCAGCGCCAGGAACGCCCGGGTGTCGTCGTCCGCCGGTGCACGCCCTCGGTGATCAGGACGGCGGGGCCGAGGGGGCACGGCATCTCGCGGACCGCCCGCATCAGTTACCGGCGCGGGGTGCCGACGGCGGACGGCCGCCGTGGTGACAGACGGTCGGCGAGGTCGGGCAGGTGGGAGACGAACGCGGCGGTGACGGGGCCGCAGGCGGTGTCGGGCGGGAGGAGCGGCCACGCCTCCCGCAGAGCCTCCACGAACGGGCCGTAGGGCGAGCGGCTCGCGCAGGGGGGCGCACCGGCCCCTGCGCACCGCGAGGCCCAGGGCCGTCATGCCGGGTACGGCCTCGCGGAGCAGGCGGGACGTGCCGAGGCCGGCCTCGCCCTCGATCAGGACCACGGCGGGGACTGCCGCACGCGCCCGGCTGCCGGCGGGACCGGGCCGCGGTGACGTGCCGCGGGGGCTGCTTGCGGCGCCTGGGCACGGGGCCGGGCACGGGGGAGCCCCGGGCAGGCCGGGGCTCGGGTGGGCGGGCTCGGGCGGACGGGCTGCTGCCCGGCCCCGCCGGACCGGGCAGCGCGCGGCGGTACGGCCGAGGCTCGGCGACCGCACCGCCGGTCACGGGGCGCTGATCAGGCGGGGAGTCCGACGGCGCGTTCGCCGTTGCGGCGTTGCTGGATGACGACGGCGACGACGAGGAGGGCGCCCTGGGCGACGTTCTGCCAGAAGGAGTTGATGCCCTGGACGGTGAGGCCGTTCTCCAGGCAGCCGAG
>NZ_JAQYWZ010000713.1:0-58252 GCF_036290945.1 Streptomyces sp. BE303
CCGGACGACCTGCTCTCGGGCACCGGCATCCGCTTCATGGAAGGCGCGATCCTCGCCGTCCCGCTGGTCGGCACCTACATCCAGATGTTCCTGTTCGGGGGCGAGTTCCCCGGCCACGACATCGTGCCGCGCTTCTTCACCATCCACGTGCTGCTGATCCCGGGCATCATGCTGGGCCTGCTCGTCGCCCACCTGATCCTGGTCTTCTACCACAAGCACACCCAGTGGGCGGGCCCCGGCAAGACCGAGAAGAACGTCGTCGGCATGCCGCTGATGCCGGTCTACATGGCCAAGGCCGGCGGCTTCTTCTTCCTGGTGTTCGGTCTCATCTCCGTCATCTCGGCGATCGCCACGATCAACCCGATCTGGGCGTACGGCCCGTACCGGCCGGACCAGGTGTCGACCGACGCCCAGCCCGACTGGTACATGGGCTTCTCCGAGGGCCTGATCCGCATCATGCCGGGCTGGGAGATCAGCCTCTGGGGCCACACCCTGAACCTGGGTGTCATGGTGCCGCTGGCGATCTTCCCGATGGTGCTGGCCGCGATCGCGGTCTACCCCTTCATCGAGGGCTGGATCACCGGCGACAAGCGCGAGCACCACATCCTGGACCGCCCGCGCAACGCACCGGTCCGCACCGGTCTGGGCGCCGCCTGGATCAGCCTCTACCTGATCCTGCTGATGGCCGGTGGCAACGACCTGTTCGCCACCCACCTGCACCTGTCGATCAACTCGGTCACGTACTTCGTCCGCGTGGGCATGTTCGTGATCCCGGTGCTCGTCTTCATCATCACCAAGCGCTGGTGCCTCGGCCTCCAGCGCCGTGACAAGGAGAAGGTGCTGCACGGCCGCGAGACCGGCGTCATCAAGCGCCTGCCGCACGGCGAGTTCGTCGAGGTGCACGCCCAGCTGCCGCAGAAGGAGCTGCACACGCTCACCGCGCACGAGCAGCAGCAGCCGTTCGAGCTGCCGGCCGCGACGGACGAGAACGGCGTGGCCCGCAAGGCCAACGTCATCACCCGGACCCGGGCGAAGCTCTCCCGCGGCTTCTACGGCGAGGGCAGCCAGATCTCCAAGCCCACCGCCGAGGAGCACCACGAGATCACCAGCGGCCACGGCCACCACTGATCCCGTACGCACCCCGCGTCACCCCCGAGGGCCGCTGACCAGAGTTCATCTGGTCGGCGGCCCTCGGGCTGTTCCGCCCCGACCCGACCGATCCCGACCCGCCCGAACCTCAGGAGCCCTTCCGTGCAGCTGTCCGTCGACCCGGCCTCCACCACTCCCCCGTACGAGCAGATCCGCGCCCAGATCTCCGGGCAGGCCCGCAGCGGCGAGCTGGCGACCGGGCTGCGGCTGCCCACCGTCCGGGCGCTGGCCGAGGAGCTGGGGCTGGCCGCCGGGACGGTCGCCCGCGCCTACCGGGAGCTGGAGGCGGACGGCGTGGTGGAGACCCACGGCCGGCGCGGCACCCTGATCGCCGCGGTCGGCGACGCCTCGCACCGGCTGGCCGCCGCGGCGGCCGCCGAGTACGCCGAGCGGGTCAGGCGGCTCGGGCTGCCACTGCCGGACGCCCTGGGGGCCGTGGACACCGCGCTCCGGCTGGCCTACCGCGACGGGGCGGGCGAGGGCTGAGGAGGGCCCCGGCGGGCCCCTCAGAGCTGCGGGGCGATCATCCCGGTGGCGGGGGCCCGGGTGACCGGCGCGGTGGTGCTGACGGGCTGCCCGAGGGCGCTGTGCCCGACCCAGTCCGTCCAGGCGATGTTCCAGTCCCCGAAGCCGTTGCCGAACGACTCCATGCCCTTGCCGCGGCTGTTCACCACCGTCACCAGGTCCCCCACCCTGGTGTTCTGGTAGAACCAGCGGGCGTTCTCGGTGCTCATGCCGGTGCAGCCGTGGCTGACGTTCTCGACCCCCTGAGCGCCCACCGACCAGGGCGCCGCGTGCACGTACTCGCCGCTCCAGGTGACCCGGGTCGCCCACTCGACGTCGAGGTCGTACGACTCCTCGCTGCCGGCCGCTATCCCGATCGTCTCGCCGCTCATCCGGACCTTGCGCTCTTGGCCGAGCACCACCTTGACGCCGTTGCGGGTGTCGAACCCCGGCTTACCGGTGGTGACCGGGATCGTCCGGACCACCTGGCCGTCACGCTTCAGGGTGAGTTCGTGGGCCGCCGCGTCCACCACGGTCTCGACCCGTTCGCCGATCCGCAGCGCCAGGGCGGCCCGGTCGCCGCCGTACAGGCCGTCCGCGATCCGGCTGCCGGTGCCCTCGAAGGCGAGGCTGACGGTGGTGCCGGTCGGCCAGTACTGCTCCGGGCGGAAGTGCAGGTTCCTGTCGTCCACCCAGTACCAGCCGCCGGTGACGGCCGGCTGCGAGGTGACGGTGAGGGCCCGCTCCACCTCCTGGCGGGCCTGCGGGTCCTTCACCGCCTCGGAGAGCTGGACGGTGAGCGGCTGGCCCACCCCGTAGACGCCGCTGCCGGAGGAGTCCGGGCCGAGCTTGGCGGCCAGCAGCCGCTGGGCGGCGACGGTGGCGAACCCCGCAGTGGTCTCACCGCGGCCGCCCTTGCCGTCGTCGGCGGCGATCCGGACGGTGTACGTGGTGGCGGCCTTGAGCCGCCCGGTGGTCTGCCAGCTGCGCTGGTCCTCGGAGAGCCGCCCGGCGACCACCCGGCCGTCCGGGCCGACCACCGTGACGTCGGTGAGCCGGCTGCCCTGCTCGGCGGTGACGGTGACCGGCTGGGACGGGTCCACCTGCTCGGTCGCCGAGAGATGGACCAGCCGCGCGGCGTCGACCGTACGGACGGTCCCGGCGAGGTCGTCGCCGCTTCCGGACGTGCAGCCGGCCAGCGGGGCCAGCACTGCCAGGGCCAGCGAGATGCCGCCGATACCCGCGATTCCGCGCCTGTCGGCCATGACCGCCTCCGGGGGTTCGCACGATTGATCAGATCGTAGGAACCGGTCCGGCCGAGCGACATCCGGGCGGCGCGCCGTTGCGCCGGGAGGGTGAGCCCGTCACTCCGGGGACGCAACGGGGCCGGGCATCCCGTGCGGGATGCCCGGCCCTGTGCGAGTGGCGGGGACCTACTGGTTCTGGTTCTCGCCGCGGTAGAACTCGAAGACCCAGCCGAAGAGGCCGATCAGGATCACCGGGATCGACCAGTACAGCAGCCACCAGCCGAAGATCACACCGAGGAAGGCCAGTGCGCCACCGATCGCCAGCGAGAGCGGCTGCCAGCTGTGCGGGGCGAAGAAGCCCAGCTCGCCGGAGTCGTCCGCGACCTCGGCCTCGGGGTTGTCACCCGCGCCGCTGTCCACCCGGCGGGCGGTGAAGGCGAGGTAGTACCCGATGAAGGCGCAGAGGGCGAAGGCGAGGAACAGCGCGGTGGTGCCCGCCGCCTCGATGCCGGTGTCCGAGCTGTTGGTCCACAGCCCGTAGGTGATGGCCATGGCCAGCACGAAGACCGCCAGGCCCAGGAAGATCTTGCCCTGTTCCTTCATCAGGCGTCCCCACCCTTCTTGCCCTTGCCCAGCTGCGGGGCGTCGTACTTCGCCGGGGTCACACCGGCGAGGTGCTTGGCCGGCTCACCGTGGTTCTCGAGGTAGTCCAGCGCCGCGATCTCCGGGTGGTGGAGGTCGAAGGCCGGGGATTCCGAGCGGATCCGGGGCAGCGTGAGGAAGTTGTGCCGCGGCGGCGGGCAGGAGGTCGCCCACTCCAGCGAACGGCCGTAGCCCCACGGGTCGTCGACCTCGATCTTCTCCCCGTACTTGGCGGTCTTCCAGACGTTGTAGAGGAACGGCAGGATCGACAGGCCGAGCAGGAAGGAGCCGATGGTCGACACGGTGTTCAGGGTGGTGAACCCGTCGGCCGCCAGGTAGTCGGCGTAGCGGCGGGGCATGCCCTCCGCGCCGAGCCAGTGCTGCACCAGGAAGGTGGTGTGGAAGCCGATGAACAGCGTCCAGAAGGTGATCTTGCCGAGGCGCTCGTCCAGCATCTTGCCGGTCATCTTCGGCCACCAGAAGTGGAAGCCGGCGAACATCGCGAAGACGACGGTGCCGAAGACCACGTAGTGGAAGTGGGCGACGACGAAGTACGAGTCCGAGACGTGGAAGTCGATCGGCGGGGAGGCCAGCAGGACACCGGTCAGACCACCGAAGAGGAAGGTCACCAGGAAGCCGACCGTCCAGAGCATCGGGGTCTCGAAGCTCAGCGAGCCCTTCCACATGGTGCCGACCCAGTTGAAGAACTTCACACCGGTCGGGACCGCGATCAGGAAGGTCATGAACGAGAAGAACGGCAGAAGCACTTGGCCGGTGACGTACATGTGGTGGGCCCACACCGTCACGGACAGACCGGCGATCGCGATGGTGGCCGCGATCAGGCCGGAGTAGCCGAACATCGGCTTGCGGCTGAAGACCGGGATGACCTCGGACACGATGCCGAAGAACGGCAGCGCGATGATGTACACCTCGGGGTGACCGAAGAACCAGAACAGGTGCTGCCAGAGCAGCGCCCCGCCGTTCGCCGGGTCGAAGACGTGGGCCCCGAACTTGCGGTCCGCCTCCAGGGCGAACAGCGCGGCGGCCAGCACCGGGAAGGCCAGCAGGACCAGCACGGCGGTCAGCAGGACGTTCCAGACGAAGATCGACATCCGGAACATCGTCATGCCGGGCGCGCGCATGCAGATGATCGTGGTGATGAAGTTGACCGCACCGAGGATCGTGCCGAAGCCGGAGAAGGCCAGACCCATGATCCACATGTCGGCGCCGATGCCCGGCGAGCGGACCGCGTCCGACAGCGGCGCGTAGGCGAACCAGCCGAAGTCGGCGGCGCCCTGCGGGGTGATGAAGCCGGCGACGGCGATCAGCGAGCCGAACAGGTACAGCCAGTAGGCGAACATGTTCAGACGCGGGAACGCGACGTCCGGGGCACCGATCTGGAGCGGCATGATCCAGTTCGCGAAGCCGGCGAAGAGCGGCGTCGCGAACATCAGCAGCATGACCGTGCCGTGCATGGTGAACGCCTGGTTGAACTGCTCGTTCGACAGGATCTGGGTCCCGGGACGAGCGAGCTCGGCGCGCATGACCAGGGCGAGGACGCCACCGATCAGGAAGAAGGCGAACGACGTGCCCAGGTAGAGGGTGCCGATCGTCTTGTGGTCAGTGGTGGTCAGCCACTTGATGATGGTGGAACCCGGCTTCCGGGTCCGCTGCGCCCCGACCGTGACGGCCCCGGCGCCCCCGCCGGCCGCGGCGGGCTCGTTGAGGATGGTCACTTCTCTTCACTTCCCATGGTCGTGATGCCGGAGGGCACCGCGCCGGTCTGCCCCTTGGCCCGGAGCTCCTTCAGGTGAAGGTCGTACTCGGCACGGTCGACGACCTTCACGTTGAACAGCATGCGCGAGTGGTCGACGCCGCAGAGCTCGGCGCACTTGCCCATGTATTCACCCTTGACGGTCGGGGTGACCTCGAACTTGTTCACCACGCCCGGCACGACGTCCATCTTCATCAGGAAGTTGATGGGCCAGAAGTCGTGGATGACGTCACGAGAGGTGAGGCGGAACTGCACCGTCTCGTTGACCGGCAGGTACAGGGTCGGCGCCGCCTGCGGGGTGCCCACGTCGTACGCCGCGTCCTGGTTGGCCGGGTCGGGGTTCTCGGTGTTCTCGTAGTTGAACGCCCAGCTCCACTGGAAGCCCACCACGTTGACGGTGTGCTGCGGCTTCTCGGAGACGGCGATCAGCTTCGACTCGTCGCGGGCGACGAAGTAGAAGAGGACCGACACGATGATGATGGGGACCGCGGTGTAGAGCGCCTCGATGGGCACGTTGTACCGGGTCTGCGGAGGGACCTGCACGCCGGTGCGGCTGCGCCGGTGGAAGATCACGCTCCAGATGATCAGACCCCACATCAGTACGCCGACCACCAGCGCCGCGATCCAGGAGCCCTGCCACATGTGGAGGACCAGGGGCCCTTCCTCGGTGACGGGACTCGGGAGGCCAAGCCTGGGGAGGTCGTTGGCCGAGCAGCCGGTGGCGGTCGCGATGACGAGGCCCAGTGCCAGCGCCTGAGGCAGCTTCCGCCGCATCGTGCGCCGCGGCGAGCGGTCGGAGCCGTTGGGACTCACGTAGCGCCTTCCCGAAGTCTCGCCCGCCTTCGCGTCGCCCCGGAGAGGTTGCTGCCTCCCGGCGACCCGACCACGGGCACGGTTTGAATGCTTATGCGGGCCAAACCCTACTCCAGCCTTATGCGCTGCTGACGGGCAGGTCCCGGTAACGCGCCGCCCGGACACCCGATCAGGCCCGGCAGGGGCTGCGCCGCAGGTCATCCTAGGCATTAGGGGTCCGTACGCCCGATCGGGGGATGACCTCGGACGACGTACGTGACAGTCCGTCGGACGTGGACTATTCGGACATTCGGGGTGATCGACTGACGGTCGGTAAGCACCCGGGGCACGCCGGAATACACCCGGGAGTGTCGTTAAATGTGACCGTGTACTTCGACGTGGCCTCCACCGCACCGCTCCACCCCGTCGCGCGGCAGGCGCTGACCGCCGCCCTGGACGAGGGGTGGGCCGACCCCGCCCGGCTCTACCGGTCCGGGCGGCAGGCCCGGATGCTCCTGGACGCCGCCCGCGAGACGGTGGCGGGGGTCCTCGGCTGCCGGGCCGACGAGATCGCCTTCACCGCGAGCGGGACCCAGGCGGTGCACCTCGGTGTGCTGGGCGCCCTGGCCGGGAACCGGCGCCGCGGCGGACACCTGGTGCACTCGGCCGTCGAGCACTCCGGCGTGCTGCACGCCGCGGAACGGCACGAGGCCGCCGGTGGCGAGGTCTCGGTCGTCCCGGTGGACCGGTACGGCCGGGCCGCCCCCGGGGGGTTCGCGGCGGCGCTGCGGCCGGACACCGCGCTCGCGGTGCTGCAGTCCGCCAACCACGAGGTCGGCACCGTCCAGCCGGTCGCCGAGGTGGCCGAGGTGTGCGGGGACGTGCCGCTGCTGGTGGACGCCGCGCAGAGCGCCGGGCGGGTGGACGTGCCGGGCGGCTGGTCGCTGCTGGCCGCCTCCGCGCACAAGTGGGGCGGACCCGCCGGGGTCGGGGTGCTCGCGGTGCGCAAGGGCGTCCGGTACTCCTCGCCGCTGCCCGCCGACGAGCGCGAGGGCGGCAGGGTCCCGGGGTACGTCAACGTGCCGGCGATCGTGGCCGCGGCGGCCTCCCTGCGCGCGGTACGGGCCGAGGCGGACCGGGAGAACGCCCGCCTGCACGCGCTGGTCGAACGGATCCGGACCCGGGTACCGCAGCTGGTGCCCGAGGTGGAGGTGGTGGGCGACCCGGTGCGGCGGCTGCCGCACGTCGTCACCTTCTCCTGTCTGTACGTGGACGGCGAGGTGCTGCTGACCGAGCTGGACCGGGCCGGGTTCGCGGTCTCCTCCGGCTCCTCCTGCAGTTCGTCCACGCTGACCCCCAGCCACGTCCTGGCCGCCATGGGCGTCCTCACCGAGGGGAACGTCCGGGTCTCGCTGCCGTTCGGCGCGGCGGAGGCGGACGTCGAGCGCTTCCTGACCGTGCTGCCCGGGCTGGTGGCCGGTGTCCGCGCCCCGCTGGGGCTGGACCTGACGCTGCCCCCGGAGCGCGCGCCGGAGTCCGGGCCCTCGGGTCCGGCCGGGGAGCCGGACGCGGGCGGGGATCCGCACGCGGCCGGGGGGACGACCGTCCTCGACGCCCTCGGCAAGCGCTGCCCGCTGCCCGTCATCGAGCTGGCCAGGCGGATCGGCGGAGTCCCCCTGGGCGGGACGGTCGCGGTGCTGGCGGACGACGAGGCGGCCCGGCTGGACGTACCCGCCTGGTGCGGGATGCGCGGGCAGGAGTACCTGGGCGAGGCCCCGGCCGCCGAGTACGGCGGCGACCGGGGCGTGGCCTACCTGGTGCGGCGGACTACTTGACCAGGTGCGCCCGGACGTCGGCGGCCGCCTCGGCGCCGTAGGCGCCCTCGAAGCGCTCCAGGAACGCGGTCGGGCGCAGCTCGTACTCCTGGGTGCCGACGGTCTCGATGACCAGGGTGGCGAGCATGCAGCCGAGCTGGGCGGCGCGCTCCAGCTCCAGCCCCCAGGAGAGGCCGGCCAGGAAACCGGCCCGGAAGGCGTCGCCGACGCCGGTCGGGTCGGTCTTGCTGTTCTCGGGCGCGCAGCCGACCACGATCGGGGTCTCGCCCTTGCGGTCGATCCGGACGCCCTTGCTGCCGAGGGTGGTGATCCGGGTGCCGACCCGGCCGAGGATCTCGTCGGCGTCCCAGCCGGTCTTGGTCTCGATCAGCGCGGCCTCGTACTCGTTGGTGAAGAGGTACGCGGCGCCGTCGACGATCTGGCGGATGTCGTGGCCGTCGAGGCGGGCCAGCTGCTGGGAGGGGTCGGCCGCGAAGGCGTAGCCGCGGGTGCGGCACTCCTGGGTGTGGCGGACCATCGCCTGCGGGTCGTCCGCGCCGATCAGGACCAGGTCCAGGCCGCCGACCCGGTCGGCGATCGGCTTGAGCTCGATGTTGCGGGCCTCCGCCATGGCGCCGGTGTAGAACGACGCGATCTGGTTGTGGTCCTCGTCCGTGGTGCACATGAAGCGCGCGGTGTGCCGGGTCTCGGAGATGTGGACGGACCGGCAGTCCACGTTGTTGCGCTCCAGCCAGCTGCGGTACTCCGCGAAGTCCGCGCCGGCCGCGCCGACCAGGACCGGGCGCAGGCCCAGGACGCCCATCCCGAACGCGATGTTGGGCGCGACACCGCCGCGGCGGATGTCCAGGGTGTCGACCAGGAAGGACAGCGACACGGTGTGCAGCTGCTCGGCGACGAGCTGGTCGGCGAACCGGCCCGGGAAGGTCATCAGGTGGTCGGTCGCGATCGAGCCGGCGACGGCGATACGCACGGGGTCTCCTCAGAAGGGCGGCAGGGCCGTGGAAGGGCGGTGGGTGAACCCACTCACGGTACCCGGCAGGGGGCGGGAGCCAGCAAGAACGCCTTCGGCGGCACCCTCCGCCCCCTACGGTGTACTACCAACCGGTAGCTCTGGTGGGGGCCGGACGACCGGCCTAGGGTCGCAGACAGGGGGCCGTTCCCGGCCCCGCCCAGGCCCGTGGCACCCCCGTCACGGCACCGGTGGATCGGAAGTGATGGCCGATGATGCCCAGTCACCACCCGCTGCGGGTCCCGCCCGCCCTGCTCGGCGACGCGGACGGCGACTCGCTGGACGCGCTGGTGGACTCCTCGCGGCGACTGAGGCGGTTCTGGCCGCTGCTGGCGACCGGTCCGCAGGACGCCGCACCCGCCCGGGCGGCGCTCAGGGTCCCCTCGCGGACCCAGCGGCTGGTCGCGGGGATGCCCGAGTACGGGCTGTAGGCCCCTGCCGGAGCACCCGCCGGGCTCGGACGGGAACCGGATTCGTCCGGCGCACGTCACATCGGCGCGGTGCGGCCCCGGAGGCGTGCCGCTGAGCCCTCGGGAGGAAGTACAGATGGATCTGGAGACGATGCCCCGGCGTTCCGGCCGGGCACGCGCGGTGACACTGGCGGGTCTGGTACTGGCGGCGGCGACGGTGCTGGCCGGGTGCGGCGACGGAGCGAAGTCGGGTTCGGACGCGGCGGCCTCCGGTACCGCGGCGCCCTCGGCGAGCGCGCCTGCCCCTCCCGCGGCGGGCACCGCCGAGACCCCGTCGGCGCCCGGGTCGGCCCCGGCGTCCCCGTCGGCCCCGGCTCCGGTGACCACCCCGCCGGCCGATCCCACGGCGACCACCCCCGATCCGCGGCCGGCCAGTCCGCCACCGGCCACCACCACCCCGGCACCGGCGCTGACGCCGACCCCGGCGCAGACTCCCCCCGGCGGCAACGGCATCGCGGTCGGCGAGCCGCCGCCCAACGGCTCGCAGGTGCACCCGGCGATCACCTACCGGGTGGACGGCAACAGGCTGACGGTCTGGTTCTACGGCGGGATCTGCCAGCGGTACGCGCTCAAGGCCGACGAGTCGCACCCGGGCCGGGTCGACATCCGGGTGACCGTCGCGGCCCCGGTCCCGGCCGGGCAGGCCTGCGCCGATCTGGCCAAGCGGCAGACGGTGGTCTCCGACCTGAAGCAGCCCCTGCAGGGCCGCACGGTGACGGACCTGGCGACCGGCCGTGAGGTGCCGCTGGAGGCCGACCCGCACGTCGGGGCGGAGCCGGTCGGACCGGAGATCGCCGGCACCCCGTAGCGGAAGACCCCGCGCCCCCTCTGCGGAAACGTTCCCGCAGACACGACGAAGGCGGCCCCGGGAGTCCCGGGGCCGCCTTCGTTCAGATCATCGACCGAACGAATTCGGACGACTAGTTGAACGAGTCGCCGCAGGCGCAGGAGCCCGTGGCGTTCGGGTTGTCGATCGTGAAGCCCTGCTTCTCGATGGTGTCGACGAAGTCGACGGTGGCACCGCCAAGGTACGGGGCGCTCATCCGGTCGGTGACGACCTTGACACCGTCGAAGTCCTTGAGGACGTCGCCGTCGAGCGAGCGCTCGTCGAAGAACAGCTGGTAACGCAGGCCGGAGCAGCCACCGGGCTGGACGGCGACCCGAAGTGCGAGGTCCTCGCGGCCTTCCTGCTCCAACAGGGCCTTGACCTTGCCCGCGGCGGCGTCGGTGAGGAGGATGCCACTCTCTACGGTGGTCTCGTCCTGGACGGTCATCTGCTTTCTCCCGGTCTTGACGACGGTCTGCCGCCAGTACCAACCGACAACCGCCCGGATTCATTTCCCGGACGGCGAACGTCTTCGACTGGTTCGTGGCGGCGGGGTTTCCGTGGGCCGGGTGTGCCAGCCGCTCCCCTACGCTCCCCATGCTCGCACACCGGCGGGGCGAACGGTCACCGCCCGAACGGTCCGATCCCGGCGAACCGGCCCCGCGGCGACACCCGGGCCGCCAGGATGGACGCCATGATCCTGCGCCTGGTCCAGGACACCGCCGCCGACGCGGAGGTCGTCCAGCACATCGCCCGCGCCGCCTCCGCCTCGCTGCCCGACTCCCCCGGGGCCGGTGACCGGACCCGCTCCCCGGTCCTGCCGCTGGCCCGGACCAGACATCTCGTCCGCACCGACCCGCAGGGCTGCTGGCTGGCCGAGATCGGCGGCGAGCCGATCGGCACGGTGCTGTCGCTGCGCCGCGAGGGGGTGTGGGTGCTGGCCCTCTTCGCGGTGGTGCCGGGGGCACAGGGCCGGGGGGTGGGCCGGCTGCTGCTGGAGCGGGCCGCCGCGTACGGGCGGGGCTGCCTGCGCGGGATGCTCTGCGCCCCGCCGTCCCCGGCGGCCGCCCGCCGCTACCGGCTGGCGGGGTTCACCCTGCACCCGGCGATGCGGCTGACCGGCAAGGTGGACCGGGCCGGGCTGCTCGATCCCGGGGACATCCCGGTGCACCCGGGCAACGCCTCGCACCGGCACCTGCTGGATTCGGTGGACCGGCGGCTGCGCGGCGCCGCGCACGGCCCGGACCACGAGCTGATGCTGGCGCACTGCGAGGAGCTGCTGGTCGCGGACGCGCTGGCGGGCAGCGGCTACTGCTACCGGGACGGCGGCGAGATCAGGCTGCTGGCGGCGTCCTCGAAGCGGATCGCCGTCCGGTTGCTGCGCGAGGCACTCGCCCGGGTGCCGGACGGCACGGAGGCCCGGGTGGACCACCTGACCGCCGAGCAGGAGTGGGCGCTGGACGTCGGGCTGGAACTGGGCCTGACCCTGGAGACCCGCGGCTACCTGGGCCTGCGCGGGATGCGCCCGCCGGCGCCGTACCTGCCGAACGGCGCGCTGCTGTGACGCCGAGCCCCCGCCGGGCAGGCCCGGCGGGGGCTCGGCGAGCGTGACCTCAGCTCATCGTGTCCAGGATCTCGCGGACCATCTCCATGGTGGTCCCGGGGTGCAGGAAGGCGAACCGGGCGACCGTCTCGCCGTCCCAGCCGGTGGGGGTGACGAAACCGATCTGGTCCGCGAGCAGCTGCTGCGACCAGCGGTAGTAGTCGGCGTTGGTCCAGCCGGTCCGCTTGAAGCAGACGGCGGAGAGCTGCGGGTCGAACAGCAGCTCCAGGTGCTCGGTGTCGCGGATCAGCTGCGCGGTGTCCCGGGCCAGTTCGAGGCCGGCCTCGATGGCGTCGGTGTACGCCTGGACACCGTGCACGGCGAGCGAGAACCAGAGCGGCAGGCCGCGGGCCCGCCGGGTCAGGTGGTAGGCGTAGTCGGTCGGGTTCCACTCGTCGCCCTCGGTGTGCAGCACGTCCAGGTAGGAGGCGTCCTGGGTGTGCACGGCGCGGGCGAGCTGGGGGTTGCGGTAGATCAGCGCGGCGCAGTCGAACGGGGCGAACAGCCACTTGTGCGGGTCCACCACGAAGGAGTCGGCGTGCTCGATGCCGTCGTAGCGGGCGCGCACGGAGGGGGCGAAGAGGCCCGCGCCGCCGTAGGCGCCGTCCACGTGGAACCACAGGTCGCGCTCGCGGGCGACCTCGGAGAGGCCCTGGAGGTCGTCGACGATGCCCTCGTTGGTGGTGCCGGCGGTGCCGACGACCGCGATCACGGTCTCGGGGTTCGGGTCGGCGGCCAGGGCGGTGCGCAGCGCCTCGCCGGTGAACCGGCGGTTCACGGTCGGGACCTTGAAGGCCTCGACGCCGATGATGTTGAAGGTGTTCTTGACCGAGGAGTGCACCTGGTCGGCGACGGCGATCCGCAGCCGCACCTCGGGCCCGCTGGGCAGCCCCTGCTCGGCGAGGCGGCGGCGGGCGGTGTCGCGGGCGACGACGAGGGCGGAGAGGTTGCCGGCCGAGCCGCCGGAGACGAAGGTGCCGCCGGCCGATCCGGGCATGCCCGCGCGGTCCGCGATCAGTCGCAGCACCTGGTTCTCGGCGGCGATGGCGCCGGCCGCCTCCAGCCAGGAGATGCCCTGGAGCGAGGCGCAGGAGACGACCATGTCGAAGAGCAGCGCGGCCTTGGTCGGGGCGCACGGGATGAACGACAGGTAGCGCGGGCTGTCGGCGGAGATCACCGCGCGGGAGAGCTCGTGGTCGTACAGCTTGAGCACGTCGGCCGGGTCGTTGCCGTCCCGGTTGATCAGGCCGGACAGCTGGGTGCGCAGGTGCTCCCCGTCGCCGGGGTGGTCGAGCGGGACGGGGTCGTACTGCAGACGGTCGCGCATGTAGTCGAAAACCAGGTCGACCAGGTCGCTGTCGGGCCGGTGCATGCGGTCGGGTGCTGCGGACACGGGTGTCCCTCTCGGCTGTGGGGGGTCGGGGAGGGCCCGACGGCACGGGAACGGGCACCGTTCTGCCGGACGTGATCAGCGTAGGCAGCGCGGGGCCTGCGCCGCGCGTCGGAACGCGGCCGGTCAGGCAGGTTTCGGGCGTCTTCGACGCGCCCCGCGCAGGATTCCTGCGCAGGGCTGGACCGGGCCGTCCGGAGGTCAGCCGATGAGCTGGGAGAGGACGACGGAGGAGCGGCTGCGCTGGACGCCGGGCTCCCGGCGGATCCGCTCGATGACCGCCTCCAGATGGCGCATGTCGGCGGCGCGCAGGTGGACCAGGGCGTCCGGGTCGCCGGTGACCGTCCAGGCGGCGATCACCTCGGGGAACTGGCGCAGGCTGGCCAGGATCTCCTCGGGCGCGGTCCGCTCGCGGCAGTAGACCTCGACGAACGCCTCCGTCTGCCAGCCGAGGACGGAGGGGTCGAGCACCACGGTGAAACCGCGGACCACCCCGCGCGCCCGCAGCCGGTCGATCCGGCGGCGGACCGCGGTGGCGGAGAGGTTCACCGACAGCCCGATCTCGGCGTACGAGGCGCGGCCGTCGCGGGCCAGCCGGGCGAGGAGCAGGCGGTCGGTCTCGTCCAGGGAGGCCCCGACCGTCTCGTGCGCTCGGCTGCTGCTCATCGGTGCGGGGCTCCACGGGTCGTGCGGCATCGGGGACGGGGGCGGGGCGACAACGGCCCGCCGAAACGGTTCTGCACCATTCTGGCGGATGACAGGACCGAGTCCACCGCTCGCAGATGACGGGCTTCGGTCGACCGGCCCCGGCGCCTCAGTCCACCAGCAGCACGATCTTGCCCCGGGTCCGGCCCTCCGCGCTGAGCGCCTGGGCCGAGGCGGCCTGGGCCAGCGGGAACGTGGACGCGACGGTCACGGTCAGCCGCCCCTCGTCGGCGAGCTCGGCCAGCTCGGCCAGCCCGGCGGCGTCCGGACGGACCCAGACGTAGTGACCCCCGCGCGCCTTCACGCCGAAGTCGGCGACCGAGGCGATCCGCGCCGGATCCGCGACGAGACCGGCCGAGACCTCGACGGCGTCGCCGCCGACCAGGTCCAGCGCGGCGTCCACGCCCTCCGGCGCCAGCGCGCGGACCCGGTCCGCCAGGCCCTCGCCGTGGGCCACCGGCTCGGCGCCGAGACCGCGCAGGTAGGCGTGGTTGCGCTCGCCCGCGGTGCCGATCACCCGGGCGCCGGCGGCCCGGGCGAGCTGGACGGCGAGGTGGCCGACCCCGCCCGCGGCGGCGTGCACCAGCACGGTGTCACCCGCGTTCACGCCGACCGCCCGCAGGGCCTGGAGGGCGGTGAGCCCGGCCAGTGGCAGTCCGCCGGCCTGCGCCCAGTCCAGCGCGGCCGGCTTGCGGGCCAGGGTGCGGACGGGCGCGGCGACGAGTTCCGCGTAGGTCCCGTGCTCGACCGCGTCCTTGCGGACGTAGCCGTAGACCTCGTCGCCGGGAGCGAACTCGGTGACCCCGCCGCCGACCGCGCGCACCACCCCGGCCGCGTCCCAGCCCATCACCAGCGGGAAGTGCGCGTCGAGCAGACCGTCCAGCCTGCCGTCCCGCACCTTCCAGTCCACCGGGTTCACCCCGGCCGCCCTGACCTGCACCAGTACCGAGTCCGGGCCGACCTTCGGGTCCGGGAGGTCGGTGTACTCCACCGCCTCGGGGCCGCCGTAGCGGCGGATCGCGATTGCCTTCATGCACCCAGCCAAACGCGGTCCGGCCGGATCCCGGCTCGGCCACGCCGGACCGGGTCGCAACTTCCCTCCGGCCGCACCGCGCGCCCACCGCGCACCCGTCTCTCACGCACCGCGCACCCCCCGCGGCGCTCCGAACCGGCAAGCGGTTCTCGTCACATCGCCAGGACGGCCATCGTCACTCTGACGCTAACCGGTTATCATAGATTGCGTCAGATAGACGAAAAGGCTGCACGCCCGATCGGCCGCACAGAAGGGCACTCGCCCGTGACCACCACCATCACCGAGACCTACGGCGTCGACCCCACTCCGACGCCGCTCGCTCTGCTGCTGCTCGGCCGCGAGGCCGACCCGAACAGCGAGCGCGGCGTCGAGTGCCCCGGCGACCTCCCACCGGCCTCCGACCCGAACCTCGTCCAGCGCGCCCGCGCGGCCAAGGCCGCGCTCGGCGACCGCGTCTTCATCCTGGGCCACCACTACCAGCGCGACGAGGTGATCGAGTTCGCCGACGTCACCGGCGACTCCTTCAAGCTCGCCCGCGACGCGGCGGCCCGCCCGGAGGCCGAGTACATCGTCTTCTGCGGCGTGCACTTCATGGCCGAGTCGGCCGACATCCTCACCGGCGACGCCCAGCAGGTCGTGCTGCCGGACCTCGCGGCCGGCTGCTCGATGGCCGACATGGCCACCGCCGAGCAGGTCGCCGAGTGCTGGGACGCGCTGACCGACGCCGGCATAGCCGACGTCACCGTCCCGGTCTCGTACATGAACTCCTCCGCCGACATCAAGGCCTTCACCGGCCGGCACGGCGGCACCATCTGCACCTCCTCCAACGCGAAGCGGGCCCTGGAGTGGGCCTTCGAGCAGGGCCAGAAGGTGCTCTTCCTGCCCGACCAGCACCTCGGTCGGAACACCGCGGTGCGGGACATGGGCTTCTCGCTGGACGACTGCGTCGTCTACAACCCGCACCGGCCGAACGGCGGCCTCACCGCCGAGCAGCTGCGCGACGCGAAGATGATCCTCTGGCGCGGCCACTGCTCGGTGCACGGCCGGTTCAGCCTGGACTCGGTGAACGACGTCCGCACCCGGATCCCCGGCGTCACCGTCCTGGTGCACCCGGAGTGCAAGCACGAGGTCGTCGCGGCGGCCGACATGGTGGGCTCGACCGAGTACATCATCAAGGCGCTGGACGCCGCCGAGCCCGGCACCAAGTGGGCCATCGGCACCGAGCTGAACCTGGTCCGCCGGCTCGCCAAGGCGCACCCGGACAAGGAGATCGTCTTCCTCGACCGGGCGGTCTGCTTCTGCTCCACCATGAACCGGATCGACCTGCCGCACCTCGTCTGGGCGCTGGAGTCGCTGGTCGAGGGCCGGGTGCCGAACGTGATCCGGGTCGACCCGGAGACCGAGAAGTACGCCAAGGCGGCGCTGGACCGGATGCTGGCCCTGCCGTAGCGGGCCCGCCGTACCGCTCCCGGTCGCGGCCGGCCGGTGCGGGACCGCAGACGGGCGGGCCCCCTCCCTGGTGGAGGGGGCCCGCCCTGGTGTCTGGCGCGGAGACGGCGGCTATCCGGAAACTCCCGGGATCAGGCCGTCACCTTCGTCCCGCAGCAACTGCCGGACCTCGTCGATCGTCGCATCGGCATCCGGGAGGATCAGGTCGGACGGCTCCAGGGAGTCGTCCGGCAGTGGGGTGCCGAACTGTTTCACCGCGCCGAGCAGCTCACCGAGCGCCCGGCGGAAGTGTTCCTCGTCCCCCGACTCCAGTGCGGTGAGGAGCTCGTCGTCGAGCTCGTTGAGGCGGTTCAGATGGGTCTCGCCCACCTGGAACTGCCCCTCACCCATGACCCTCATGATCATGCCGTGCGTCTCCCTGTTCCTGGGGAATGTTCCCGAAGGTGTTCCGGGGTGGAGCTCAGATCACTTGTTGTAGTTGATGCGCGGGGAGTCCTGCTGGGGGGCCGCGTCCTGCGGACGGCCCTGCTCGATGGCCTGCGGGCCGGAGGCCGGGGAGCCACCGGTCAGCTCGGCCTTCATCCGGGCCAGCTCCAGCTCGACGTCGGAACCGCCGGCCACGCGCTCCAGCTCGGCCTCGATGTCGTCCTTGCGGCCGAGACCGCTGGCGTCGTCGAGCGCGCCGGAGGCCAGCAGCTCGTCGATCGCACCGGCCCGGGCCTGCATCTGGGCGGTCTTGTCCTCGGCCCGCTGGATGGCCAGGCCCACGTCGCCCATTTCCTCCGAGATACCGGAGAAGGACTCGGCGATCCGGGTCTGCGCCTGGGCCGCGGTGTAGGTGGCCTTGATGGTCTCCTTCTTGGTGCGGAAGGCGTCCACCTTGGCCTGCAGCCGCTGGGAGGCGAGCGTGAGCTTCTCCTCCTCGGCCTGCAGCTGCTGGTACTGCGTCTGCAGGTCGTTGATCTGGGACTGCATGTTCGACTTGCGGGTCAGCGCCTCGCGGGCGAGGTCCTCCCGGCCGAGCGAGAGCGCCTTGCGGCCCTGGTCCTCGTACTTCGCCGACTGCTGCTGCAGCTGGGTCAGCTGGAGCTCCAGACGCTTGCGCGAGGTGGCCACGTCCGCGACGCCCCGTCGCACCTTCTGCAGCAGCTCAAGCTGCTTCTGGTACGAATAGTCGAGCGTCTCTCGCGGGTCTTCCGCGCGGTCCAAGGCCTTGTTCGCCTTGGAGCGGAAGATCAGCCCCATACGCTTCATGATTCCGTCGCTCATGGGCCTCGGGTGCCCCCTTCTCCGGCCTGCGGTCTCTATCTCGTTACCAGACACGACGAGTGTATGTGCAGCGAGCCCGTCGCCGCAGTGCACCTGCCTGCAACAAGCCTGCTACAGCCGACCCCCGTACGGCCTCCTCCGCGGGGTGGATACCGTCCTAGTCCCACGCTCCGGTCGGCGGAGTGATCCCCTACGGGAAACCCCCGGGAAACCCGTACCGACCGGCTATCGGACCCGATCGATATGCGTTTGGGTCCGAGGACATCGGAAGAAGCCGCCCCGCACCCCGTACGCTGGTGGTGTGTTCCGACGCCGTTCAGATGATGCCGCTGCCTCCGCCGCCGTGCTGGAGAAGCAGGACGAGACGACCCAGCCCCGCGATCCGCAGGCGAAGAAGGGCCGGCCCACGCCCAAGCGCAGTGAGGCCGAAGCCCACCGGCGTACCCGCGTGACCGTGCCCAAGGACCGCAAGGAGGCCTCCCGACAGGCCCGCGAGCGGATGCGCGCCGAGCGCGAGAAGCAGCGCACCGCGCTGCTGGAGGGCGACGAGCGCCACCTGCCGGCCCGCGACAAGGGCCCGGTGCGCAAGTTCACCCGGGACTACGTCGACGCCCGCTGGTCGCTCGCCGAGTTCTTCCTCCCCGCCGCGGTCCTCATCCTGGTCCTCAGCATCGTCAAGGTGCAGGCCCTCCAGCTGCTCTCCACGGTGCTGTTCCTGCTCTTCTTCGTCCTGGTGATCCTGGACTTCGTCCGGCTCGGCTTCGGTCTGCGCAAGCAGCTGGCCGAGCGGTTCGCCGGGCAGAACACCCGCGGCGCGGTCGCCTACGGCCTGATGCGCATCCTGCAGATGCGCCGGCTGCGGCTGCCCAAGCCGCAGGTGCGGCGCGGAGAGAAGCCCTGACCGCCGAACCGGTGGACTCCGGCTGGGCCCCTCCCGTCTGGGACGGGCCCGGCCTCTACGCGCTCCCGGGGCAGGGCGACGGCGGCCACGACCGGTTCGCCCAGGAGCGGGCCGGCCACGAGCGCCGGCTGCCCTCGCGCAGCGGCTCCTTCGCCGGCGGCACCGGCCACTGGCTGGAGCGCCTCGGCACCCTGCGCAACCTCGTCCGGCAGGAGATGGTCGCCCGGCAGCTCGCCGAGCAGCTCGCCGGGCGCAGCGCCCAGCGCGTCCTCGACATCGGCTGCGGTCAGGGCACCCAGGCACTGCGGCTGGCCAGGGCCGGCCACTACGTCACCGGCATCGACTCCGACCCGGACGCGCTCGGCGTCGCCCAGGGGGCCCTGGCCGAGGAGCCGGACGAGGTCCGCGACCGGATCCAGCTGCTCATCGGCGACGGCCACCAGTGCGGACGCTGGTTCGGCGCCCGCAGCTTCGACGTCGTGCTCTGCCACGGCGTCCTGACGTACCTCCCGGACCCCGATCCGATGATCGCCTCGCTCGCCCGGCTGCTCGCGCCCGGCGGGCTGCTCTCGCTGCTGGTCCGCAACCGCGACGCGCTGGCCCTGCGGCCCGCCGCCGCCGGTGACTGGCGGGCCGCCCTGCACGCTTTCGAGAGCGACCGGTACTACAACCGGCTCGGGCTGGCGGCCCGCGCCGACCGGATCACCGACCTCGCGGTGACCCTCTCCGAGGTGTCCGTACCGCTGCGGCACTGGTACGGCGTCCGGGTCTTCACCGACAACGCGCCCGACGACGCGGCGCCGCCGGTCGACGGCCGGCAGCTCGCCCAGCTGCTGGAGGCCGAGGAGCTCGCCGGCCGGACCGACCCCTACCGGCAGGTCGCCGCGTTGCTCCACGTCATCGGGATGAAGTAGCTCCCGGAGCCGTCACCCCCGGGCCTCAGCCCTCGTGCAGGCTCATCGAGTAGATCTCACGGCCGTCGTCCAGCAGCACGGCGGTGTCCACGCCGTCCTCGGCCAGCTGCTTCCAGGCCTCCCCGATCCAGGTCTCGGCGTCCCCCTGGCCGGCGAACTCCTCCACCTGGCCGTCGCCCGGGGCCACCGCGGTGCCGTCCGTCTTCTCGTACCGCCACGTCCAGACCATGCCCGGCTCCTCCCACTGGCGATCACTGCCGATCGCTGATGACGCGCTTGTGCTGCGCAGCCTAAGTCCTCAGGTTGCCCACCAGGGTCTTCGGTATGCGCGGTGGGAGAGGATGGGGCGCATGACTGATGACGCCCCGCTGCCCCGCACGCTCCTCCTCGGCGGCGCCCGGTCCGGCAAGTCGACCAGGGCCGAGCAGCTGCTCGCCCCGTACGGGGACGTGCTGTACGTGGCCACCGGCGGCACCCGCGACGGGGACGCCGAGTGGGCCCAGCGGGTGGCGCTGCACCGGGACCGGCGGCCGGCGAGCTGGCGCACCGCCGAGACCTGCGCGCTGGAGGCGGTGCTGGCGGACGCCGCCGACCCGGCGCCGGTGCTGATCGACTGCCTGGCGCTCTGGCTCACCTCCGTCATGGACGAGTGCGGCGCCTGGGACGACCGGGTCTGGGCCGACGGGGGCGAGGCGGCGGTGCAGGCCCGCTGCGACGCGCTGGCCGCGGCGTGGGCCGCGACCGGTCGGCCGGTGGTGGCGGTCAGCAACGAGGTCGGCATGGGGGTCGTCCCGGCCACCGCCGCCGGACGCCGGTTCCGCGACACCCTGGGCCGGCTCAACATGGCGGTCGCCGACGCGTCCGAGCGCGTGCTCCTGGTGGTGGCCGGGCAGGTGCTCACCGTCAAGCCGCCCGTCGGCTGAACACCTGCGGCGTGTAGCCTTCCGGACGATGGACACGACCGTGGATCTCGATACGTTCTCCTCGCTCGTCGAACGCCCCGACGAGAGTGCCCGGCGCGCCGCCGAGGAGCGCTGGCAGGAGCTGGACCGGCCGCGCAACGGCCTCGGCAAGCTGGAGGAGCTGGGCGCCTGGCTGTCGTCCGTGCAGGGGCGCTCCCCCGTGCGGCCGCTCTCGGCTCCCAAGGTGGTGCTGTTCGCCGCCGACCACGGGGTGGCGGCCCTCGGCGTCTCCCGGCTGCCGGCCCAGGGCGGTACGGCGGCGCGCGTCCGGGCCGTCCTCGACGGCACCGCGCCCGTCGCCCTGCTCGCCCGGCGGTTCGGTGCCGAGGTACGGGTGGTCGACGTCGCGGTCGACGCGGACCCCGCCGACTTCCCCGACGACGTGACCGCCCACCGGGTGCGGCGCGGTTCCGGGCGGATCGACGTCGAGGACGCGCTCAGCCCGGAGGAGACCGTCAAGGCGTTCCGGGCCGGGATCGCCGTCGCCGACGAGGAGGCCGACACCGGGACCGACCTGGTGGTGCTGGGCGACCTCGGGGTCGGCGCGACCACCGTCGCCGCGGTGCTGGTCGGCGCGCTCTGCGGGACGGACGCGGCGGCGGTCACCGGCCGCGGCTCGGGCGTCGACGACAAGGTGTGGATGGTCAAGTGCGCGACCGTCCGGGACTCGCTGCGGCGGGCCCGGCCGGTGCTGGGCGACCAGCTGGCACTGCTCGGTGCGACCGGCGGTGCGGACTTCGCGGCGATCACCGGGTTCCTGCTGCAGGCCGCGGTGCGGAAGCTGCCGGTGGTGCTGGACGGCGTGGTCTCGTCGGCGTGCGCCCTGGTCGCGCAGCGGATCGCGTTCCGGGCGCCCGAGTGGTGGCGGGCCGGGCAGTCCAGCGGCGAGCCGGCGCAGGCGAAGGCGTACGACCGGCTGACGCTGACGCCGCTGCAGGAGCAGGGCATCACCATGGGCGAGGGCGTGGGTGCGCTGATGGCGCTCCCGTTGCTGCAGGCCGCGTCGGACACGCTCGCGGAGAAGGTGCCGGCGCCGTTCGTGCAGGCGGCACCGAAGGAGCCGGCGAAGCTGCCGTCGGCGGCGGAGCTGCTCGGTCGGCCGTAGGACGGCCGGGAGTCGGTCAGACACGCCCCGGGCCCTCGGCCCGCCGGCCGTCCACGACGACGGTCCGGCGGACCGGGGGCCTTCGCCGTGCGCGGGGGCGGACCGCCGGGGAATGCGGGAGGCTGGTCACGGTGGAGGCGCGGACGATGACGGACGAGCGGGGACCGGGCGCACCGGGACCGGACGCACAGGGGCCGGGCGAGCGGGAACCGGACGGGCGGGCCGGGTGGGTGGACGGCCTGCGGTTCGCCTTCGGGACGCTGTCGGTCCTGCGGGTCCGGGTCGAGCGCTGGGACCGGGCCGCGGGCGGCCGGGCGATGCTCGCCGCCCCCCTGGTCGGACTCGTCCTCGGCACGACGGCCGCGGGCGCCGGGGCGCTGGTGGCCTGGCGCGCGGGCGGCCCGCTCGGCGCGGTCGCGGCCGTCGGGGTACTGGCGGCACTGACCCGCGGACTGCACCTGGACGGGCTCGCCGACGTCGCCGACGGCCTGGGCAGCGGCCGACCGGCCGAGGACGCGCTGCGCATCATGAAGCAGTCGGACATCGGGCCGTTCGGCGTCCTCACCCTGGTGCTGGTCCTGCTGGCGCAGGTCGCCGCACTCGCCGGGCAGTTCGCGGTCTCCCCCCTGCGCGGCGCGCTGGCGGTGCTCGCCGCGGCCGTGGCCGCGCGGTGCGCGCTCACCTGGGGATGCCTGCGGTCGGTGCCGGCCGCCCGCCCGGGCGGGCTCGGTGCGATGGTGGCGAGCACGGTGACCCCGGCCGCGGCGGCGCTGTCGACCGCCGCGGCGGCGCTGTCGACCGCCGCGGCGGCGCTCCTGACCGCGACCGCCGGGGCCGTTGACGGATGGTCATCCCTGCGACTGCCGCTGGCCGTTGTCGCGGGTGCGGGCTGCGCCTGGATCCTGCTGCGACGCTGCGTGCGACGCTTCGGCGGGATCACGGGCGACGTGCTCGGCGCGATGGCGGAGACCGCCGCGACCGGTGCGCTGCTGGTCCTCGCCCTGGCGGGCTGAGGACGGGGCCGGAACCCCGGCACCCGGAGGCGGTACACCGGGCGGCGCGTGATCTCGGCATGCGGACTACCATGCGGGGAGCATCGCAGCCCTGCACCGTCGCAGGTCCTGCCCGGCCGACGCGCGTTGGGGCGCCGGGGCCTCTGGTGTATGCGTCCGCCGCGGAGCCGGCGGGGGCACACAGCCAGGGGCCCCGGGTCCGGCGGGCGCCGGCCGGACAGCCCGGCCGGCGGTTCCGGGCTGCGCCGGTGCGGCACCCGCGCCGCGACCGGCCGTGGACCGCGAAAGAACAGGACGCATTACGTGACTGCATTGTCTGTGAGCACCTCCTCCGCCGCCTCGCTGCGTGCGGACGCCCTGGTGATCGGTGTCGCGAAGGGCCCCAAGGGCATTGTGCTGGCCCCCGGCGCCGAGGCCGTGAGCGAGGCGTTCGAGGGCAAGCTGGCCGAGATCCTCAGCACGCTGGGCGCGACCGGCGCCGAGGGCGAGGCCGTCAAGGTGCCTTCCCCCGCCGGCCTGAAGGCCGCGCTCGTGCTCGCGGTCGGCCTCGGTGACACCGCCGAGGGCTCCTACGAGCTGGAGGCCCTGCGCCGCGCCGCCGGTGTCGCCGCACGGGCCCTCGCCGGCAGCAAGAAGGCCGCGCTGGCCCTTCCGGCCGAGTCGGCCGAGGAGACCGAGGCGGTCGCGCTGGGCGGCCTGCTCGGCGCCTACGCGTTCGGCACCTACAAGAGCGGCGGCGGCAAGGAGCCGGTCGGCGAGCTGATCCTGCTCTCGACCCGCAAGGGCAGCAAGGACGCCAAGGCTGCCGTCGAGCGCGCCCTCGTCGTCGGCGAGGAGATGAACCGCGCCCGCGACCTGGTCAACACCGCGCCGAACGACCTGAACCCGAAGGGCTTCGCCGCGATCGCCCAGGCGGCCGGCAAGGAGCACGGCCTCAAGGTCGAGGTGCTGGACGAGAAGGCGCTGCTCAAGGGCGGCTTCGGCGGCCTGCTGGGCGTCGGCAACGGCTCGACCAACCCGCCGCGGCTGGTGAAGGTGGCGTACACCCACCCGAAGGCCAAGGCGAGCCTGGCGTTCGTCGGCAAGGGCATCACCTACGACTCGGGCGGCATCTCGCTGAAGCCGGCCGGTCACAACGAGACCATGAAGTGCGACATGGCCGGTGCCGCCGCGGTGTTCGCCGCCGTGGTCTCCGCCAAGCGCCTCGGCCTGGCCGTCAACATCACCGGCTGGCTGGCGCTCGCCGAGAACATGCCGTCCGGCTCGGCGACCCGCCCGGGTGACGTGCTGCGGATGTACGGCGGCAAGACCGTCGAGGTCCTGAACACCGACGCCGAGGGCCGCCTGGTGCTGGCCGACGCGATCGTCCGGGCCGGCGAGGAGAAGCCGGACGTCATCGTCGACGTGGCGACGCTGACCGGCGCGATGATGCTGGCGCTGGGCAGCCGCACCTTCGGCGTGATGGCCAACAACGACGAGCTGCGCTCGATCCTGCACGCCGCCTCGGGCGAGGTGGGCGAGCAGTCCTGGCCGATGCCGCTGCCGCCCGAGCTGCGCAAGGGCATGACCGAGTCGACCATCGCCGACCTGGCCAACATGGGCGAGCGGATGGGCGGCGGCCTGGTGGCCGGGCTCTTCCTGAAGGAGTTCGTGGCCGAGGGCATCGACTGGGCGCACCTGGACATCGCCGGTCCGGCGTTCCACGAGGGCGCGCCGTTCGGCTACACCCCCAAGGGCGGCACCGCGACCGCGGTCCGCACCCTGGTCCGCTTCGCCGAGCAGAAGGCGGCGGGCGGCAAGGCCTGACCGACACCGGCGCCCGCGGGCGCGGGACGAAGGCGGGGCGGGGTCCGGCGCGAGCGCGCCGGACCCCGTCCGGCTTTCCCCCCACCGGGCGGTCCTCGCGCGGCGGCCCTCGACCGACGGTCCTCGTCCGACGGTCCTCGTCCGGCCGAGCCTCGCGCCCGAGTCGGTTACCGGCCGGTAGGGGACGCGACGGGGAGTCCGCACCCCTGTTCGCTGCGGGCGAAACTTTGTTCCGCACTGCGGAACCGGGCGCTCCGCAGGCTCGGACGACTCCGTCGGGCCCGCTGTCAACACCGCCCTGAGCTGCGACGATGCCCCTCCGTCCGGGGTGCCCCCACCCCTGCGACCGCCCCTCGGGACACCCCTGGGGCGGACCCGGACATCAGCCGCCGCGAACAAGTGCGAAGATGTATTTCCGGCACGACTGGGCGCCCCACAAAGGCTTCCGAACTACCGGACCGTGACCGGCCCGGCGATCCACACCCCATTGCATGGAGGACGTGACGTGGCGAACGACGCCAGCACCGTTTTCGACGTAGTCATTCTCGGAGGCGGAAGCGGCGGTTACGCCGCGGCGCTCCGCGCCGCCCAGCTGGGCCTGAGCGTCGCCCTGATCGAGAAGGGTGAGCTCGGCGGCACCTGCCTGCACCGCGGCTGCATCCCGACCAAGGCGCTGCTGCACGCGGCCGAGATCGCCGACGAGACGAAGGAGGCCGCCGAGTTCGGTGTGCTGGCCACCTTCCAGGGCATCGACATCAACGGCGTCCACAAGTACAAGGACGACGTCATCGCCGGCCTGTACAAGGGCCTCCAGGGCCTGGTGGCGTCCCGCAAGGTGACCTTCATCCAGGGCGAGGGCAAGCTCTCCTCGCAGACCTCGGTGGACGTCAACGGCCAGCGCGTCGAGGGCCGCCACATCGTGCTGGCCACCGGCTCCGTGCCGCGCTCGATCCCGGGCCTGGAGATCGACGGCAACCGCGTGATCTCCTCGGACCACGCCCTCAAGCTCGACCGCATCCCGAAGTCGGCCGTCATCCTCGGCGGCGGCGTGATCGGCGTCGAGTTCGCCTCGGTCTGGAAGTCGTTCGGCGTCGAGGTCACCATCGTCGAGGCCCTGCCGCACCTGGTCCCGCTGGAGGACGAGAACTCCTCCAAGCTGCTGGAGCGCGCCTTCCGCAAGCGTGGCATCAAGTTCGAGCTGAAGGCCCGCTTCTCCGGCGTCGAGTACACCGAGACCGGTGTGCGCGTCTCCACCGAGAACGGCAAGCAGATCGACGCCGACCTGCTGCTCGTCGCCATCGGCCGCGGCCCGGTCTCGGCCGGCATCGGCTACGAGGAGAACGGCGTCGCGATGGACCGCGGCTACGTCCTCGTCGACGAGTACATGCGCACCAACGTGCCGACCATCTCGGCCGTCGGCGACCTCGCCCCGACCCTGCAGCTGGCTCACGTCGGCTTCGCCGAGGGCATCCTGGTCGCCGAGCGGCTGGCCGGCCTCAAGCCGGTGCCGATCGACTACGACGGCGTCCCGCGCGTGACCTACTCCAACCCCGAGGTGGCCTCCGTCGGCATCTCCGAGGCCAAGGCCGTCGAGCTGTACGGCAAGGACAAGGTCGTCACCCTCAAGTACAACCTGGCCGGCAACGGCAAGAGCAAGATCCTGAAGACCGCCGGCGAGATCAAGCTCGTCCAGGTCAAGGACGGCGCCGTGGTCGGCGTCCACATGGTCGGCGCCCGGATGGGCGAGCAGGTCGGAGAGGCTCAGCTGATCTACAACTGGGAAGCTCTGCCTGCCGAGGTCGCGCAGCTCATCCACGCGCACCCGACCCAGTCCGAGGCTCTGGGCGAGGCGCACCTGGCGCTGGCCGGCAAGCCGCTGCACGCGCACGACTGATCGCGCCCCACCCCCCAAACTTCCAGTACGCAAGACTTGATAGGAGTCGCTGAAACCATGGCGGTCTCAGTAACACTGCCCGCGCTGGGCGAGAGCGTTTCCGAGGGCACCGTCACCCGTTGGCTGAAGGCCGAGGGTGAGCGCGTGGAGGTCGACGAGCCACTGCTCGAGGTCTCCACCGACAAGGTCGACACCGAGATCCCGGCCCCGGCCTCGGGCATCCTGGCCTCGATCAAGGTCGGCGAGGACGAGACCGTCGCCGTCGGCGCCGAGCTCGCGATCATCGACGACGGCTCCGGTGCGCCGGAGGCCGCTCCGGCCCCGGTCGCCGAGGCCGCTCCGGCTCCGGCCGCTCCGGTCGCCGAGGCTGCTCCGGCCGCCGAGGCTGCTCCGGCCCCGGTCGCCGAGGCGCCGGCCGCCGCTCCGGCCCCGGCTGCCGCCCCGGCCGCCCCGGCCGGCGACGCCACCCCGGTGCTGCTGCCCGCACTGGGCGAGTCGGTCTCCGAGGGCACCGTCACCCGCTGGCTGAAGGCCGAGGGTGACACGGTCGAGGTCGACGAGCCGCTGCTCGAGGTCTCCACCGACAAGGTCGACACCGAGATCCCGTCGCCGATCGCCGGCACCCTGGTGAAGATCCTGGTCGGCGAGGACGAGACCGCCGAGGTCGGCGCCCAGCTCGCGCTGATCGGTGCCGCGGGTGCTGCCCCGGCTCCGGCCGCCGCTCCGGCTGCTCCGGCTCCGGCCCCCGTCGCCCCGGCTGCCCCGGCTCCGGCCCCGGCTCCGGCCGCACCGGTCGCCGCTCCGGCCCCGGCTGCCCCGGCTGCCCCGGCTCCGGCTCCGGTCGCTGCCCCGGCTCCGGTCGCTCCGGCTGCCCCGGCTCCGGCCCCGGCTGCCCCGGTCGCCGCTCCGGCTGCCCCGGCCCCGGCCGCGCCGGCCGCCCCGGTGGTCGACGCCGGTGACGCCTACGTCACCCCGCTGGTCCGCAAGCTCGCCGCCGAGCAGGGCGTCGCGCTGGCCTCCGTCACCGGTACCGGTGTCGGCGGCCGCATCCGCAAGCAGGACGTCCTGGCCGCCGCCGAGGCTGCCAAGGCCGCTCCGGCCCCCGTCGCCGCTGCCGCCCCGGCCGCCGCGCCGAAGGCCGCCGCCGCCGCGCCGTCCCCGCTGCGCGGCCAGACGGTCAAGATGACCCGCATGCGCAAGGTCATCGGCGACAACATGCTGAAGGCCCTGCACGAGCAGGCCCAGCTGACCAGCGTGGTCGAGGTCGACGTCACCAAGATCATGTCGCTGCGCGGCAGGGCCAAGGAAGGCTTCCTCGCCCGCGAGGGCGTGAAGCTGTCCCCGATGCCGTTCTTCGTCAAGGCCGCCGCCCAGGCGCTGAAGACCAACCCGGTCGTCAACGCCCGGATCAACGACGCCGAGGGCACCATCACCTACTTCGACACCGAGAACATCGGTATCGCGGTGGACTCCGAGAAGGGTCTGATGACCCCGGTCATCAAGGGTGCGGGCGACCTCAACATCGCCGGCATCTCCAAGAAGACCGCGGAGCTGGCCACCAAGGTGCGCGGCAACAAGATCACCCCGGACGAGCTGTCCGGCGCGACCTTCACCATCAGCAACACCGGCTCGCGCGGTGCGCTGTTCGACACCGTGATCGTGCCGCCGAACCAGGCGGCCATCCTGGGCATCGGCGCCACCGTCAAGCGCCCGGTCGTCATCGAGGCCGACGGCGGCACCGCCATCGGCATCCGTGACATGACCTACCTGTCGCTCTCCTACGACCACCGCCTGGTGGACGGCGCCGACGCCGCCCGCTACCTGGTGGCCGTCAAGGAGATCCTGGAGGCCGGCGAGTTCGAGGTCGAGCTCGGCCTGTAAGGGTCCCCGCAGGTACACAGCGGTACCGGAACCCCGCGTCGTCCCCGGACGGCGCGGGGTTCCGCGCTCCCCGGAGCCGCTCCCCGTGCTGCCTCCCGGCAGCCGCTCGCCGGCGGGTGCCTCCCGGGGGCGCGGACCGACGGGTGCCCGCCGGACGGTTCGGGCCGACGGGTACTCGCCGGCGGTGCTCACCGACGGGTGCGGACCGGCCTGCGGCCACGGATCTCCCCGCGGATTCGAGATTTTCGCGTGGTTCAGGGTGATTCGCACGACCATCGCATGCGCACGTGCGGGGGAACAGGGATGCTGGAGCGGTGATGGACGAGACCGACTTCTGGCAGATCATCGACGAAACCCGGGAAGCCTCCGACGGCGATCCGGACGAACAGGCCGAACGCCTGGTGGAACGGCTCGCCCAGCTGGCCCCGGACGACGTGATCGATTTCGCGCGACTCTTCGAGGCCCGGTTCCAGCGCGCCTACCGCCACGACCTGTGGGGCGCGGCGTACCTGTTGCTGGACGGCGCCTCCGAGGACACCTTCGACTACTTCCGGTGCTGGCTGATCGGCCAGGGCCGGGACGTGTTCGAGGGCGGGCTGCACGAACCGGACGACCTGGCGGACCTGCTGCCCGAGTTCGACGAGGAGGAGGACGGCGAGGCCGAGGACCTCGGCTACGCCGCCGACGAGGCGTACGAGCAGCTGACCGGACTGCCGCTGCCCGAGGTGGGCGAGCGGCAGCCCGCACGACCGTACGGGGCCGCCCTGGACTTCGACGACCCCGACGTCATGGCGAAACGGTTCCCCAAGCTCTGGGAGCGGTACGGGGACTGAGCCCCGCGGCGGGCGGTCAGGTGGTGGAGCCGCCCGCCGCGCCGGTGTCCTGCTTGATGCCCTTGAGGATCTGGTCCAGCACGGTGGGGTCGGGCGCGCCCGCGGCGTCGTCGACCCCGCCCTCGAAGGCCACGTAGCCCCCGCCCTTGGCCGGCACCGCCACCATCAGGACGTAGCCCTTGCTGCCGTCCGCCGTGACGATGTGCCAGCGCACCGCGTAGCCGGAGATGCCCGCGACCGTCGTGCTGGACGAACCGGCGTCGGTGTGCGACGAGATGTTGCTGAAGATCGCCGCGGCGTAGGTGGGCATCGCGGCCTCGGCCGCCGCCCGGGCCGAGGCGCCCGAGACGGTGTCCTTCTCGACCGAGAACTGTCCGCGGATGCAGGATCCCCCGCCGGGGCAGGTGTACCGGCCGCTGCCGAGGAAGACCGTCGAGTGCGCGCCGTCCGTCGTCGCGTCCCAGCCGTCGAAGACCGGCACCGTGATGGCGTGCTGAGGGTCGGCCACGGTGTCCTTGACCGCCGGCGCCGGGCGCGCGGTCGTCGTGGGCGTGGTTCCCCGGGTCGGGGTCGGAGTCGGGGTCGGAGTGCGGGTGGCCGTGGGGCTCGGGGTGTCCGTGACGGTCACGGTCGCCACCGGGGTGGTCGGACCGGCCGTCGGGGTGCCGCCGCCGCTGTTGAGCGCGATGGCGGCCACCACACCGACCACGGCCAGCACCCCGACCACGATGGCCACGGCCGTACCCGTCTTCATCCGGTTCGACTGGGGCTGGGGAGTGTAGGCGGCCTGCGGATAGCCGTAGGAGGGCGGGTTCTGCGTCGGGTAGCCGTACCCGGGCTGCCCCTGCTGCGCCGCACCGTAACCGTAGGAGGGGGGCGCGGAGGCCTGCGTCGGGTTCTGCCAGGAGACCTGTGTCGGGGCGTCGGCAATCTGACCGCCGCCCGCCTGGACGGGCCGCACCTCGCTGGTCCAGGCGTTGCCGTCCCACCAGCGCTCATGACCGGCCGTGCCGTCCGCACCCGGTACCGGGTACCACCCCGGAGGCGTCGAGTTGCTCACGGCCGTACCGTACCCGTCCGGGTGACGGTCCAGACAGGCCGGGTCTGTCACGACTCTGCACCACCCGCGTCCGGATCTGACGACTCGCCGGTAACGCGCCTGGTGGGGCGGCGGAAGCGGGTTCGGGGGCGGGGCGGCCCTGGGCGGGCGGCCCCGCCGCCGGGCCGTTCCGCCCCGCGGAGGGCCGGGGTCGGGCCGAGAGGTCGGGGCCGGGCGCGGGGGCGCGGTGTCAGGCCGTGAGGGTGCGGGCCATGAGGATGTCGTCGACGTACCGGCCGTCGATCAGGAACTCCTCGGCCATCGAGCCCTCGACGACGAAGCCGCAGCGCTCGTAGAGGCTGCGCGCCGGAGCGTTGTGGCCGAGCACGCGCAGGGTGAGCCGGCGGGCGCCCTGCTCGCGGGCCGCGGCGCAGGCGGCCTCGACCAGCGCGACGCCGACGCCGCGGCCCCGGGCCCCGGCGTCGACCGCGAGGCCCTGGATCTGGCGCACGTGCGCGTTGCTGGCCAGCGGAGTGGGCGGGACGACCCGGACGTAGCCGACGACGCGGTCACCGAGCACGGCGAGCAGGAACTGGTCCGGGCTGTGGCGCTCGTCGAACACGTCCGCACCCTCGTCGGGCCGTGGAGCGACATCGGCCAGCCAGGTCCACGCCGCACGGTTGAGGGCGGAGAGCTCCTTCTCGTCCTCGGCCTGAGCGGGACGGATGATCAGATCGTCGGCTTCGCGCATGCGCGTCATGCTAATCAGCGGGGTCCCGGGCGTACACGGAATTACCGGGTGGGGTGCCTCGACGTCCGGGCCCGACGTCCGGGCGCGACGTCCGGGCGCGACGTCCGGGCGGGCCGCGCCCCGGCCGGCGACGCTCCGGCCGGCAGCGCCCGGGTCTGCGAGGTCCCGGCTGCGAGGATGTCCGCATGAGAATCGCGGTCACAGGATCCACGGGACTGATCGGCTCGGCACTCGTCGACTCGCTGCTGGCGGACGGCCACGAGGTGGTACGGCTGGTCAGGCACCGCTCGAAAACCGGCCCTCGACCGGACGGCACCACCGCCATCGGCTGGAACCCGCTGCTGGGTCAGGTCGACCGGGCCGGGCTCGCCGGGGTGGAGGCCGTCGTGCACCTGGCCGGCGCCGGGGTCGGCGACCGGCGCTGGACCGACGCCTACAAGCGGGAGATCCGCGAGAGCAGGGTGCTCGGCACCGAGACGCTGGCCGCCGCGGTGGCCGGGCTCGCCGAGCCGCCGCAGGTCTTCCTCAGCGCGTCGGCGGTCGGCTTCTACGGACAGACCGGGGACCGGGTGATCGACGAGGAGTCGCCCGCCGGGGACGACTTCCTGGCCGAGGTCTGTGTCGAGTGGGAGGCCGCCGCCGGAGCGGCCGAGCGGGCCGGGGTCCGGGTGGTGCACCCGCGGACCGGGCTGGTGCTCTCGGCGGACGGCGGCGCGGGCGGGCGGCTCTTCCCGCTGTTCCGGCTCGGCCTCGGCGGGCGGCTCGGCGACGGCCGGCAGTACTGGAGCTTCATCTCCCTGGCCGACGAGGTCGCGGCGCTGCGGTTCCTGATCGACCGGGAGGACCTGAGCGGCGCGTTCAACCTCACCGCCCCGGAGCCGGTGACCAATGCCGAGCTGACGGCGGCGCTCGGCCGGGAGCTGCACCGGCCGACGCCGTTCCCGGTGCCCAAGGCACTCCTGGACGCCGTGCTGGGCGAGTTGGCGGTCGAAGTGGTCGGCAGCCACCGGGTGGTGCCGCGGAGGCTGCTGGACGCGGGCTTCCGGTTCCGGCACCCCGACGTGGATTCGGCGGTGCGGGCGGCCCTCTGACCCGACGGCGCGGCGGGAACGGGGCGGTGGGAACGGGGCGGGGCGTACGGCGCCGGGAGCGGGGGCTGCGGGCGACGGGCCGCCGGGCAGGGCCGCCGGGGGCGGGCGGCGGGCCGGGGGCGGCGGCCGGGGGGCAGGCGGGCGGCGGGCGGGCGACGGACGGCGGGCCGGGGGGCGGCGGCCGGGCGCAGCGGGCCGACCGGGGGCGGCGGGCGCGACGGGTTCGACGACCGCCGCGGCGCCGATGCACGGTCCCCCCACCACCGCGTAGGCGCCGTACGACGTCCGCCCTGGCCATGGGCATATGCCCGACGCAGTCCGGGCGGGGCTCCGTGAGGGGGCGCACGGGAGCACGCTGCGGGCGCGTTACGCGCCCCTGGTGACCGTGCGCGCCCGCCGGGCCGGAATCCCACCCGGATCGAATCACAGTCCGTGACCGAGCCCCCACCGGATGCTGTCACTCCTCTTCCCGGCTTCGGATCGGGCCCGATGCGCCTGTCTGACCCTCACACTGACTGGGCATCACATCGTCGGACCGTGTCCCAGCACCCCGCTACCTGCGCCGGCCCGAAACCCCGGGACCAGGGAGGGAGCCACCCGTGCCCACGTATGACTTCATTCGCCGCACCCGCCGGCAGTCCGATCCGGACGTCGTTGTGGTCGGAGCCGGACTCGCGGGCCTGGCCGCCGCCCGCGTCCTCACCGGCCACGGCCTGACCGTCCAGGTCCTCGAGGCCTCGGACCGGATCGGCGGCCGAGCAGCCACCCACGAGCTGGACGGATTCCGGCTCGACCACGGAAGCCACCTGCTGAACACCGCCTTCCCCGAGCCGCGTCGTGTGCTCGACCTCGACCGCCTCGAACTGCGCCCGCTCGCCCCCGGCGTCCTTGTGCACAGCGCCGGGCGCCGGTACCGGGTCGGGGACCCACAACTGACCACCGCCCGGCAGGCCGCCGCCCGGGCCCCACTGGGCAGTCCGCTGGACAAGGCGCGGCTCGGCAGCTGGCTCAACCGGCTGGCGGCGACCCCCGCCGCCCGTCTCAAGGCCCGACCCGAGACCACTGCCGCCCGGGCTCTCGCCGACCGCGGGCTCGCCCCGCGGACCGTCGACGGCCTCCTGCGACCGCTGCTCGGCGCCCTGCTCAGCGACCCGGCCCTCGGCACCAGCAGCCGGGTCGCCGACCTGGTGCTCCGCTGCTACGCGCGCGGCCGGCTCTGTCTGCCCGCCGGCGGGATCGCGGCCGTGCCGGCCCAACTGGCCGCCGCCCTCCCCGCCGGCACCGTACGCACCGGCGTACGGGTCACCTCGATAGCGGCCGACGGCGTGGAGACCGTCGGGCACGGGCGGATCAACGCCCAGGCCGTGGTGGTCGCCACCGACCCCCGGTCCGCCACCGGCCTGCTGCCGGGCCTGCGGCTGCCCGGCTTCCACCCCGTCACCACCTTCTACCACGCGGCCGACCGGAGCCCGCTCGGCGAGGCGGTCCTCCTCCTGGACGGGGACCGCCCGAACGGTCAGCAGTCGCTGGTCTCGCACTCGCTGGTGCTCAGCGAGCTGCACCCGTCGTACGCGCCGGCCGGGCAGGCGCTGATCGCCACGACCGTGCTCGGCCGCCGCAGCTTCGACGCCGGCGGGCCGGCCGCGCTGGAACCCGCGGTCCGCGGACGGTTGGCGGAGCTGTACGGGACACCGGTGGCGGGCTGGCAGTTCCTGAGCGTGCGGCACCTCCCGGACGCCGTACCGGCCATGCCCCCGCCGCACAACACCCGGCGGCCGGTCCGGCTGCTGGCCGGGCTGTACGTCTGCGGCGACCACCGCGACACCAGCAGCGTGCAGGGCGCGCTGGTGTCCGGACGCCGGGCCGCCGAGGCCGTGGTCCGTGACCTCGGGCTGCCGCTGGCCGTGCGGGAGGCGGAGGCGGCGGCCTGACGGGCCCGTTGCCGTCACCGGCACGCGGCCGGGCTGCCGGAGAGGGGCCCGGCCGCGTGCCAGTATGCCGATATGACCGCTGATCGGATGGTTCCTCCCCCTCCGCCGGACGCCCGGTGAGCGCCGGGCCTGAGGTCCAACCGCTCGCGCTGATCCTGGTCCCGGCCGCCGCGGTGGCCGCGCCGCTGCTCGCCGACCGGCTGCTGCGGTGGATCGCCGTCCCCACCGTGGTGTTCGAGATCGTGCTCGGCGTCCTGATCGGCCCGGACGTCCTGGGCTGGGTGCGCACCGACGACTTCGTCGACGCGCTCTCCCAGCTCGGTCTGGCCATGCTGATGTTCCTGGCCGGGTACGAGATCGACTTCGCCAAGCTGCGCGGCGGCCCGCTCCGGCAGGCGGGCACCGCGTGGCTGGTCACCCTGGTGGCCGCGCTCGGCGTCGGGGCGCTCGTCAACCCCGACCCACTGGACGGCGCCTTCACCGGGCTGGCTCTGACCACCACGGCACTGGGCACCATCCTGCCGATCCTGCGCGACTCCGGGGAGCTGCCCACCCCGTTCGGCTCGCTGGTGATGGCCACCGGCGCGGTCGGCGAGTTCGGGCCGATCATCGCCATCGCCGTCCTGCTCAGCGGCAACACCCCGGCCAGGACCGCCGTCATCCTGGCCGCCTTCGCGGTGATCACCGCCGTCGCGATCGGCTACGCCCGGCGCGCCCGGCCGGTCCGGATGACCCGGCTGATCCGGCGCACGCTGCGCACCTCCGGCCAGTTCGCCGTCCGTACCGTGATCCTCGCGCTCGCGACCATGGTCGCGGCCGCGCTCTGGCTGGACCTCGACATGCTGCTCGGCGCGTTCACCGCCGGCATCGTCTCCCGGCTGCTGCTGTCCGACGTCCCGGAGGCCGAGGGCGAGGTGATCGAGGCCAAGCTGGAGGGCATCGGCTTCGGTTTCCTCGTCCCGGTGTTCTTCGTCGTGAGCGGGATGAACTTCGACCTCTCGGCGCTGCTGGACGATCCGGGCACGCTGCTGCTCGTCCCGCTCTTCCTGGCCCTGCTGCTGGCCGTGCGCGGGCTGCCCGCGGCGCTGATCGCCCCGGTCGGGCTCGGACGGCGCGACCGGGTGGCGCTCGGGCTGTACGGCGCGACGGCGCTGCCACTGGTCGTGGTCATCACCACCATCGAGGTCGACTCTGGGCACCTGCCGTCCTCCACGGCCGCCGCACTGGTCGGCGCGGGGATGCTCTCGGTGCTGTGCTTCCCGCTCACCGCCCAGCGACTGCGCGGGGACGTCCGCCCGCCGGCCGCCGGCGAGGGCGACCGGCCACGGGTGAACGCCGAGAGCTGGTGAACACCGAGAACCGGTAGGCGCTCCGCCGCCCGGGGCTCGGGCGTATGCCGATCAGATCACCCCCGCCTGGCGCACGGTCTCCTCGAACGCCCGGGCCACCGGGCTGCCCCGGTACGGGGTGAGCCGGCGGTGGAAGTCCCGCACGTACTCCAGCGAGCGGGCCGACCGCATCTCCCCCGCCGCCCGCAGCGCGTCGGTGGCCATGCCGCAGGCCTCGTCGAGGTCGCCCATCCCGAGCCGGGCGGTGGCCAGCACCAGCCGGCAGAAGATCCGGCTCCGGGCGTAGGCGGGCGAACGCAGCCGCAGCGACTTCTCGGCGTGCTGGGCGGCCGTCCGCCACTGCTGGAGGTCCCGGTAGCAGTGGGCGAACTCGTCGGAGAGCTGGGCCTCGTCGAAGAACCGGGCCCAGGAGGGCAGTTCGTCGCCCGCCCGGGCCGCGGCCAGCGACCGCTCGGCGCGGACCAGCGCGGTGGTGCAGGAGCGGACGTCGCCGAGCAGGCCGTGCCCACGCGCCTCGGCGGCGTGCAGCAGCGCCTGCACCGTGGGCGGCACGGCTCCGCCGACGCCCTGCTGGGCGACCCTGGCCAGCTGGACGGCCTCCCGGCCGTGGCCGAGGTGCACGGCCTGCTGGCTCATCGTCACCAGGACGTACCCGCCGAGCGCGCGGTCGCCGGCGGCCTGGGAGAGCCGCAGGGCCTGGACGAAGTAGCGCTGGGCGAGGCCGTGCGCGGCGATGTCGAAGGACGTCCACCCGGCCAGTCGGGTGAGGTCCGCGACGGCACCGAACAGCGCGCGGCCGATCTGCTCGCCGTAGCGGCCCCGCAGCATCGGCTCGGCCTCGCTCTCCAGGTAGCGCACCAGCGCCTGGCGGGCGTGGCCGCCGCCGTAGGCGTGGTCCAGCGCGCGGAAGAGGTCGCCGACGGCGCGGATGGCCGCGATGTCCCCCCGGCCGACCCGCAGCGCCGGGCGGGGCTCGCGGGCCGGGTCGTGGTACGGCGGCTCGACGGCGATGGGCGGACGCCGGCTCTGGGTCGGCACCCGGCCGAGCGCGGTCGTGCCGGCGGCCGTCCCGGAGGCGGGCCCCGCAGTCGCCCCGGCGGGCGTGCCCGCGGCGGCCGGAGCCGCTCCGGTGGCCGATCCGGCCGGGGTCGCAGCCCGGCCGAGGCCCGTTCCGGGCGTGCCGGAGGTGCCCGGGGCGGAGCCGCGGGCCGGAGGCGCGGCGGAGCCGCCGGGCGCACCCGGGCCGGGTGGTCCGGCGGACGGCGCGCCACTGCCCGGATCGGGCCTGGCCAGGGTGGAGCCGTCCCGCGCGACCCGCTCGTCGGTCCGGCCGATCAGCCAGTCCCGGCTCGGCACGACCAGCCCGGCCGGGGTGAAGGCGATCCGGCGCAGCTCCGACTGCGGGCCGTTGTCCTTGCGCCACATGCTCGCCACGATGTCCACCGCCTCCTGCGGCGTCTCGGCGAACTCCAGGCCCGCGTAGACCGGGGCGCAGGCGTCCAGGCCGAGGTCCTGGGCGGTGAGGCGGCGGCCGAGCCGGCGGGTGAACACCTCGGCGATCAGTGCCGGGGTGGCGCCGCGCGGCTGCTGGCCGCGGAGCCAGCGGGTGACCGAGGTCTTGTCGTACCGCAGGTCCAGGCCGTGCTCCAGGCCGAGCTGGTCGACCCGGCGGGCCAGCCCGGCGTGCGAGAAGCCCGCCTCCTCGATCAGGGCGGCCAGTTGGAGGTTCTGCGTGGCCGACCCGGAGTGGCCGCCCGACTGACCTCCCGTCCGGCCCGCCGGACGGCCGCCCGCGGGGTCGACCTGGGCCGGCCGGGGCGGCTCGTCGGCGGTGGCGAGCACGGTCGGGTGCCGGTCGGGCGTGGCCTGGACGGGAAGCCGCAGCTCGTCGGCGGTCGGGGTGTCGGGGGCGTCCGGAAGGGCCCGGCCGACCGGACCTCGGTGCTGGTCGAGCGGGTCGAGCGGTCCGTACGCCGGGCTGTCGGTTACAGGCCTTTGGGGCATAGTCAGTCAACACCTCTCGGACGCCGCACCGGCTCCACCAGCGGTTCGGCTGCCTGTGGCGACGCCCCCTGTCGGGAATCGGCGTGAATGTAGCGAGCATTCGGGCGCTATGGGTGGTTCTGACCGAGCAATCCTCCGAACGGGTGAAGCATCCGCGCCCATTGTGGGGAAGACGCCCAGCGATCGGTTTGGCTTTCACGACTCCTCCCGCCGATGGACCGTCATGACGGTGATCACCACAGTTCACCCTGATGCTGTAGGGGTTCGCCACATAGGAGGGAAGCCGCCGGATTCCTACCGTTCTGGGCCATGGACACCACTTCAGACCGCCCGCTCGACGGCCGCACCGCCCTGGTCACCGGGGCCGCCTCGGGCATCGGCCGCGCCTGCGCCGAAGCCCTCGCCGCGGCCGGCGCCCGGGTCTACGTCGTCGACGTCGCCGGCGAGCCCGCCCGCCGGCTCGCCGGGCGGATCGGCGGCGTCGCCCACGTCGCCGACCTCTCCGACCCGGAGGCGGTGGAGGCGCTGCCGGCCGACGCCGACATCGTGGTCAACAACGCGGGCCTCCAACACGTCGCGCCCTTGCACGAGTTCCCGGTCGACCGGTTCCTGCTGATCCAGCGGGTGATGGTCGAGGCGCCGTTCCGGATCCTGCGCCGGACCCTCCCGCACATGTACGCGCGGGAGTGGGGGCGGGTGGTCAACGTCTCCTCCGTCCACGGCCTGCGGGCCAGCGCCTTCAAGTCCGCCTACGTGACCGCCAAGCACGCGCTGGAGGGGCTGAGCAAGACGGTGGCGCTGGAGGGCGCGCCGTACGGCGTCACCAGCAACTGCGTCAACCCGGGCTACGTCCGGACCCCCCTGGTGGAGCGTCAGATCGCCGACCAGGCACTCGCCCACGGCATCCCCGAGGACGAGGTGGTGGAACGGATCATGCTCGACCGCACCGCCGTCAAGCGCCTGATCGAACCCGACGAGGTCGCCCGGCTGGTCCTCTGGCTCTGCTCCCCGCACGCCTCCTACGTCACCGGCGCCAGCCTCCCGATCGACGGCGGCTGGACCGCCCGTTGACCGCGCGGCGAAGACCGGAGAGCAGAAGTGGGCCGGGGCCGAGGACCGCCGGCTGCTCGGCGTCCGCAGCGGCAAGTGCCCGGAGATCCCCGGTCGGAGCTCCGCGCAGGTGCCGTGGTCGCAACCACTCGCCGGCGGCCCCGCCGGCTCGTCGGGGCATCGCGACTACCGCGTCAACCGCGCGGTCGGGCGTCCCACCCTCCGGGGCCTATGGCCCCCTCGCCCATATCGCCGCCCATTGATGTATCGGCCTCCACCATAGGATCCGGGCAAGGGAGTTCCTACCTTGTGGCAACACCGTCCCCCAGCCGGAAGTGGTGACCATGAGCAGCGCCGACGCCCCGAAGGACACGAGAGGTTCACTGCCACGAGTCGTGGCCGCCAGCCTCATAGGAACGACGATCGAGTGGTACGACTACTTCCTGTACGGAACGGCGGCGGCGCTGGTGTTCGGGAAGCTGTTCTTCCCGAACAGCGATCCGCTGACCGGCACGCTGCTCTCCTTCCTCACCTACGCCATCGGGTTCGCGGCCCGGCCGCTCGGGGCCCTGGTGTTCGGGCACTTCGGGGACCGGGTGGGGCGGAAGAAGCTGCTCGTGGTGAGCCTGCTGCTGATGGGCGGGTCGACCACCCTGATCGGCTGTCTGCCGACGTACGACTCGATCGGGGCGACGGCGCCGGTCCTGCTCACCGTGCTGCGGCTGGTGCAGGGGTTCGCGCTCGGCGGCGAGTGGGGCGGCGCGGTGCTGCTGGTGTCGGAGCACGGCGACGCCCGGCGGCGCGGGTTCTGGGCGTCCTGGCCGCAGAGCGGCGCACCGGCCGGGAACCTACTGGCGGCCGGCGTCCTGTCGCTGCTGACCACCGTGCAGTCGGAGGAGGCCTTCCTCTCCTGGGGCTGGCGGGTGCCGTTCCTGCTGTCGGCGGTGCTGGTCGGCGTCGGGCTGTGGATCCGGCTGGCGGTGGACGAGTCGCCGCTGTTCAAGCAGGCCCTGGCCCGGGCCGAGGCGCGCGAGGCGGCCCTGGGGAAGCCCGAACAGACGCCGCTGGTGGCGGTGTTGCGACACCACTGGCGGGAGGTGCTGGTGGCGATGGGCGCCCGGATGGCGGAGAACATCTCGTACTACGTCATGACCACGTTCGTCCTCGCCTACGCCGTCAACCACGTCCACCTGCCGAAGCAGACCGCGCTCAACGCCGTGCTGATCGCCTCGGCGATCCAGTTCGCCCTGATCCCGGTCTTCGGGGCGCTCTCCGACCGGGTCGGGCGCAAACCGGTGTACCTGGTCGGCGCGGTGGGCGTCGGCGCCTGGGCGTTCGTCTTCTTCGGACTGGTCGACACCAGATCCTTCAGCTCGCTCCTGCTGGCGGTGACCGTCGGACTGGTCTTCCACAGCGCGATGTACGCGCCCCAGGCCGCCTTCTTCTCCGAGCTGTTCGCCACCCGGATGCGCTACTCGGGCGCCTCGATCGGCGCCCAGTTCGCCTCGGTCGCGGCGGGCGCGCCCGCCCCGCTGATCGCCACCGCGCTGCTGAAGGACCACGGGAGCTCCACCCCGATCTCGGTGTACGTGGCGATCGCCGCCGTGATCACCGTGCTGGCCGTGCTCTGCGGACGGGAGACGCGGGGGCACGACCTGGCGGAGGCGGAGGAGGAGACGTCGGGGGACGCGGCGGCGGAGGCCGGACAGGGGACGGCGACGGCGGCAAAGCCGGCAACCGCCTGACACCACGGGCGGCCTGACGGTACGTACGGCGGCCTGCGCTCACGACGGGCGAGCGCAGGCCGCCCGCGGGCACCCGGGCTGACCAGCTACGATCGCGCTTCCCTCCCCAGGGCTTGAGACCCACTGCCGATTGGCGGCCGCACCCGTGAACGACCGCGCCATCAACGACCGCGCCACGAACGACCTCGCCGCGAACGACCTTCAGCCCGGCTCGGCGCCGGCGCTCCGGAAGCTCCTCGACCTGCTCGCCTCCGGCGCCGCCACCGAGGACTTCACCGACGTGCTCGCCGAAGCCCGCCGCCGGGGTGCGCCGGCCGCCGTCCTGGACGAGATCGACGAGGCCACCTGGCAGGCGCTGCGCGTGCACCGGACGCTGCGTCAGCACCGTCGCCGCGAGGCCGAGCTGACCGCCCTCTTCGACACCGCCGGGGACCTCGCCGCCTCCCGGGACCTCGACACCGTGCTGCAGGCCATCGTCCGCCGGGCCCGCATGCTGCTCGGCACCGACACCGCCTACCTGACCCTCCCGGACGAGGCCGCCGGCGACACCTACATGCGGGTCACCGACGGCTCGGTGTCCGTCCTCTTCCAGACCCTGCGGCTCAGCCTCGGCGACGGACTCGGCGGGCTGGTCGCACAGACCGCCCGCCCGTACGCCTCCCCCGACTACCGCGCCGACGACCGGTTCCACCACACCGGCACCATCGACGCGGGCGTCCTGGACGAGGGCCTGGTGGCGATCATCGGAGTGCCGCTGCTCCTCGGCGGCCGGGTCATCGGCGTCCTGTTCGCCGCCGACCGCTCGCCGCGCACCTTCTCCCCCGACGAGGTCGCGCTGCTCTGCACCCTGGCCGCACACGCCGCGATCGCCCTGGACACCGCCAAGTCGCTGGCCGACACCCGGGCCGCGCTCGCCGAGCTGAACACCGCCAACGCGCTGATCCGCGCCCACTCCGACGCCGTCCAGCGCGCCGAGCAGGGCCACGACCGGCTGACCGACCTGGTCCTGCGCGGTGCCGAGGTGCCGGACGTGGCGGCCGCCGTGGCCGCCCTCCTCGGCGGCGGGATAACGGTCCTGGACGCCGAGGGCGAGCCGCTGGCCGGACGGTCCGGGCCCGGAGCCGGGCTCGCCGAAGCCGCCGCCGCGTCCCGCGCCGAGGGCCGCTCGGTCCCGCACGGCGACGCCTGGGTCTGCGCGGTACTGGCCGGCCAGGAGCAGCTCGGCACCCTGGTGCTGCGCGGTCGCCCGGACCTCGACGACGCCGACCGGCGGCTGTTCGAGCGGGCCGGTGTGGTGACCGCGCTGCTCCTGCTGCTGCGCCGTTCGGTCGCCGAGACGGAGAACCGGGTCCGCGGCGAACTGCTGACGGACCTGCTCACCGCCCCCGAGCGGGACCCGGCCGGGCTGACCGCGCGCGGCCGGCGGCTCGGCGTGGACCTCGGCCGACCGCACCTGGTCCTGGTCGCCGAACCGGCCGAACCGGCCGGTGGAACCACGGCGGCGGGCGCGGCCTCCACCGCCGCCGGCGACCGCTCCCGGCTGGCCGGCGCGGCCGGACGGTACCTGTTCGGCTCCAGGGGGATCAGCGCGGAGCACGGCGAGGCGGTGGTGCTGCTCGTCCCCGACGGCGCCGACGAGGGCGGGGACGCCGCCCTGCGGGCGGCCGAGCAGGCCGCCGAGCGGCTCGCCCGGCTGGCCGGGTTCCCGGTCACCGTGGGCGCCGGCCGCCCCGCCGCCGGACCGGTGGCGCTCGCCGCCGCCCACGCCGAGGGCCTGCGCTGCGTGCGGGCACTGCGGGTCCTGGGCCGGGCCGGGGACGGAGCCTCGGCCCGGGCGCTCGGCTTCCTCGGCGTCCTGCTCGGCGACGGCCACGACGTGGACGGCTTCGTCCGGGCGACGCTCGGCCCGCTGCTGGACTACGACGGCCGGCGCGGCACCGAGCTGGTCCGCACCCTGCGCGCCTACTTCGACTGCGGCGGCAGCCTCACCCGGGCCAAGGACGAGCTGCACGTCCACGTGAACACGGTGGTGCAGAGGCTGGACCGGGTCGAAGTGCTGCTGGGACGGGACTGGAACCACCCCGAGCGCTCGCTGGAGCTCCAGCTGGCCCTCCGGCTGCAGCTGCTCTCGGACACCTGAGCGGCCACGACGGCGGCGACCGGGTCGCGGGCCGGGCGCGGGACGGGGGCGAGCACGGGGGGCGAGCACGGCCGCAGGCACCTGGACGGCCCCTCGGCGGGCGGGCGTACAGTGGCCAGGTTGGTCTCGAACGCCTGGCAAGGAGCAGTTGGTGAGCGAGAACGTACGTTTCGTGCGGATGGGCATAGGCGAGGGCTCCGTGCCCTACCAGGAGGCCTGGGAGGAGCAGCAGCGGCTGCACGCCCTGCGGGTCGCGGACGAGATCCCGGACACGGTGCTGCTGCTGGAGCACCCGCCGGTGTACACCATGGGCAAGCGCACCAACCCCGCCGACCTGCCGCTGGACGGCACCCCGGTGGTCGAGGTCAACCGGGGCGGCGAGATCACCTGGCACGGCCCGGGCCAGCTGGTCGGCTACCCGATCGTGAAGCTGCCCGATCCGATCGACGTGATCGCGTACGTGCGCCGACTGGAGGAGGCCCTGATCCGCGCCTGCGGCGCGTCCGGCGTGGAGACCACCCGGATCGAGGGCCGCAGCGGCGTCTGGGTGCTGGGCGACAGCATCCCGGACGCGGTGGTGGACCCGTCGCAGGTGGTGGACATCGGCAAACTCACGCTGCGGATGGGCCTGCCGCTGGGCATCGACCCGCGCCTCGCCGGCCCCGAGTACGCGCCCTCCAACGCCGGGCAGCGCGGCGACGACCGCAAGCTCGCCGCGATCGGCGTCCGGGTCGCGCGCGGGGTGACCATGCACGGCTTCGCGCTCAACTGCGACCCGGACATGACCTGGTTCGACAAGATCGTGCCGTGCGGCATCCGGGACGCCGGCGTCGCCTCGCTGGCCGGTGAGCTGGGACGGGACCTCCCGGTCGCCGAAGCGTTGCCGCTGGTCGAGAAGCACCTGGCCGAGGTGCTCGCGGAACTCCCGGAGCCGGCGCTCCGCCACTGAGCTCCGGCCGCCGCCCACCGGGCCCGGCCCCGAACGCCCGCGCCCGGAGCCGCCACCCCGAAGTCCCGGGCGGCTTCCGGGGAATCTACCCGCCGGTACCGCTGTTGCCCTGCGATTGCAGGGCCACTGCCCCGACGAAGGCCGTACAAGCACAGGCGTACCCTGGGGGTACCCCGTCTAGTTCTAGGAGTCGCACGTGTCCGCTGTCGCACCCGACGGCAGGAAGCTTCTCCGCCTGGAGGTCCGCAACAGCGAGACCCCCATCGAGCGGAAGCCCGAGTGGATCAAGACCCGCGCGAAGATGGGCCCGGAGTACAACGCCCTCCAGTCGCTGGTGAAGAAGGAGGGGCTGCACACCGTCTGCCAGGAGGCCGGCTGCCCCAACATCTTCGAGTGCTGGGAGGACCGCGAGGCGACCTTCCTCATCGGCGGTGACCAGTGCACCCGCCGCTGCGACTTCTGTCAGATCGACACCGGCAAGCCCGCCGACTTCGACCGCGACGAGCCGCGCCGTGTCGCCGAGTCCATCGTCACCATGGACCTCAACTACGCCACCATCACCGGCGTGGCCCGCGACGACCTGCCGGACGGCGGCTCCTGGCTGTACGCCGAGACCGTCCGCCAGGTGCACGCGATGACGGCGGGCCGCGAGAGCGGCCGCACCGGCGTCGAGCTGCTGATCCCCGACTTCAACGCGGTGCCCGAGCAGCTCGCCGAGGTCTTCTCGTCCCGCCCCGAGGTGCTGGCGCACAACGTCGAGACGGTGCCGCGGATCTTCAAGCGGATCCGCCCGGCGTTCCGCTACGAGCGCTCCCTGGACGTCATCACGCAGGCCCGGGCCGCCGGCCTGGTCACCAAGTCCAACCTGATCCTGGGCATGGGCGAGACCCGCGAGGAGGTCAGCCAGGCGCTGGCCGACCTGGTCGGGGCCGGTTGCGAGCTGATCACCATCACCCAGTACCTGCGCCCCTCGCTGCGCCACCACCCGGTGGAGCGCTGGGTCAAGCCGCACGAGTTCGTCGAGCTGCAGCAGGAGGCCGAGGAGCTCGGCTTCGCCGGGGTCATGTCCGGCCCGCTGGTGCGCTCGTCGTACCGCGCCGGGCGGCTGTACCGGCAGGCGCTGGAGCACCGCGCGCAGCACGAGCAGGCGGCGGTCTGAGCCGCGCTCCGGTGCGGGCCGACGGTTTTACGCCATCGGAGGGGCGGAGCTTCGGCTCCGCCCCTTTCGCTTCACCGGGCTTTGACTGCCTGGTCACGGACTGGTAACACGGGGTGGGGACGATGGGTCCGCCGCGGTCGTTCGATTTTTCTCGGCCACGAGACGTGGTGGCCGCGCGGACGCGGGGACGAACGGGTCCTCGCAGGAAAACTTCCGAGCCACGAGAGGAGCTGTTCGGCATGCGGGTCGGTATCCGGTCGGTGGGCACCGCGCTGCGGCTGGCCGAGAGCGTGCTGCTGGCGGGCGGCCAGCGCCAGGCCCGGCGGAATGCCTGGTCAGCGGTCTGCGAGAACCGCCAGTACGCGGCGGACAGGGAGCGGGACTCGCTCGTCGCGACCGCCCGGGCGAAAGCCGCGGGCCGCTGACGGAGCCCCTGCGGGACGCCGTCGAAGGCGCCGGTACGAGCACGCACGGGTCACGGTTCGGGGCGAACGGGTACCCGGGCTTGGATATCCCGTACCCACGCCACGTACCATGAGCGTTATGGCGAGGGAAACATCCGAGAACCCCGGGCGACTGAAGCAGATCCGCCTGGCGTACACCATGACCAAGAAGGTCGACACCAAGATCGGCCTGATCATCGCCGGCGTCGGCCTGCTGACCTTCGGCGTGTTCCTCGCCATCGGCTTCGCGATCGACCACCCTGTCTACCTGGGCATCCTGGGCTTCATCGTGGCGTTCCTCGCCATGGCGATCGTCTTCGGGCGCAGGGCCGAGCGCGCAGCGTTCGGACAGATGGAGGGGCAGCCGGGAGCGGTCGCGGCGGTACTGAACAACATCCGACGGGGCTGGAGCGCGAACTCCACCCCGGTCGCGGTCACCCGCAACCAGGACGCGGTCTACCGCGCCGTGGGCCGGGCCGGTATCGCGCTGATCGGCGAGGGCAACCCGAACCGGGTCCGCCAGCTGCTGGCGTCGGAGAAGAAGAAGATGGCGCGGATCGTCGGCGACGTTCCGGTGCACGACATCGTGGTGGGCACCGGCGAGGGCGAGATTCCGCTCAAGAAGCTGCAGATCCACCTGATGCGCCTGCCCCGTGCCATCACCGCCGCCCAGGTCACCGAGACCAACGACCGCCTGCGGGCGCTGGGCGACCTGCTCTCCAAGGCGCCGATCCCCAAGGGCCCGATGCCCAAGGGCGCCCGGATGCCCAAGGGTGGCCAGGCCCGCTGACCCCCTCCCCTTACGACACGGAACGGCCCCGCCGCGGAGTTACCGCGGCGGGGCCGTTCCGTGTTTCCGGTCGGTGATCAGGGGGTCGCGGTCCGGGCGGTCAGATCCGGACCTCGACCGTGCCGACCGCCTTGTCGTGCAGACCCCGGGTGTCGCGGTCCCAGACCAGGGCCGGCACCACCAGGCAGAGCAGCAGCGTGCGCAGCAGCACCTGCGGGATGGTGGCGCGGCTGCCGTCCAGGCGGACCACCCGCAGGCCGAACAGCCGCTTGCCGACGGTCGTCCCCGTCGTGGCGATCAGCAGGACGGTGACGGTGAAGAACAGCGGGGTGGTCCACAGGTTCGCCGAGGCCGGGGATCCCTTGGAGACCAGCCCGAAGGCGACCAGCGCGACCAGCCAGCCGTCGACGAACAGCGCGCCCATCCGGCGGCCGGGGCCGCCGACCGAGCCGGGGCCCTCCTGGGGCAGCCCGAGGCGCTCACCGCGGTAGCCGAAGTCGGCGCCCATCTTCTCGGCGGCCGCTTTCGGGCCGTCGATCCACGATCCCAACGCTTCTCTGGTGTCCACCGATCCACACTAACCGGGCATACACCCGGCACCGCCACCGGCTCCCCCGAGGAATCCGGAGAAGTCCCGGGGTAGCCCCGAGGTAGCCCCGGGGTAGCCCACCGAAGAGTGAACCGCACCACTCGGGCTTTCCGTCACCCTCTCCAAGTGGTCCAGACCACCTGGAGGGCCCCACCTGGGAGGGCGAGGCGTTTTGTCCAGACCCGTACGTCTTTGCCGCCCGCCCGACAACGGCGGTTAACATTCAGGAAACGACTGGGTCACCGGTCGGAAACGGGCCATTCCTAGGGTGAGCCCCATTCGCACGCCGAGGAGGACGAATGTTCAACAACGCCACCGAAGTGAAGCAGTTCATTCAGGACAACGACGTCAAGTTCGTCGATGTCCGGTTCTGCGACCTGCCGGGCGTCATGCAGCACTTCTCCGTACCTGCGGCGACCTTCGACCCGTCCGAGATCCTGATGTTCGACGGCTCGTCGATCCGTGGCTTCCAGGCCATCCACGAGTCGGACATGGCCCTGGTCCCCGACCTCGCCACGGCCAGGCTCGACCCGTTCCGCCAGGTGAAGCACCTCAACATCAACTTCTTCATCCAGGACCCGGTGACCGGCGAGGCCTACAGCCGCGACCCGCGCAACGTCGCCAAGAAGGCCGAGGCCTACCTCGCCTCCTCCGGCATCGCCGACACCGCCTTCTTCGGGCCCGAGGCCGAGTTCTACGTCTTCGACTCGGTGCGGTTCGACACCAGCGCCAACGCCTCCTACTACCACATCGACTCGGAGGCGGGCGCCTGGAACACCGGCTCCGCCGAGGGCGACGCGCGCGGCTACAAGGTCAAGTACAAGGGCGGCTACTTCCCCGTCCCGCCCGTCGACCACTTCGCCGACCTGCGCGCCGAGATGTCCCTGGAGCTGGCCAAGGCCGGCCTGGAGGTCGAGCGCCAGCACCACGAGGTCGGCACGGCCGGCCAGGCGGAGATCAACTACAAGTACAACACCCTGCTGCACGCCGCCGACGACCTGATGCTGTTCAAGTACATCATCAAGAACGTCGCCTGGCGCAACGGCAAGACCGCCACCTTCATGCCGAAGCCGATCTTCGGCGACAACGGCTCGGGCATGCACGTCCACCAGTCGCTGTGGACCGAGGGCTCCCCGCTCTTCTACGACGAGCAGGGCTACGCCGGGCTCTCCGACACCGCCCGCTACTACATCGGCGGTCTGCTCAAGCACGCCCCGTCGCTGCTGGCCTTCACCAACCCCTCGGTGAACTCATACCACCGCCTGGTGCCCGGCTTCGAGGCCCCGGTCAACCTGGTCTACTCGCAGCGCAACCGCTCGGCCGCGATCCGCATCCCGATCACCGGCTCCAACGCCAAGGCCAAGCGCATCGAGTTCCGCGCGCCCGACCCGGCCTCCAACCCGTACCTGGCCTTCGCCGCCATGCTGATGGCCGGCCTGGACGGCATCAAGAACAAGATCGAGCCGCTGGAGCCGGTCGACAAGGACCTCTACGAGCTGGCCCCCGAGGAGCACGCCAACGTCCCCCAGGTGCCGGCCTCCCTCCCGGCCGTCCTGGAGGCCCTGGAGGCCGACCACGAGTACCTGCTCGCGGGCAACGTCTTCACGCCCGACCTGATCGAGACCTGGATCGACTTCAAGCGCACCCAGGAGATCGCCCCCATCGCCCTCCGGCCCCATCCGCACGAGTTCGAGCTCTACTACGACCTGTAGACCGCGGACACCGCGACGTGTGTCCCGGCTGCGGCCGGGGGCGCGGGCGGGTCGGACACGCAGGCGCCCCCGGGCCCCGTCGCTCTCACCGGAGTGCGACGGGGCCCGGCGCCGTGCTGCGGGCGACTGGGCGGGTGGGGCGGCGGGAGCCGCGCGATACTGGGGGCATGGCGAAGAACACTCCGCCGCCGCACGCTCCGCCGACCGTCACGGTCAAGGGCCGGGCCCTGCGGCTGCGTACGATCGGGATCGCCGTCCTCGCGGTCCTCGCTGTCTGGTTCATCGCGGCCAACACGGAGTCGGTCTCGATCACCATGTGGATCGTCGACGTCACGATGCCCCTGTGGGTGGTCCTGACGGTGACCCTGGTGGTCGGCCTGATCATCGGCTTCTTCCTCGCCCGGCGCCGCCCGAAGGGCTAGCGGCCTACCGCCGCGGTGTGCGGGAGGGGGCCGCCGGGCGCATCCGGGCCCTCGGGCGCCGGCCGCGGCGGAGGTGCAGGAGACGGCCAGGTCGAGCGAACCGTTGCGGGCGGGCACCGGGCCGAGGATGAGGTTCTGGGCGACGTGGCGACGGCCTGCGCGTCGGCCAGGTCGCGTTCGGCCAGGCGGCGCTGCTCCTCGGCGTCCCTCCGGTGCGCCTCGGCCCGGCGGTGGGCGCCGGAGGCGCAGGCGCCCGCGGCCGTCACGGCGACCACCGCGCCGTAGGCCACGAAGGCGCGCTCCTAGGTCGGGATGCCGTTGACGGCCGCTGCCCCCAGGCAGGCGAGGGGAGCGCGGTGGTTCCGACGAGGAGGACCCGCCGGGGCGCGGAGCCCACGGCGGCGAGGGCCGGTGGCGCCGCCAGCAGGGCGAGCAGGATCGTGGCGCCGACCAGGACGTCGAGCGCCGTCACGACGGCGATCAGCGCGTACGGCAGGAGGGCGTCCGTGGGTATGCGGGGCGCACGGGGCGGGCGCCCATCGGGTGTTCCCTTCGGGCGGGTGCTCGGGGAGCCGAACCCCGCCCAGCCCGACGGGGTGGCTGACGGGCACCCCCCGGATCCCTCTCCTCAGGGACAAAAGATAGGTAAAGCGACAGACGAACGGGGGGAAACCGGCGCAAATGTGATCGATCCACCAAACAGTCCTCGTGGCCGAAGGCAGGACCAGGGCGGGGCGGGGGCGGGGACGAACGCCGAGGGGCTGCTCCTGTGCGTCAGCGGACCGTGACGGGGAGCGTGTCGAAGCCCCGCAGGACGAGGCGGTCACGGCGGGTCGGCACGCCGCCGGGGGCCAGCCTCGGGAAGCGGTCGAGGAGGGCGGGCACGGCGACGTCCGCCTCCAGGCGGGCGAGCTGACTGCCGAGGCAGAAGTGCGGCCCGCCGCCGAAGCTGAGCGGCTGGCTGTCCGTCCGGGTCGGGTCGAAGCGCTCGGGGCGCAGGTAGCGGGTCGGGTCGTGGTTGGCCGCGCCCAGCATGACGAACACCACCGTGCCGGGCGGCGCGGGCAGGTCGGCCACCGTCAGCCCGTCGGCGGCGGCGACCCGGGTGGTGAGCTGGACCGGCGAGTCGAAGCGCAGCACCTCGTCCGTGAAGAGCCCCGGGGGCAGCGCACCGGTGCGCAGCCCGTCCGCGGCCTCCGGGTGGTGGAAGAGCTGGGCGAGGCCGTTGCCGAGCAGGTTGGTGGTGGTCTCGAATCCGGCCACCAGGAGCAGGACGAGGTTGCTCAGCAGCTCCTGGCCGGAGATCCGGTCCGGGGAGTCGGCGGCGATCCGGGCCAGGTCGCTGACCAGGTCGCCGGTCGGGCGGGCCAGTCGTTCGGCGACCAACCCGGTGAAGTAGGAGGACAGTTCCTCGGCGGCGGTGTCGGCGGAGTCGAGTTCGGCGAGGTCCTCGACCAGCTCCAGGGCGATGGTGAGGTCCGACGCCAGGGTGCGGAAGCGGTATCGGTCCGCGGCCGGGACGCCGAGCAGTTCACAGATCACCTCGACCGGCAGCCGGAAGGCGAAGGCCTCCATGAAGTCGACCGGAGAGCCGTCGGCACCCCGCTCGGCCATCTCGCCGAGCAGCCGCCCCACCGCCGTCGCGATCGTCGGGCGGAGCGCCGCCACCCGGCGGGCGTTGAAGGCCGAGGCGATCAGCGAACGGACCCGGGCGTGGTCGGGGGCGTTCCGCTGCAGGATCGACCGGCTGAGCAGGGCGATCGACGCGTGCGAGAACAGCTCGGATTCGGCCCCCGCCAGGGTCGCGGCGTCCTCCAGGGCGAAGGCGGGGTTGCGCAGCACCTGGTTGGCGGCGGTATGGCCGAGCGCCATGATCCCGCCCGGGCCGGCCGTGGCCGCGGCGCCCAGTTCATGGGCCCGCGCGTACAGCGGGTAGGGGTCGATCCTCCCCTCCGTGGTCATGAGCTGCTCGATGATCGCTGCGCCGTCCATCCGGTGCTCCCCTCCAGAGACCCGACTCCCTCGGGGGACCAACCATCGACAGGGGGGCGGTAGTTCCCGGTCGGCGGGAGTGCGGGAGGCAGGGGGAGGGGAGCACGGGAGGGCGTGCGTCGGGAGGTCGCGCGACGCCCCCGGGGCGTGCCGGCGGGCCCGTCGGGCCGACGCACGGCCCGGGCGCGGGGCGCGGGGGCACGGCACGGGCGGGCGTGCGGCGTGCGGATCGTCGGTAGGCTGACGGGATGGAGATCTGGATCAACCCGCGCTGCGGGAAGTGCCGTGCCGCGCTCGGCGTCCTGGAGGGCGCGGGCGTCAAGTACACCGTGCGGCGCTATCTGGAGGATCCGCCGAGCGCCGCCGAGCTGGAGCAGGTCCTGGAGCGGCTCACGTTGGAACCGTGGGACATCACCCGGATCGAGGAGCCGGTGGCCAAGGAGCTCGGCATGAAGCAGTGGAGCCGGGAGCCCGACGACCGGGCCCGGTGGATCGCGGCCATGGCGGAGCACCCGATCCTGATCCAGCGCCCGATCATCACCGCGGACGACGGGCACGCACTCGTCGCGCGGACTCCCGAGGCGGTCAGGTCCGTCCTGCCGTAGGCCCGTCACGGGTGCGCCGCCGGGGTGCCGGGAAGTCCCGCCCCCGGGGCGCCGGGCCGGTGGGCACGGCCTCAGCGGCGCTCGACGGTCCTCACCGGCTCGCCCGGCCGCCAGGAGCTGATCCGTACCGCGTCGTCCTCGACGGTGGTGTGCACGACCTGTTCCAGCTCCAGCCGGAAGGCGTGGTACGGGCCGGAGGGCGGCTCGGGGAGGTCGGCCTCGTAAGCGGCGACCTCGGCGGCGTCGGTCAACTCGACGGCCCGGCCGGAGACCTTGGAGTCACCGCCCGCGAGCGTCTCGTCGCTCGGGTTGCTGTGCAGGGCGAAGCGGGCGTCGCGGCGGAGGTCCGCGGCCTTGACCGCTCCGCCCATCGACCCGAGCATCAGGTCCGCGCCGATGAAGTCCACCTCGGTGCCGCTGACCCGGGGGGAACCGTCCTTGCGGAGCGTCGCCAGGACGTGGTGCTTGTTGGCCTCGAACCGGGCCCGCACGGCGGGGGCGAGGTCCGGCGCCTCGTGCTCGAAGTCCTGCCAGGTAGCCATGGCGCCAGTCTGGCACCCGGTACCGACGGCCGCCCGGGCGTGCGGCGCGTACGCACGCGCCGCACGCGGGAGGCCCGGGGCATGCGCCGGAGGACCGCGCGCGGGCCGGGTGTCGGTGGCCGGTGCCAGACTGGCCGGGTGACCACCACGACCACGTACATCGCCTTTCTGCGGGCCGTCAACGTCGGCGGCCGGACGGTGCGGATGGAACGGCTGCGCGCCCTCTTCGCCGAACTCGGCCTGGAGCGCGTCGGCTCGTACATCCAGAGCGGCAACGTCTTCTTCGCCGCCGACGCCCTCGGCCCGGCGGACCGCGCCGCCCTCACCGACCGGATCGAACAGCACCTGGCCGACTCGCTCGGCTATCCCGTGCCGGTGCTGCTGCGGACCGTCGACGAGGTCGAGGCCGTGCTCGCCGCCGAGCCCTTCGCCGGCGTCGAGGTGACCCCTGACGTCCGGCTGACGGTGAACTTCCTCTCCGAGCCGCTGCCCACGGACTTCCCGGTCCCGTACACCTCGCCGAAGGGCGACTACGAGGTGATCGGGGCCGACGCCGGCACCGCCTACGTGGTGGTGCACCTGAAGGACGGCAAGTGGGTGACCAGCGGTTCCCTCTTCGGCAAGTCCTACCGGGGCGCGGCGACTTCGCGCTTCCTGCACACCACCGTCAAGATCCTGGCAGCCGCCAGGAAGACCTGATCCGGCCACCGGCGGCCTCCGCGCCCCACCGCGCGCCCGCCTCCCCGCCGCACTGCCCGGCCACCCGCTCGTACGGATCGCCGGGCCGGGCCCGACGGACGGAGCCACGCCGGATCGAGCGGCGTACCGGACGGCGTACCGGGCGGGGGCGCCGCGCACGGTCGACCGGTCGGCTGCGCACGGGAGCCTGGACAGGCGGGCGGAGACGAGCCGACAATCAGGCCATGACGTCTCCAGAGATCCGGACACACGTGGTCCGGCCGTCCGAGGCCGAGCGGGAGCAGGCTCTCGACGTGCTGAGGGACGGCGCCGGCAGCGGCCGGCTGTCGCACGACACCTTCCTCGGACGGCTGGACCTCGTCCTCCACGCGAGCAGCCGGTCCGAGCTGAACGCCGCGATGGCGGACCTGCCGGCCGGGAACCCGGTCGGACGGTTCGTGCTGCGGGCGGTCGGCCGGGTGTCGGCGTTCGGGGTGCGGCTGCGCGGGGCCTGGCGCGTCGAACGGCTGCCGGGCCTGAGCCTCCCGCACGCCGGCGCACGGAAGTTGACGATAGGCCGGATCCCCGGGTCGGGGCTGCGGCTGAACGACGCCTCGGTCTCCCGGCACCACGCCGAGCTGCGGCGCGAGGGCGAGGACTGGGTGCTGTACGACCTCGGGTCGACCAACGGCACCCACGTGAACGGGTACCGGATCGCCGGCGGGGTGCGGGTCCGACCGGGCGACCAGGTACGGTTCGGCAACCTGGAGTTCCGGCTCGCGGCGGGCTGAGCGGACGCGTCGTCAGGGGGCGGACCGGGGAGGCGGCAGCACCGGTCCGCCGGCTTGTCGGCGGTCCGGTCCGTGGCCCTGCTCCGCGGGCCCCGGACGGCCGGACGGATTGTCAGCGGTAGGTGCTTGGATACGGGCATGGACCAGGACACCGCGCACACCACTCTTGCCGCCGACGCGCTGCGGGACGCCGAGGAACGGGCCCGCGAGCTGATCCGGTGCGGCTTCCAGGAGCCGGACGAGATAGTCGAGTCCCTGGTCGAGGACCTCGACGACCAGGGACTGACGGCGGAGGAGGCGGAGCGGATCGTCGCTCCGCTGTGGCGGGCACGTCTGGAGGAACAGGCGTCCTGGCCGGAGACGACCGACGTCGACCGGCTGGAGGCCGCCTTCGACACCCTGGAGGAGCAGGGCATCGTCGCCGCGATGGACTTCACCTGCTGTGCGAGCTGCGGATACGCGGAGATCGGCGGCGAGGCCGACGAGGACTCGCGCGGCTTCGTCTTCTTCCACCAGCAGGACACCGAACGGGTCGCCACCGGCGGTTCGTTGATGCTGCGGTACGGCGGTTTCCAGGTGGACGGCGAGTCGACGGAGGCGGCCGTCCGGCGGACGGTCCGGGTCGGGCGCGAGGTGGTCTCGGCGCTCAAGGAGGTGGGGCTGCCGGTGAAGTGGGACGGCTCGCCGGAGGTGGCGATCACGGTCACGCCGATGGTCTGGCTCAACCGCCTGCCGGAGTAACCGCGTTCGGGGACCACGGCAACAGTGCCCGCAGCGGCTACCCCCTTGGCTCTCCCCGGCGGTCGCGAGGCGGCGGCGGAGGCGCCGACGGTCAGCGGACGACGTGGAGTTCGGCTGTGTGCCCACGTGCGTCGGCATGGCGGAGGGTGATCTTCGCCGTACCGACGGCGGTCTCGGTGTCCTCGGTGAGGGTCCTGGTCTCCTCGCCGAGCCTGACCTCGGCCGTGGTGTCGGTGATCCGGCCGACGGTCAGCCGGACGGTCCGGTCGCCGCCGAACACCTCGACGGTGTGGGTGGAGTCGGCGTTGTCGGTGCGGACGACGACGTCGCAACTGTCGTCGCTGAGGCAGAGCGAGGCGCCGCCCTTGCAGGCGGTGAGCCCGGCGCCGAGCAGCAGCACGGCGCCTGCGGCGAGGGCGGCCGAGCGGGCGACCGGGCCAAGGCGGCGGGCCGCCCCGGGAGCGGGCCGGTGCCCTGCGCGGCGGTCGGGGCGGTCGGGGTGGTCGTGACGGTCGGATCGGTCGAAGTCACGGTCGTCGTGGCGGTGGCGGTCGCGGTGGCGGTCGCGGTGCGAAGCGGTCGGCGCACTGGTCATGGCATCGACGGTAGGGGCGTCTCCCGCGCCGGCCATCGCCCCTCGGCGGTACCCGCTCCCTGGTCGGCCCCGGACCGCGCGGGCGGTCGCACCTCGGAGACGGATGGGTCGAAACCCCTAGGGGTCGAACGGAGTTGGAGGTCCGAAGAGGATCTCCACCGAGGCCCTCCCCCCGGCCCGTTCTGCACCGAACCGTGCCCCGACGCGATCGGCATGTGCCACTGACATGTGTCGGCGTCCCGTGCCACGCGCGTAGAACGAGGCCACGAAAAAGGCCCGCGGGTCAGTCCCCGGCGACGTCCCAGGACTCGGGCGTCCCCCACAGCGGCGCCGTGCAGCGCTGGTAGGTCGCCTGCCAGTGCGGCCAGTGCCGGGCCACCGCGTCGTCGCAGTCCGCCACCAACCGCTCGACCGTCGCCGGTTCGACGCCGTCCAGCAGCCAGGCGAGCGCGTCGGCGGTGCCCGGCCCGCCCGCGACGTGCAGCACGTCCAGCAGCTCGGACAGGCTGCCGACCCGGGAGTTCTCCGTGAAGACCCGCTCCATCCGGGGCAGCAGCTGCCGCTCCTCGATCCTCAGATGGGTCTCCAGCCGCGCCGCCAGGTCCTCGATCGCGTAGGCCACCGGCCAGACCGAGCCGGCGTCCCGGCTGGCGATCCGGACCAGGGTGGTGACCCGGGTGAAGGAGTGATCGAGGTTGTGGTGGTCGGCCTCCAGCCAGTTGAGCAGCAGCCGCAGCTCGGGCGCGAACCGGCTGACGATCGGCCAGATCCTGGTGTCCTGCTGCTCGTGGTGGCAGGTCAGCATGGTGGTGACGAAGTTCCAGTGCCGCAACAGTGCGGCACCCTTCTCGTCCTCGCCGGGCTGGATCAGCCGGAGCGCGTTGGGCAACCGGGCGAGGTCCCGGCGGAGCGCGGCGTGTACCAGCTTCAGCCCGGCGAAGCGGACGGCCTGCGGTTCCTCGTCGGCGGTGCGCTCACGCGACGAGCCCCCCTGGGCGGGGACGGACGGAGACGCTACGGGCAACAGGTGGCTGGGCATGGCACTCTCTTCACGGCTTGGCTGGGCTGGGCTCGACCTGGGCACAGCTGGCGGGCCGGCTGTCCCACCACAGTGGGCAGAGCACATCAGGACGGAATCAATGTCCGATTGACGTGCAGGTCAGGGGCCCGGCGCAGGGTTCCCCCCGGACTCTCGGGAGACGCGAGATCCCTCCGGCCCCACTCCGTGCAGGGGGTGAGGTTCGTCCGGCGCACCGGGGAACGAAGGAGGGACGGCGAGGACGGATGCCACCGGAAGGCGCACAGCCACGCCCGGACGACGCCCGCCGACCCGGCGGGCGGGCGGGCGGAAGGGGGGCGGGCGGAAGGGGGGCGACGCACGGCGGTAGGCCGGCGGGCCGGCGGGAGCTGACGAGGAGCGCGGGTTCGTCCGGGCGGTCGACGAGGGCCGGCGGGGCTCCGCGTGCCGCTGAGCCCCGCGCCGGGTGCCCGGCACGGGGCTCGGCACGAGCACGGCTCAGTCGGCCTGCGGTCCTGCGAGGTTCTTGCTGAGCCACTGCAGGGTGTCCGGGATCATCTTCTTGAAGTCGCTGGTCAGGTGCTTGCCGCCGGGCTGCTCGTAGTACTCGACGGTGAGCGGCGGCGCGGCCTTGGCGGCCCACGCCTTGACCAGCTTCATCTCGTACGCGTTGGCGCCGCCGGCGGTGGCGAGGATCCGCACGTCGGCCTTGCCCTGGGTGACCAGCAGTTCGGGGCTGTTGGCCTGCCGCTCGGCGTCGTGTCCCTTCCAGAGCGGCGAGTCCGGGACGAAGTAGCCGTCGATCGGGACGGCGGCCTTGAACTTGTCCGGGTGCTGGAGGGCGAGCTTCGCACTGCAGAACGCGCCGGTGGAGGCGCCCATCAGGCCCCAGCCGTCGCGGCCCTTCACGGTGCGGAAGTTGGCCCGGACGAAGTCGGGGATGTCCTCGGCCATCCAGGTGCCCATCTTCGGCTGGCCCGGGATGTCCGCGCACTCCAGGGCCTTGGCCTCGTTGGAGTCGAGGTTCTGCACCGGCATCACCATGATGAAGGGGTGCGCCTTGCCCTGCTTGGAGAGGTCCGCGCCGTACTCCTGGATCGGCAGCTGGTTGTCGGTCCAGGTGTTGTAGCCGGCGCTCTGGCCGCCCGCGTAGAGGGTGAGCACCGGGAAGCCGGTCCGGGCGTACTTCGGGTCGTTGTACTCCGGCGGCAGCCAGACCCAGACCTTGCCGGAGACACCGGACTTGGGGCCGTTCAGCGTGGTCATGACGATCTGGCCGGCGGCGGTGTCCCGGGCCTTGGTGAAGGCGGCGGCCGGACCCGTGGGCATCAACACCTTGCCGGTGGCGCTCTGGGGCGGCGCAACCGGCGCGGCGGAGGTCGAGGTGGAACCGGCCGTCGGGGAGCCGGGGGCGGAGGACGACGCGGTGCCCGACGGCGAGGTACCCGAGGACGCGGTGCCCGAGGGCGAGGTGCCCGAGGGCGAGGTGCCCGAGGAGGAGGGCGTCGAGGGCGAGGCGCCGCCGGCGCCCGTCGCGGCGCCGCCGCCCTTCACCGCGTCGCCCTTGGCGCTGCCGTCCGTACTGCCACAGGCCGCCAGGACGGCGGCCAGGGTGAAGGCGGTGGCGCCGGTCAGCACGGCGCGGAAACGGGTGGACTGCGGCTGCACGGTGAGAACTCTCCGACCGGTGTCGCGCCCGCTCCGGGGGAGCAAGGGCGGTGGCCCCGGGTGGGGCCGGACAGGCCCGGGGCGCGGCTACCTGCGAGACCCCCGGGAGGCGGCGCGCCGCCCTGCGGGGTGGCGTGCCGTCCTGCGATCTTATGACGTGGACCGGGGTGGGCCGGTTGCGCGCGGACCAGCGCAGACCCAATGTTTGTTCCCGATCGGGTAAAGGCTGCCAAGCCTCCCTGCCGACCGGCGGGGGCGGATCCCCGCCGGTCGGCGGGGTCGGTGAGGAGGCGGCCCTGACGGCGTCGCGGGTGCGGAGCCGCCCGCCCGGCCGAGCGCACGGCCGGGCGCGCGCTCGGACGGCGGGGCGCGCTCGGACGGCGGGGCGCACAACCCGCCGCCCGGCAGGACGGGGCGAGCCTTGGATCCTCGTACCAGTGACGCGGCCCCCGGGATCGGGAACGATCGAGCCACCCGGCCGCCGGCCGAGACCCGTCACCCGCACCCCGTGTCCACCCCCACCCGCCCCGCCCCGCCAGAGGAGCCCGCCGTGTCCCAGCCGATCGACCGCCGCACCGCCGTCGTCACCGGAGCCGGCAGCGGCGTGGGCCGCGCCGTAGCGGCGGAGCTCGCGGCCGGTGGCTGGCGGCTCGTCCTCGCCGGGCGCCGGGGCGATCCGCTCCACGAGACGGCCCGGCTGTGCGGCACCGGCGCGGCCGGCACGGCCGTGGTGCCGACCGACGTCACCGACCCGGCGGCCGTGGACGCGCTCTTCGCCGCGGCCGTCGCCCGCTTCGGCCGGGTCGACTTGCTGTTCAACAACGCGGGCACGTTCGGCCCCCCTGCCCCGGTGGACGAGCTGGACGTCGCCGAGTGGCGGGCCGTGGTCGACCTCAACCTGACCGGGGCCTTCCTCTGCGCGCGCGCCGCGTTCCGGCAGATGCGCGCCCAGGACCCGCAGGGCGGCCGGATCATCAACAACGGCTCGATCTCCGCACACGTGCCGCGGCCGAACTCGGTCGCGTACACCGCGACCAAGCACGCCGTGACGGGTCTGACCAAGTCACTGTCGCTGGACGGCCGCCCGTACCGGATCGCCTGCGGGCAGATCGACATCGGCAACGCCGCCACGGAGATGACCGCGGCGATGACCCGGGGGGTGCGGCAGGCGGACGGGCGGATCGCGGTGGAACCGACCATGGACGTCACCGATGTCGCCCGCACCGTGCGGCACATGGCGGAGCTGCCGCTGGAGGCCAATGTGCAGTTCGCGACGGTGATGGCGACCGCCATGCCGTACATCGGCCGGGGCTAGCTCCAATGCCGTGTAGATAGAGCTTGCGGATTCCTGTCACGGGTCTGGTGTGGTCAGGATGTCGATGCTGATGGTGGCTTTGTAGCTGGTCCGGTCGATGGTGCCTTTGGCGTTGTACTTGGAGATCGCGCGTTTGA
>NZ_JAQYWZ010000714.1:0-873 GCF_036290945.1 Streptomyces sp. BE303
CACATCGGGATGGCGACCGGGAAGTTCCACGGGGTGATGAGTCCGACCACGCCGAGCGGGCGCCGGAACGTCATGGCGAGGGTGCGCGGCTCCTCGGCCGGGGTGGTGACGCCGTTGATGCGGCGGGCCTCGCCGATGGTGTAGTCGAGGATGGTCAGTGAGCGGGCTACCTCGCCTCGGCTCTCGGAGAGGCGTTTGCCTTGTTCCCTGGTGATGGCCTCGGCGAACGTTTCGGAGCGTTCGGTGATGAGGGTGGCGGCGGTTTTGAGGAGTTTGGCGCGTTCGATCGGGCCGATGGTGTCCCAGTCGTGTTGGGCGGTGGTGGCGGCGTCGATGGCGGTGGTGGCGTCCTCGGTTCCGGATTCCGTGAAGTCGCCGATCACGTCGGTGGTGTCGGCGGGGTTCAGGTTCGGTCGTACTTTTCCGGTCAGGGAGGGTGTCCAGCGGCCGGCGATGTGGTTGAGCAGGTGTTCGGGGTGTGGATTCGACATGGACAACTCCGTGGCAGGAAGTGGGAGCAGGGAGGTTGCCGTGCGGTCGGGCGCCGGGCCGACGGCCCTGAGGGGGGCAGGGGCGTCGGCCCGGCAGTAGGGGGGTGGTCAGCCCAGAGGCCGAGCCGACGAGGGCCACGCGCCCGTCCAGCCCGGCCACCCCAGGACCGACCGGACGGCGCTGGGGTGGCCGGGCAGTGCGAGGACGACGCCCGAGCCGGACTCCTTGACGGCGGTCGCCTTGGTGTCCGATCTGGTGGTCTCGGCGTTCGACATGGTTCTCGACCGATCTGGGTGGGGGCCGGGGAGCGCCGCATGGCGGGCGGCGCGAGGTCGAGGCGGCGGCTGCCGCCGGTACCGTGGCCGCCCCCCGGAAGGGGTG
>NZ_JAQYWZ010000715.1:0-399 GCF_036290945.1 Streptomyces sp. BE303
AACAGTCCCGACCCCCCCCCCCTCACCACCCCCCCCAGCACCGCCCCAACCGGGTCCCGCCCCCAAGCCACCCCCCCCACCCCCCCGGCCCCCCCACCCGGCCCCCCCCCCCCCCCCGGCCCCCCCCCCCCCCCCCCCCGCCCCCCCGCCCCCCCCCCCCCCCCCCCCCCCCCCCCCCCCCCGCCCCCCCCCCCCCCCCCCCGCGGTCTTGACTGCTACGGCGCCCACCGAGTTCTTCTCCGAGAGAGCCCAGTTGGGGTCGGCCTTGACCTTGCCGGCGCGTCCGGCGACCGCGTCGGCGGCGCGGTCGGCGAGCTCCTCCAGGGCGAACAGAGCGATCCGGGTCTTGAGGTCGTGGGAGTTGCGGACGTGCGAGTACAGGCTCGCGACCTTGACGTC